>NZ_JBIRUL010000005.1:0-384060 GCF_044335095.1 Streptomyces sp. NPDC020597 | reverse complement strand
TTCTCCTGGTCGCGCAACCCCGACTTCCAGCTCAGCGACCAGTTCGGCGGACCCCACGGCGACTACTACAACGACATCGACGCCGTACCGGCCGGCGCGAGCCCCGTCAGCCTCTCGCTGCGCAGCGGCTCCCGCGTCGACGGCGTCGCGCTGACCCTCGCGGGCGGCAAGGTCCTCACCCACGGCGGCGCCGGCGGCACCGTGTCGACCCTGACGCTGGGCAGCGGCGAGTACGTCACCTCCGCCCAGCTGTGCCAGGGCCAGAAGGACGGTCTGACACGCGTCTTCTCCGCCAAGTTCACCACCAACCTCGGCCGCAGCCTGTCCGGCGGGACCACCACGTCCGACTGCGTGACGCGCACCGCCCCGACGGGGTGGCAGATAGCCGGGTTCCACGGCCGCGCCGGGGACGAGATCGACAAGCTCGGCTTCCTCTACACCAAGCGCTGATCCCTTCCTGCGCACCGGACACGCGGCGGCGGCCCCAGGGCCGTCGCCGTTCGCCGTCCCGGCGCTCTCGGTTCCGCCGCCGCGCCGCCCCGCCCGCGGCCCCCGAGCCGGACCGGCTCACTGCTGGTTCTGGTGCGTCTGCCGGAAGGCGCCGGGGGTGACGCCGGTGTGACGGGTGAAGAACTTGCCGAAGTTGGTGGGTTCGGGGAAGCCGAGGCGGCGGGCGATCGTCGCCACCGGTTCGTCGGTGTGGGCGAGCAGACGTTGCGCCTCCAGCGCGACGCGGCCGTCGATGACCTGTTTGACGGGCTGTCCGGTGGCGGCGGTGCAGGCACGGGTGAGGGTCTTGACGGTGTAACCGAGGCGGTGCGCGTAGTCGGCGGCGCGGCGGGTGGCGGCGTAGGAGCGTTCCAGCTCGGCGCGGAAGCGGGCGTACACCTCGCCGCCCGCGTACGGGTCGGTGCCGCCTTCGGCGTGGGGCAGCCGGTCGATCTGCAACAGCACGGTGGCCAGCAGCAGTTGCAGGATCTCTGCCGACACCGTCCCCTCCGGCCGGCCGTACTCGGCACGCAGCTGGCCCAGCAACGTGGACAGCACCGCGTAGGTGGGGCTCGCTCCCAGTTGCCGGCACGCCGGCCCGTACCACTCGTTCACCAGCCGGTCGGCGGTGCTGTTGTGCGGCGGGAATGCCGGCGTGAACAGCAGGTGCGTCCCGTCGGCGGTGCCCGGTCGCACGAAACTCTGCACCTGACCGGGACGGACCCACAGCAGGGTGCCGGGGCGGCAGGGGTACGTCACGAAGTCGACGGCGTGTTCGCCGCTGCCCTCGGTGATGAGGGTGAGCGTATGGAAATCGACCCGGTGCACCAGGTCGGGCCGCCTGCGTCGGCGCCGCCGGCGTTCGTGCAGGGTCGCAAGATCGATGATCTCGAACCCGGGAACGCGTTCCTCGGGCGGATCGAAGTCGAGCCGGAGGATGGCGTTGCCCTCGAACGGCTCGACGCCGGCAAAGTCAGCAGGACGCAACGCGATCTCCATATGTCCTCGATTTACCATGCCGTGTCTTCAGGCTATCTCGCCTGCCTGCGGTTTCACGACCAGAGTGGAGGACACCAAGACGGCGAGAGGCCGTCCTGCACCGCAGGGAGAGTTTCATGAACGGCACTGTCACGGTCCTCGACAAGGGCACGGTCCGCATCCACAGCTACATGTCCCCGGCCGACACCTTCCACACCACCACGCAGCTCATCGAGACGCCGGCCCGGATCATCGCGGTCGACGCCCAGCTCGTCCCCGCCTACGCCGACGAGGCCGTCGCCTATGCGAAGGGGCTGGGCAAGCCCGTCGACCGGCTCATCGTCACCCACGCCCACCCGGACCACTACAACGGCGCCTCCCGCTTCGGCGTCCCCGTGCACGCCCTGGCCGAGGTACGCGAGCAGATCGTCGCCCGCGGCGACAGCCGGCTGCCGACCGGTCTGGTCATCCCGGTCACCGAGTTCACGCCGACGGTGGATCTCACCCCGGGCACCGAGGTCATCGACGGCGTCCCGTTCGTCTTCGAGGCGGTCGCGGGCGGTGAGGCCGCCGACGAACTGCTCATCAAGCTGCCCGAGCAGCGCGTCCTGGTCGCCCAGGACCTGGTCTACAACGACGTCCACCTCTACCTGGGCAACAACGACATCGCCGGCTGGCAGCGCGCCGTCGACGCGCTGGCCGCCGAGTCCGGTTACGACACGATCCTCGCCGGCCACGGCCTGCCCACCGGGCCGGAGGTCTACGAGCAGGTGCACCGCTACCTCGACGACGCCCGCGAACTGCTCGGCGACGACGGCCAGGCGTACAAGGAGGCCATCGTGGACCGATACCCCTCCCACATCGGCCCGTTCATCATCGACATCGCCAACCGGTCCCTCTTCCCGGCCCCCTGAGCCGGCGCCCCGCTCGCCCCGGCAAGGTCCACGCGACCGGCATGCCGTCCATCGACGACTTCGCCTTCACCGGCCGCGGCGATACCCTCCTCGCCCTGTGCCGACCCTGGCAGGCCGCCCCCGATCCGCTGGCCCGGTGAGTCACCCGAGACGCGCGGGCGGCGCACACAGCTCTCACCGAGCAGAGCGCGGCTTCCGTGGAGCACCTCAGCCGCGCCTGCCGGGCGGCCGTGCGCGGCGGCCTCGGCTCGCTTCACATCGGATCGGAGCACGTCACCGAGCCGGTCCGGCAGCTCCCGTCCCGCACCGGCGACACGACCGGCCGCCGCCGATCGGCGCGTGCTCCGGACGCCGAAGCCCCGCCGTGTGAACCGCCCGTCCCGACGACGCCGACGCGCGTCCCGGAGCCGTGGCGCGTTCCGACCCGACGGGGCGGGCTGCGCCTCCCGGCAGCTTCGTTTCGTGCTGCCGGGGCAGTCGGGAAGCGGATACCGTCGAGCGGGCGTGCCGGCGGTGAGCTGAGGAGATCTGGGCATGGCAGGAGGACCGGAGCAGGAGGAGAGCCACGGGGGAAGGCCCCTGACGGCGCCTGTGACCGCCTTGGCCGGTGGGCTCGAGGCCATCGGGACCGGGGCCTACGTCGTGGACGAGCAGGGCCGCATACTCGCCGTCAACGCACGCGCCGAGCAGCTGCTGGGCCGGGCCGCGGCGGATCTGCTCTGCCATGACGCGCACGACCTGCTGCACCGGGACGCACACGGCCAGCCCCTGCCGAGAAGTCAGTGCAAGATGCGGCAGGCGTTCCACGCCGGGCGCACCGCTCAGACCCGGGAGGACTACTTCGCGCGCGGGGACGGCTCCCTGCTGCCCATCTCGTGGCTGATAACCCCGTTCGACCTCGCGGACCACGAGCGCAGCACCCTCGTCCTCTTCCACGCTCTTCATTCCGAGGGGGACGGTGTCCGGCCCGAACCGGCTCCCACGCTGCTGCCGGAGTTCGAACGGCTCGCGCTGCTGGCCGCGACGACCACTCAGCTGACGTCCACCCTCGACGCCGAGGAGGCACTGCGGCGGCTGGTGGGTCTGGTGCTGCCGCGGCTGGCGGACTGGGTCATCGTCGACCTCATCACGGAGCGCGACGAGGTGTGGCGCACCGTCGTCGTCGAGGCGGACGGCGGTGAGCTGGTGCGCCACGAGGAACTCCAGGGGCCGATGCCGCCGATTCCCGAGGAGTCACCGATGCCTCTGTCGAGGGCGCTGCGCGGGGTCGCCTCGACCCTGGCCCGCCCGCAGACCTACCAGGGGGCGCCGGACTCCGGCATCGCGGTCGAGCAGCGCCGCCTGTTCGAGGCCACCGGTGTGCACTCCGCGGCCATCGCTCCCATCCGCAGCACCCGCGCGGTCCTCGGGGCGTTGACCCTGGGCCGCGCCAAGCAGCCGGGGGACTTCCACACCACCGATCTCCCCCTGCTCGAGGACATCGCCCGCCGCGCCGGCCTCGCCCTGGACAACGCCCGTCTCTACCAGCGTCAGCGCAAGGTCGCCGAGACGATGCAGAACCACCTGCTGCCCCAGATGCCGCGCGTCCCCGGCCTGCAGATGACGGTCCGCTACCTGCCCGCGCCCGACGCCTCGCAGGTGGGGGGCGACTGGTACGACGCCTTCTCGCTGTCGGACGGAGCCACCGCGCTGGCCGTCGGCGACGTCGTCGGTCACGATCTGGAGGCGGCGGCCGGCATGGCGCAGGTGCGCAACATGCTGCGCGCCTACGCCTGGGCTCTGCACGAGCCGCCCAGCCAGATCGTGGCCCGTCTCGACGAGGCGGTCATGCACATCACCGACGTCGCGATGGCCACGTTGATCCTCGCCCGGATCGAAGCGGCCGACGACGGCCACTGGCGACTGACCTGGACCAACGCCGGCCATCCGCCACCCCTGCTGATCAGTCACGACGGCCTGGCCGAATACCTCACCGGAGGACACGGCATCCTCCTGGGCACCGGCGCCCGCAGGCCCCGCACCGACGCCACCGCGCCGTTGCCGCCCGGGTCCACCCTGCTCCTCTACACCGACGGCCTGATCGAAGAACCCGGCCACACCCTCGACGAGGGCCTGCACCGGCTGCGCCGGCACGCCGCCGCGCTCGCGCACCGTCCACTGGCCTCCTTCGCCGACCAACTGCTGCGCCGGGTGCGTCCCACCGCCAACGACGACGACGTCGCCCTTCTCGCCCTGCGGGCCCCGACGCGGGCGTGAGGCGCGTCCCGGCAGGGCGGCCGCGGCGCGGGGCCGCGGTGGGCCGTCCCGTCAGGGGCGCGACGCCGCCGATCCCGACGCGGCGTTCCGCGCCCACGCCGCGGCGAGCGCCTGCCTCGCCGCTCTGCACACTGCGCTGGTGCGCTGGGCCGAGGACGACGCACGCACCCGGCTGCCCGACCTGGTCGAAAGAGCGCTCACCGCCGCCTTCGGAGAGCGGCCCGCCGACCCCGGGCACCCCGCGCCGGGCGGCAACTCGCCTTCCTGACCGTGCCGTTAGTGTGCTCACGTGACAGCATTCACTCTCCTCGACGACACCTCCGAATGGCAGACCGGCTTCGAACGGAGCCGACGCGCCTCCTACGCGGCGGCCGGTCTCGGGGCCGCCGCGGCGGAACGCATGCTGCGGGACGCCCGCGGCGACGCCGGTGACTGGACGGTCGCCGCGATCACGGACGCCGGCACCCGTGTCGGATACGTCGCCGTGGCCGTGACCGACGCCGACGACGCCCGTGTGGGCCAGATCGGGGACCTCCGCGTCGACGCCCCCCACGCGGGCCGGGGGCACGAGCGGGCGGCCCGGGAGTGGGCCGAGGAGTGGTGCGCGCGACGCGGCGCGAGCAGGGTGGAGACACGGCTCGCCGAGCCCGCCGGCGAACCGTTCGAGGACTACCGCGTCCGCGGCCAGCTCAGGGCGCGACGGTTCGGCTCCCCGTCGGCACCGCCGGCCGGCGTCACCGCGCGGCCGATGACACCGGCCGAATTCCCCGACTGGCTGGACTCGGAGAAGACCGCCTACGTCTCCGGCATCGTCCGCGCGGGTGCCCTGAGCCTCGAGGAGGCCGTGCGCAAGTCGGACCGTGACTTCGCCGAGCTGATTCCCGAGGGCCTGGCGACGGCCGACCACACGTTCCTGGTGCTCGAGGCCGCCGGGGAGCGGATCGGCGCCGGCTGGTTGCGGCACGGGCATCTTCCGGGCGTCACCTACGGCTACTCGCTCCACGTGCACGAGCGGCACCGCGGCAACGGGTTCGGACGTGCCGCGATGGCGGCGGGCGAACAGGCCGTTCTCGCGGCCGGTGACGACACGCTGATGTTCACCGTGTGGGGCGGCAACGACGTGGCCATGAGCCTGTACACGAGCGCCGGCTACCAGGTCGTGGCGGAGAGCCGCTCTGCCGACCTCACCCGCCCCGCGCCCCGGGAGGCATGAGCGCTCCCCCGCGGTGAGACACATCCCTCTCGGCGACCTTGACTCCGTTGTTTCTGGGCAGACGGGACATCGACGACGGTCGGTGCGAGGAGGGACAGTGGCGAAGGACTCATCGCTGAGGGCTGTGGGGTGGGCGCGCTCGCTGCCGCTCAACAGCGGGGCGAAGACAGCCCGGGACTGGACGCGTGCACACCTGGAGACGCTGGCATGGTCGCGGACGGTGCCCGATCTGGTGGATTCCGTGGTGCTGGCCGTGTCCGAACTGGTCACCAACGCCCATCTGCACGCCCGGAGCGCGGCGCAGCTGATCCTCACCTGGGACGAGGAGTGCCTGCACGTGACCGTGCACGACGCCTCGCCCCGCCTTCCCGAGCCGCGCGACGCGAGCGCCACGGCCCCCGGCGGGCGCGGTCTGCTGCTGGTCGACGCGCTCGCCGACGACTGGCTGGCCTACCACTGCCCCCGCGGCAAGAAGGTCACCGCCTGCTTCCAACCGCCGCGCCGGCCGGATCCGCGGTGAACGGCGGGGCGTGCGGCCCCGCCCTCGCCCGGGAACCGGCCGTTCATCGGACGCCCCGGCTGCGGGCGCCTCATGAACCGGAGGCCGGCGGGTATCCGCATCACACGACCACGACAACCCCTGACGCACCGACGAGGACGACCCCGGGAAAGAGTTCTATGGCCACCCCCCTGGAAGATCGGGCAGCGCCCGCACCCAAGCGCCGCGCACCCCTGCTGTTCAGCGCCGCCTGGGACGCGCCGGGCGCGTCCATCGCCGAGGCTCGCGCGGCGGTGCGCACGCTGCTGGCCCGGGCCGGACACCAGCCCGACCAGCGCCCCAGTCAGGACGCCCAGCTCATCGTGAGCGAACTCGTCACCAACGCACTGCGTCACGCGCCCGGCCCGGGCGGGCTGGCCCTGGAAGTGACGCCGGACGCCGCCCTGCTGCGGGTCACCGTGAGCGACAGCTCTCCCCGTCCGCCCGAACTGCGGCCCCAGGACGCCGGCCGGGTCGGCGGGCACGGCCTGCGTCTGGTGACCCGGCTGTGCGACCAGTTGCAGACCGTCGCCCTGGAAACCGGCAAACGGGTCGTCGCACACCTGCGTCTGTACGCGCCCGCCCACTGATCCGCCGGGTGATCCCGTGATGACCGGGTCCTCTCGGCGATCCCCGGCGTGGTCAGCGTTCGGTGAGCATGCCGTCCCGCAGCCGGGTGAGGGTGCGCGACAGCAGCCGGGAGACGTGCATCTGGGAGACGCCGAGGCGTTCGCCGACCTGGGCCTGGGTGAGCTCCTCCACGAACCGCATGTGGATGATCTGCCGGTCCCGCTCGTCGAGTTCGGCGATCAGCGGAGCCAGCACCTGGAAGTCCTCGACCAGCTCGAGCGCCTGGTCCTCGGCGCCGATGAAGTCCGCCAGCGCGGCCTCGCCGTCCTCGGTGCCGCTGATCGCCGCGTCCAGGGACGCCGACGTGTAGCCGTTGGCGGCGAGGCGCGCCTCGCGCACCTCGTCCTCGCCGAGGCTCATCAGCTCGGAGAGTTCCTTCGTGGTGGGCGTACGGCCGAGACGGCTGCGCAGTTCCTCCGTGGCGCGGGCGAGCTGCACACGCGCCTCCTGCAGCCGGCGCGGCACATGGACCGCCCACGTGGTGTCCCGGAAGAACCGCTTGATCTCGCCCACGATGTACGGAACGGCGAACGACGCGAACTCGACCTCACGCGTCAGCTCGAACCGGTCGATCGCCTTGATCAGACCGATCATGCCGACCTGGACGATGTCCTCCATCTCCTCCGGCCCCCGACTGCGGAACCGGCCGGCCGCGAACCGCACCAGCGACATGTTCATCTCGATCAGCGTGTTCCGCGCGTACTGGTACTCCGGCGTGCCCTCCTCCAGCACCGCGAGCTGGTCGAAGAACACCCTGGACAGCTCGCGGGCGTCCTTCGGCGCCACCTGCGAGGGGCAGGCGATGTCCGGCAGGTCGTGGGACTGCCTGTCCGTCGACGTCGCGCTCCTGAGCATCATGACCTGTTCCCTCCCGCACCGTAGAAACCACCCGCGGCGCCGGCCGAACGCGGGCGGCGCCGTTGCGCGGATACCCCTTTATTCTGCCTCCATGCCTGCGCGCACACGAAATGTGGTCACAAAAATCGGCGGATGGGCACGACGGCCGCCTCGCGCGCCCGCTGCAGCACGGAACGCCGCTTCCACCGCCCCTCCCGGATCAGGGCGGCGGCCCGTACGTCGTCGTCGAAGTGGCCGTCGAGGGTGACCGTGAACTTCTCGTCCAGCACGGCGAGCATGATCTCCTCGTCGTGGTCCAGGGAACGGCGGTTGAAGTTGGTGGAGCCGACCAGGGCGGCGACGCCGTCCACGGTGATGACCTTGGCGTGCATCATCGTCGGCTGGTACTGGTAGATCTTCACCCCGCAGGCGGTGAGCGCCTCGTAGTGGTGCTGGCCGGCCAGTTGGCAGACCCGCTTGTCGGTGTGCGGTCCGGGCAGCAGGATCTCCACCTCGACGCCCCGCCGGGCGGTGGCGCAGAGCAGGTCGACGAAGTACTCGTCGGGTGCGAAATAGGCGGTGGCCAGGCGGAAGCGGTGCTCCGCCGACTCCAGCATGACCCGGATCAGCGTCTGCATGTCCTGCCAGCCGAAGCTGGCCGAGCCGCGCACCACCTGCACCACCGCGTCGCCCTGCGGACGGTGCTGGACGAACCGGTCGCGCTCGTCGAAGAGTTCGTCGTGGCACTCGGCCCAGTTCTGCGCGAAGGCGGCGGCGATGCCGTCCACGGCCGGCCCGCGGACCTCGACATGGGTGTCACGCCATTCGTGCTCGTTACGGGCGTCCCCGCACCATTCCTCGGCGATGCCGACACCACCGGTGAAGGCCGTCTGCTCGTCGACGACGAGGACCTTGCGGTGGCACCGGTGATTCTGCTTCAGCGGTGACAGCAGCAGGGGTCTGCGGAACCAGGCGACCTGCACGCCGGCCTGTTCCATCTCCTCCAGCAGGTCCTTCTCGATGAGTCTGCTGCCGAAGCCGTCCAGCAGCAGCCGTACCCGCACGCCGGCCCGGGCGCGCTCGGCCAGCGCCCGCGCGAAGTCCCGGGCGATGTCCCCCTTCCAGTACACGAACGTCATCATGTCCACCGTGTGCTCGGCGGACCGGATGCCCGCCAGCATCGCGGGGAAGATCTCGTCCCCGTTGCGCAGCGCGGTGAGCGCGTTACCCTCGGTCGCCGCGATGCCGATCAGCCGCTCGAGCCGACGGCGTATGCGCGCCGCGCGCTCCTGCGCGCTCGCGCGTGCCGGGACGTCGGCGCGGAGAGTCGACTCGGGCCGTTCCTGCGTACTGGTCATGGCTCATCACCTGGCCGGCGCCCGTGGGAGACAGAAGCCGCGGTTCCCGGACCGGCTCGGGACGCGGCGAGCAGCATGTACCCCCAAGTTCCCGCGGCACCCGTCGGCCGGGCCGAGTCGTCCCTCACCGGGACGGCGCGTGGGCGAACGCCGGACGGGGTACCCGGCTCCGGACGTGCGCGGCGCACAGGCGGGAGAGCCGGTATGACGGCGGGAGACGGCCGAGCGAGGAGGGCGGATCCCGGCGCGCGGGGAGGAGCCGGGCCGATGATCCGTGTGCCGCGCGGAACCGGAACCGGGCAGCGCCGGACGCTGCGCTTCGACGGCTGGATCGCGGGCATGGGCACGGCCCACGGGACCCGCCTCGTGGTGGGCCACTGGCCGCGATCGCCGTTCGGGGCGTTCAGCGACGTGATGGTGGAACGTCCTGACGGGGAGCGACTGCTGTTCGCCCCCACCAGGGAGACGGCGGACTTCGTCGGCGACACCTACGTCTTCGACACCGTGCGGGTCGTCCCGGTCGACGTGAGCGTCGACGGCGACGCGTGGACGGTCACGGCCGGCCCGCTCTTCGTGCGGTTCACCACCGGCCGGCGAGGGTTCCTGGGCCTCGTGCTGCGCGCCGTGCCGGGCCCGCTCGCCCGCCGTCCGGCGTGGAGCGCGCTGACCGACGTCCTCGCCCGGGTCCTGCTGCCGGGCGTGCGCACCCGCGGCAGCGCGGGCGGGAATCGGACGGAGTGGTACGGAGCCCGTGACCTGCGACCGGTCCGCACCGTGTCGGCGTCCTTCGAGGGCGGCGACCTCGGCGGCGTCGCGCCGGTCGATCCGCCGGTGCGGTTCGGGTTCGGCTCGGTTCCCCGGGCGCCCGCCCTCACCCGGGTCACGACGACCGTGCGGCTCGGCCCCGGGGAGGCCGGCCCGTCGTGACAGGCGCCGGCCGCCTCGGCACGCGGCCGACGCGCGGCGGCTCCCGCCGCCCTGGCCTGCCGACGGCGACACGGACGTCACCCGGGCGTTCGGGCTCCCCCGCTCGTGCAACTCGTGGACGGCAGGCAGCGCCCCGCGGGCGCCCGCCCGGCTGCCCGGCTGCCCGGCCCGTCGGACCGGCAGCCGGGCGGCGTGGCCCGCACCGGCGGCCGTGCGACGCCCTCACGGCCGCGGTCGTACGTGACGCGTCCCGGGGCACGGTCGGGCTGATCCGGCCGACCGTACAGTGGGCAGTCCGCATGCGTCCGCTTTCGGTCCGGCCTCTTGCTCTCCCCACCCGCCCTCACCCCCACGGGACCGTGTATGCACGAGCCGTTCGCCGCCCCGGACGACGCCGACGCCCTGTTCGGTCTCGACGCCCTCGGTCCGCAGCCCGAGGCGGCGAGCACCGGCCGGCGGTCCTTCCGCGACTCCGACGCCGCGCACCGTCTGCTGGCCGTGCGGGAGATCCACGCCGAACCCGCGGCTGCGGCCTCTCCGCGCGGACGGCAGATCATCGGCCGCTTCCCCGGGGCCCGGCTGGTCGAGGTCGAGTCGCACTGGCGCATCCCCGGCCTGCACGGCAACGAGGGCAACGTCGCACGCTGGGTGCGCGTCAAGGGCGAGACGCTCGTCCTCGGCGAGCGGAAGTCGCTGAGGACGCGTCCCAACGGCCGGTCCGCCGACTGGATCGCGCCGGGCGCCTCCAACGGCTGCGCGATGTCGTGCGCCTACTGCTACGTGCCGCGCCGCAAGGGGTACGCCAACCCCGTCACCGTCTTCACGGACATCGACCGGATCGTCGGCCACATCGGCCGGCACATCGCCCGGCAGGGTCCGAAGCCCGAGCCGAACCAGTGCGACCCCGAGGCCTGGGTGTACGACGTCGGGGAGAACGGCGACTGTTCGGTGGACGCCTTGATCAGCGACAACACCGCGGACCTCGTGCACGCCTTCCGGCAGTGGCCGACGGCCAGGGCCTCCTTCGCGACCAAGTTCGTCAACCCCGACCTGCTGGCGCTCGACCCCCGGGGCCGGACCCGGATCCGCTTCTCCGTGATGCCCCCGGAGGACTCCCGGCTGCTGGACGTGCGCACGTCGCCGGTGGCCGAGCGGATCGCCGCCGCCGCCGACTTCCTCGACGCCGGCTACGAGGTGCACTTCAACCTGTCCCCCGTCGTCGTCCGTCCCGGCTGGGAGGAGGCCTGGACGGAACTGCTCGGGCACCTGGACGACGTCCTGCCCGACCGGGTGAAGCGACAGGCCGCCGCAGAGGTGATCATGCTGACGCACAATCGGGAACTGCACGAGGTCAACCTCGGCTGGCATCCTCGCGCCGAGGAGGTCCTGTGGCGGCCGGACCTGCAGGAGACGAAACGCTCCGAGAACGGCGCCCTGAACGTCCGCTACGACAGCGCCACCAAGGCGCCGGCCGTCGCACGCCTGCGTGCGCTGGTGGCCGGTCGAGCCCCGTGGCTGCGCATCCGCTTACGCGTTCTGAGCCGCGCCCGCGGTGAACGCGGACCGGCCGGCGCCCGTATCCATGGTCGACACCGCCGACGAGCCCGCCGCAGCGTTTGCCTAGGATGATCGCGATGAAGACCCCACAGCAGCACCTCGCGCCCCCGCCTGTGCGGCGGTGGCGGGCGCTGCTGGTGTTCGGTCTGCTGGCGGGCATCCTGGCCATGCACGCCCTGGCGCCCGGGGGCGCCGTCCACGAGCGCGCCGGGGCCCCGCACTCGAGCGCCGTCTCGGTCAGCGCGCCGGCGCACTGCGCCGGGGACCACGGGGGCTGCGGCGGGGGGCACCTCCATCACGCGGACCCGACCTGTGTGGCGGCCTCGGTGAGCGGTGCGCCCACTCTCGGCGCCCTCGTCCCCGACCCGGTCGCCGTACCCGTGCGCACCGACACCGTCTGCCCGTACGCGGGCCGGACCCCGGACGAGGCACGCGCGCCGCCCTCTCTGGCGGAACTGCAACTCCTGCGGATCTAGACACCACGCGGCACCGCGTCGCCGGCACGGCGACCTTCGGCGCCGCGGCATGTCCGGATCCTCTTTCGCACGACCCCACAGGAGTTTCAGCATGCGCAGTACCCGTACCCTGACCCGCCGCGCCGCCGTCTCGGCCGCGTGCGTGGCCGCCGCGCTCGTCCTCGCCGCCTGCGGCGGCGACGGCGACGGCAGCAGTGGCGCCACGGCCGCTCCCGGCTCCGCGTCGTCGTCGGCCGGTGCCGGCGTGACGGCGGGCGCCCACAACGCCCAGGACGTGTCCTTCGCGCAGGGCATGATCCCGCACCACCGCCAGGCCCTGGAGATGGCGCGACTGGCCGCGGGCCGGGCGTCCTCCGCTCAGGTCGAGGACCTCGCCTCGCGCATCGAGAAGGCGCAGGATCCGGAGATCAGGACCATGAGCGGCTGGCTGACGTCCTGGGGTGAGGACGTCCCGGACTCCTCGGCCGCCATGGAGGGCTCCATGGCCGGAATGGACCACTCTGGCTCCGCGATGCCGGGCATGATGGGCGGTTCGGACATGGCCGCGCTCGAGAAGGCGTCCGGCAGGGACTTCGACGCCAAGTTCCTCGCGATGATGGTCGAGCATCACGAGGGCGCCGTGGCCATGGCCGGCACCGAGAAGAACAAGGGCGAGTACGCGGCCGCCAAGTCCCTCGCCGACGACATCGTGGCCGCGCAGACGGCCGAGATCACCGAGATGAACAAGCTTCTCGGCAAGGGCTGACCCCGCGGGAGGGGAGGGACGGTCGCGGGACCCCCCTCCCCTCCCCCGTCGGGCCGCCCGGACGAGTTCGGGGCGGCCGGACGCGGGGACCTCAGCCGCTGATCTGGCGCTGCGAGGAGCCGCCGCCGATGGCCACCTTGCGGGGCTTGGCGCGCTCGGCGATGGGGATGCGCAGGGTCAGCACACCTGCGTCGTAGTCCGCCTCGATGCGCTCGGTGTCGAGGGTGTCCGCCAGCACGAGCTGGCGGGAGAAGACTCCGAGGGGCCGCTCGCTGAGCTCCATCTGCACGTCGTCCGCCTTGGCGACGGGCCGCCGCTCGGCCTTGACGGTCAGCATGTTCCGCTCGACGTCGACGTCGATCGCGTCCGGGGAGACACCGGGCAGATCGAGGGCGATCACGTACTCCTCGCCCTCACGGTAGGCGTCCATCGGCATCGCCGACGGCCGCGACCAGGTGCCCGTGGTGTTCAGGAGCTGCTGGGTGAGTCGGTCGAGCTCGCGGAACGGGTCGGTGCGCATCAACATCGGGAAACACCTCCAGTGTTCGGGTCAGGCACTTGTTGCCAATGCGGGGTGACCTGCCACCGTTGTAACATGTCATCGAAATGATGACAAGCAAGATGTCGTCCATACGATGACGGCGACCACCGGAGGCGGCATGACCACCGACGATCACCAGGACCCGCACCCCGTCACCCCCGCGTCCTTCCTCGCGGCTGCGGCCCTCGACACGATCAGCGAGGCTCTGCGCACCGCCGGGACACCGCCGTCGGACGCTTGTGCCGCGTCAGCCCGGCCCAGCTCGGAACAGGCGCTCGCCGCACTCCTGCTGCTCCGTGAAGTGCGCGACCGGCTCGCCGGCTGGGAACCGGGCCTCATCGAGGAGGCCCGGGAAGCGGGGGCCAGTTGGGCCGACCTCGCGCACCCCCTCGGCGTCGCCAGCCGCCAGGCCGCCGAACGCCGCTACCTGCGCGTCCGCCCCGGGAATCCCGGGTCCACGGGCGAGCAACGCGTCCAGGCCACCCGCGACCGCCGCGCCGCCGACCGGACCGTCACCGCATGGGCGCGTGCCAACGCGGCCGATCTGCGCCGGCTCGCCGGACAGATCACGGCGCTCGACCTCCCGGCCGCCGCCCGCAGTCCTCTCCTCGAGCTCAGCTCCGCCCTCGCCGCGGACGACGCGGCCGCCCTCGTCGGCCCGCTGACGGGCACGCGCTCGTATCTGACTCCGGAGCACCCCGAACTCGCCGCACGCGTCGACGACGTGGCCCGTCACACCGACCGGCTCCGCCGCGACAGCGGCGACCAGCGCCGAGGGCCTCACACACCGCCGCGGCCCTGACCGCACCGCAGGCCCGCACGCGCCCGGCCGGGGCCGGCTCCCGTCGGGTCAACTCCCGGGACGTGCGCAGGGGGCGTGGGACGGACAGGGCTTGAAGAGAACCAGCACCTCGAGGTCATGACCGCCGCCGGGCGGCTGGACCAGGGCGGGAAGCGATGTCATGAGCGCAGACCGGCCCTGCGCGACGCCCTTCTGACGCGGACCCCGGTCCGCCGCCTCGGCGAGGCCCGCGGCGGCCGCAGCGAAGGCCTCGCGGTTCCCGAACAGGAAGAAGGCCCCGGCGTGGGTGGCGTGCCGCACCTGGTCGCGGAAGCCGGCCCGCCTCTCGCGTTCCGCCCACCGTGCGGCGTCCCTCGCGGTGCGGGCTTCGTCGGTGCCCGCGGTCAGGGGCGTGCCGCGCACCAACTTGCGTCGCAGGGCAGGCCACTTGGCGGCGCGCAGACCGAGCGTGTGATGCACGAGGACGAGGTCGACCGGCGTGCCGAAGCCCTCCTCGGGCCGAGGGGAGGCGCGCAGCGGCACATGGACGATCGCGTGCCGGGAGTAGGCGGCGAAGGAGAAAAGCCCCGAGAGCAGGCTCAGCCCCTGCTGGTCGCCGAACAGGGCGCCGATGGGTTCGGGCGCGCTCAACGAGATGCGGCTCAGCGGCTCGGACGGCTGGACGACACGGTGTTCGTGCGGGCCTGTTCGGGGCCTGAACTGCCGCAGCCTCAGCCGCATACGAAGTACTCCATGGCCTCAGGATCGCGGCGGGCGCCGCCCGTCGGCAACGGAGATTCCGTCCGTCAGGCCAGCGGATCGAGGAAGGTCAGCACGGAGGCGGTCTCCTCGATCAGCGGAGTGAGCGCGGCGTTGAACGGACCGCCGTACGGGGCCTTCAGATGGGCCTGGAACGCGTCCTCGTCCCGGTACACCTCGAAGATCCAGAAGGCGCGCGGCTCGGCCGCCTTGGTGTAGACGTCGAAGGCGATGTTGCCCTCCTCCTCGCGCACCTCGAGGGCGTAGGCGCCGATCAGGCGGGCGACCTCGTCCTGTGCTCCTTCGCGGGCGGTGAACTCGGCGAGCAGGGTCTTCTTCACAGTTTCGGGTCCTTGTCGGTCGTGGGAGTCGGTCGTGGGGAGGCGGGGTGAGCCGGGCGCCCGCGCGTCGGGGTGCGCGTCGCGGGACCGCCCGGGACGTGGGGGGGTGAGGCGTGGACGGTGGGCGGTGGGCGGTGTCGAGGCCCGGGCGGCGGCCGTTTCGCACCCAGTGCCGCCGAGGTGTGTCATCGATGACATCGAGTGGCCCGATGATGGGCGCACTGCGCCCCGCACGTCAACGCCCCGGCGTGGACTGCACCCGGCCGGTCGGCCCGGACGCTCAGGCCCCGCCGGTGGGCGACAGCTGCGCCAGCTGGTCCAGCCACGGCGGGTTGGGGCCGGCGACCGAGCAGGTCAGGGACGCGACCCGGGCGCCGAACCGGCAGGCTTCCGCGACGTCGTCGAGGCCCAGACCGTCCAGCCGGCCGCCGAGGAGTCCGCGGGAGCCGAGCTGGTGCAGAAGTCCGGCGGTGAAGGAGTCGCCGGCGCCGACGGTGTCGACGACGCGGGTGGTCACCGCGGGCACCCGCAGCCGCTCGCCGTCGAGCGAGGCCAGGACTCCGTCGGCGCCGAGTGTGATCACCACCAGCCGCACCCCCGCGGCGTGCCAGATGTCGCAGGCCTGCTCCGGCCCGGCGCCCGGCAGCAGCAGCCCCAGGTCGTCCTCGCTCAGCCGCAGGATGTCGGCGAGGGAGCACCAGTGCGCCAGCCGGGCCCGATAGACGTCGGGGTGCACGAGCAGCGGCCGGACGTTGGGATCGATGCTGATGGTGGCCCGGGGAGCGGCCGCCGCCAGGAACTCCTCCACGACCGCGCCGCCGGGTTCGCGGACCAGCGCCAGCGACCCGGTGTGCACGCAGGCCGCCCCGGACAGGTCCACCGCCGCCAGCTCGCCGGGCGTCCACTGCCAGTCGGCCGTGTTCTGCGCGTGGAACGAGTAGGCGGCCTGACCGGTGGCGTCCAGCTCGGCCACGGCCAGCGTGCTGGGCTCGGCGGCGGAGACTGCGTGCGAGAGGTCGACGCCGGATGCCTCGAGGTGGGCCCGGAACAGGCGGCCGAACACGTCACCGGACAGCCGTGCGAGGAAGCGGGCCGGTGTGCCGAGCCGGGCCAGCGCCACCGCCGTGTTCGCGGGCCCGCCGCCGGGGAGCACTCGCAGAGCGAGTTCGTTCGAGGCGTTGACCGGTTCCGCGAAGGCGTCCGCGACGCACTCTCCCAGAACGGTGATCTGACGCGGGCTCATGGGCTGCTCTCTCTCGAAAGGCGGGGAAAGGCTCGGAAGCGACTCGGTGAACGGTACGGAAAACGTACGGAAAACGGCTCGGGACGACTGCGGGCGGCTCGGGCGGACGGGACTGAGGGGCGACCCGGCGCCAGCGCGACCGGGCGACTGCGCGGAGACGGTGGCCGGGACGTTGCCGATTTGTGACGGGTGGAAGGCATTGACGTTGCCGGGATCCGGAGTCCATCATCCTCGCCAGGAAGTGTCAACGATGACATAAGTCAACGATGACACCCCGGGCGGCACGCTCTGATCCCTACCCGGTGCCGTCCGCTATCCCACAGGAGTCGTTCATGTCTCGCACCTCTCGCCTGTCCTCCTCCCTCCTCAGAGTCGCCGCGGTCACGGGCGTCGCGGCCCTCACCCTGACGGCCTGCGGGTCCGGCTCCGGTTCGGGCTCCTCCAGCTCCGGCTCGGGTGAAGTCAAGGTAGGGCTGATCACCAAGACCGACACCAACCCGTTCTTCGTGAAGATGAAGGAGGGCGCGGAGAAGGCCGCCAAGGAGAACGGCGCCAAGCTGTCCACCGCCGCGGGCAAGTTCGACGGGGACAACGCCGGGCAGGTCACCGCGATCGAGAACATGGTCGCCGCCGGGGTCAAGGGCATCCTGATCACGCCCAGTGACTCCAAGGCGATCGTGCCCGCGATCGCGAAGGCCCGCGCCAAGGGTGTCCTGGTCATCGCCCTGGACACGCCGACCGACCCGCAGAGCGCGGTCGACGCCCTCTTCGCCACCGACAACCTCAAGGCCGGCCAGCTGATCGGCGAGTACGCCAAGGCCGCCATGAAGGGCAAGGCCGCGAAAATAGCCACCCTCGACCTGGCGCCGGGCGTCTCCGTGGGCGTCCAGCGGCACGACGGCTTCCTCAAGGGCTTCGGCGCCGCCGAGAAGGACGTCCTGTGCGCCCAGGACACCGGCGGCGACCAGGCCAAGGGCCAGACCGCGATGGAGAACTGCCTCCAGAAGAACCCCGAGATCAACGTCGTCTACACGATCAACGAGCCGGCGGCGCTGGGCGCGTACACCGCTCTCAAGGCGAAGGGCCGGGAGAAGGACGTCCTGATCGTCTCCGTCGACGGCGGCTGCACCGGCACCCAGGCGGTCAAGGACGGCAAGATCGCCGCCACGTCGCAGCAGTACCCGCTGAAGATGGCAGCCGAGGGCGTCAAGGCCGTCGTGACGTACGCCAAGGACGGCAAGAAGGCGTCCGGTTACACCGACACCGGCGTCACGCTGATCAGCGACAAGGCACAGGACGGGGTCGCGTCGAAGGACACCGCCTACGGCCTGGAGAACTGCTGGGGCTGAGCCGCCCCGCAGAACCGCACGTCACGTCACTCCCTTCAGCGGGGCGGCCGGCCCACCTCCCGGACCAGGGACGACCGCCCCCCTTGTCCCGGCGGCGGGGGCTTCGCCCCCGTCCTCCGACAAGGACATCTGTCTTCCGACAAGGACTTCGCATGACAGCCACGACCACGCCGTACTCGGAGCTCAAAGCACCGACCACGGTCCGCCGACTGCTCACGGCGCCGACCACCGGACCCCTGGCAGCCCTCCTTCTGGCCTGCGCCTTCTTCTCCTTCTCGACCGACCAGTTCCTGACCGGCGGGAACTTCTCACTGATCGTGCAGCAGGTCATGGTCGTGGGCACCCTCGCCATCGGGCAGACCCTGATCATCCTGACGGCGGGGATCGATCTGTCGTGCGGGGCGGTGATGGCCTTCGGCAGCATCGTGATCGCCAAGATGGCCGCCGAGGGCTCCGTCCCGCCGCTCGTCGCGATCGCGCTGGGCCTCGCCGTCTGCGGCGGCTTCGGGCTGCTCAACGGTCTGCTGGTGCAGAAGATCCCGCTGCCGCCGTTCATCGTCACCCTCGGCATGCTCAACGTGGCGTTCGCGCTGACCCACATCTACTCCGAGGAGCAGACGGTCACCAGCCTGCCCGGCCCGCTGACCGCACTCGGTGAGACCTTCCCCCTCGGTCACACGGACATCACCTACGGCTCCCTGGTCACCATCGCCCTGTTCCTCCTCCTCGCCTACGCGCTGAGCAGCACCGGCTGGGGCCGGCACGTGTACGCGCTGGGCAACAGCGCCGAGGCCGCCCGCCTGAACGGCATCCGCACCTCGCGCCTGACCATCGGCATCTACACCGTGGCCGGACTGCTGTACGGCATCGCGGCCCTGCTGCTCATCTCCCGCACCGGAGTGGGCGATCCGCAGGCCGGACAGACCGACAACCTCGACAGCATCACCGCCGTGGTCCTCGGCGGCACCAGCCTCTTCGGCGGACGCGGCTCGGTGCTGGGCACCTTCATCGGCGTCCTCATCGTCGGCGTGTTCCGCAACGGACTGCAGCTGATGGGCGTCGCCTCCATCTACCAGACCCTGATCACCGGCGTCCTGGTGATCCTCGCGGTGACCGTCGACCAGATCTCCCGGAAGAAGGCCCGATGAGCGCCACCTCCTCCCCCACGCCCGTGCTGCAGGCCCGCGGTCTGGTCAAGCGCTACGGCCAGGTCACCGCCATCGACGGCGCCGACTTCGACCTGCTGCCCGGCGAGGTCCTCGCCGTGATCGGCGACAACGGGGCCGGCAAGACCAGCCTCATCAAGGCGCTCACCGGCGCGGTCGTCCCGGACGCGGGCGAAATCCGGCTGAACGGCAGCCCGATCACGTTCTCCGGCCCGCAGAGCGCGCAGGCCCACGGCATCGAGACGGTCTATCAGGACCTCGCCGTGGCAGCCTCCATGGACATCGCCTCGAACATGTTCCTGGGACGGGAGTTGCGCCGCCCCGGCGTCCTCGGCAGCGCCCTGCGCATGCTGGACAAGAAGCGCATGCGCCAGGAGGCGGCTGAGCACATGGCCGACCTGAAGATCGGTCTGCGCTCGCTGACGCAGGCCGTGGAGACCCTCTCCGGCGGACAGCGCCAGGCCGTCGCCGTGGCCCGCGCCGTCGCCTGGGCCCGCTCGGTCGTCGTCATGGACGAACCGACCGCCGCCCTCGGCGTGAAGGAGTCCGGTCAGGTCCTCGACCTGATCCGCCGCGTCCGCGACAAGGGCATGCCGGTCGTGCTCATCAGTCACAACATGCCCCACGTCTTCGAGATCGCCGACCGGATCCACGTCCACCGCCTCGGCCGGCGCGCCGCCCTCATCAAGCCCTCCGACTACTCCATGGCCGAGGTCGTCGCCATCATGACCGGCGCACTCACCGTCGACGAGGCCGGAGATACTGTCGTAGCGGATTCGGAGGCCGCCAAGGCCGCCGGAGTCCAGGCCACCTGACAGCACAACCCGCTCTCGCAGTTTCGGCCGAGGCCGCGGCCGGAACCGAGAGCTCTCAGGAGACGGTTACCTCCATGGCAGCCAACCGCCGCCCCACCCTGGCCGACGTCGCGCGCGAAGTCGGCGTCAGCGCCAAGACGGTCTCCCGAGTCCTCAACGAGGACGGGCCCGCCTCCGCGCAGACCAGGGAACAGGTACTGGCCGCAGTGGCCAGGCTCGGCTTCCAGCCGAACCTGATGGCTCGCAACATCCGCGTCGGCGGCCCGGACACCACCATCGGCCTGGTCATCCCCGACCTCGCCAACCCGTTCTTCGGCGCCGTGGCCCGCGCCATCGAGGACACCGTCCGCGACCGCGGACTGACCCTGCTCATGGGCTCCTCCGCGGACGACCCCGACCGCGAACGCGCCCTGACCGACAAGTTCTTGGCCCGCCGGGTCAGCATCCTGATGGTCGTTCCGTCCGTCGGCGCCGACCACTCCCATCTGAAGTCCCACCGCACGGCCGGCCTCCCCGTCATCTTCCTCGACCGTCCCGGCGTCGGGCTGGTCACGGACAGCATCGTGAGCTCCAACCGTGCCGGAGCCCACGACGGCGTCGCCCACCTCATCGCCCACGGACACCGGCGCATCGGCTTCGTCGGGGACCTGCCCGTGAAGCTGTACACGCGCCGCGAACGTCTGGCCGGCTACCGCTCCGCGCTGCAGGAGGCCGACATCCCCCACGATCGCTCACTCGTCGCCAACGCCCATGACCAGCAGGGCGCCGAGGCCGCGACCGCCCGGCTCCTCGCTCTGGCCGATCCGCCCACCGCGCTGTTCGCCGGCAACAACATCATGGCGCTGGGCATAGTCGCCGAACTCGCCCGCAGCGGACGCAAGGACGTCGCCGTGGTCGCCTTCGACGACGTGGCGCTGGCCGAGGCGCTCGAACCGGCTCTGACGGTGGTGGCCCAGGACGCGGAGGAACTCGGCAGGGCGGCGGCCACCACCGCGCTGACCCGGCTCGACAGCGACCGCACCCGCGCCCACACCATCACCGTCCCCACCAGGCTCATCGTCCGCGGCTCGGGCGAGCAGCGCGCGCCCACGGCTTAGCGGACCGGGAACCGGCCGTCGGCGGCGGCGGATCGGCGACAGCCGCCCCCGACGGCCGGTCCGCATTCCCCGGGCCGCCGGCTCGGGGACGGAACCCGTCCGCCTTGCTTCGATGTATGTCAACATAGATGCATGCCGACGACCAAGGCGCTGCCGCTGATCGATCCCGCCGGGCAGCAGGCGGGGGATCCGTGCTGTCCCCCGCTCACCGAGCGCCCCTTCACCGCCGGTGAGGCGGAGGCGGCCGCCCGGATGTTCAAGGCGCTCGGCGACCCGGTGCGGCTGCGGCTGTTCTCGGCGGTGGCGTCCCACGAGGGCGGGGAGGCGTGCGTGTGCGACATCTCGGACGTCGGCGTCTCCCAGCCGACCGTCTCCCATCACCTGAAGAAGCTCAGGGAGGCCGGACTCCTCACCTCCGAGCGGCGCGGCACGTGGGTGTACTACCGCGTGGAGCCGTCGGTGCTGGCCGCGATGGGCCGCCTGCTCACCGCCTCGGCGGCGGTCTGACCGACCGGCCCGGGACGGCCGAAGGGACCCACGACGGCGGACGCGCCCCGCACGGCGGCGCCGGTGGATCGGGTCAGGTGCCGCGCGGCGCGTACATCAGGACCGCCATGCCGGCCAGGCAGACGAGGGCGCCGACGACGTCGTACCGGTCGGGTCGGTAGCCGTCGGCGATCATGCCCCAGGCGATCGACCCGGCGACGAAGACGCCACCGTAGGCGGCCAGTACCCGGCCGAAGTGGGCGTCGTGCTGCAAGGTGGCGACGAACCCGTAGAGGCCGAGGGCGACGACGCCCGCGCCGGCCCAGATCCATCCCTTGTTCTCCCTGACCCCCTGCCAGACCAGCCACGCCCCGCCGATCTCGAGCACGGCGGCGGCGAGGAACAGGACCAGGGAGCGCGCGACGGTCATGGGCGGCACTCTACGCAGCTCGCCGTCGGGCTCCGGCCCCCTTCCCGCGACGGGACCGAACCCGGGTTTTGCGACGCCTGCGCCCGAGCAAGATCAGGAAGGTGTGTCCGGCCCGGCCAGGCCAGGAAGGAGCGTCGTCGACCATCCCTGGCCCGCGGCCAGTTCGTCGACCACTCCCCCCGCGCCTCCAGGAGAAACCATGGCTGTCGTACCCCGCGCAGAGATCGACATGTTCGCGTCCTCGGCCCGGAGCATCCGCTACGAGCAGTACCGGCAGCTACGGGAATTGGGCGGCGTCGTCCGGCTGCACGAACCGGACGTCTACGCGCTCACGCGGTACGACGAGGTGAAGGCCGCGCTGGCCGACCACGACACGTTCCTCTCCGGCGAGGGCGTGGGATTCGATCCCGACGTCAACCGGATCATGCGGGGCGTCACCCTGGTCAGCGATGCGCCGGAGCACGACGTGCTGCGTTCCGTCGTCGGGGCCGGACTGCGGCCGGGCTCCGTTCAGGGCCGCGGCGAGGAGATAGCCCGCAAGGCACAAGGCCTGGTCGCCGAGGTGGTCGCCCGGGGCGCGATCGACGGCGTCGCCGAACTGGCCCAGGCGATGCCCATGTTGGTCATACCCGACTACCTCGGCCTGCCCGACCGCAACCGTGAGCACCTCTACGAGTGGGGCCAGGTCGGCAACGACCTGCTGGGCCCCGTCACGGAACGCACCCCGCACAACATGGAGATGACGCAGCGTCTCTTCGCGTTCGCCCACGAGCTCGCGGCGAGCGGCGAACTCGCGCCCGGGAGTCCCGGGGCCGCCATGCTCGAGGCCGCTGAGCAGGGTGTCATCCCCCACGAGAAGTGTCCGCTCCTTCTCGTCGACTTCATCGGCCCGTCGCTGGAGACCACAGCGGCCGCGATCGGCCATCTGCTCGTCGTCTTCGCCGAGCGCCCGGACCAGTGGGCCGCCCTTCGCGCCGAGCCCGGGCTCGTGGCCTCGACGATCAACGAACTCCTGCGGTTCGAGACTCCCGTGCGGGGCCTCACCCGTGTCGCCGCGCGCGACACGCAGCTCGGCGGGGTGACGATCCCTCAGGGCGCGCGGGTATGGGCCCTGTTCGCCTCCGCGAACCGTGACGAGCGCAAGTGGGAGCGCGCGGACGAGTTCGACCTGCGCCGCAATCCGCGCGACCACCTCGCGTTCGGCTACGGCGCGCACGGCTGCGTCGGTCACGGCGTCGCCCGCCTGGAACTGCACGCCTTGATCCACGCGCTGCTCGACTCCGTCGAGCGGATCGAGCTCACCGGCGACCCGGTGATCGCGGAGAACACGATCCTCAACACCTACGCCGAGGTGCCCGTCCGGCTCGTCGCACGGAAGGCCGCCTGACCACCCCGCGTCCACGGCGGGTGAGCGCCGCCGCACGCGGGCCGGGAGGCACGCCGGTTCCCACGCCGCAGGGCTCAGCGCAGCGTGGGGACCGCTCCCGCGTCGACGTACGCCACCTCCACGCCCGGCAGGCCGGCGGACCACCGGCCGGCCATGTCCGCCAGCCGCTGCGCGCCGGGCGGCGTGCGTCCGAGCCCGATGACGTAGCGCGCGCCCGTGGATTCCCCGGCGGACGCCGGCGCCGGGGGCAACTGCCTCGGCCAGGCGTGCGCGTCCTCCACCCCCGTCTCCTCCAGCGCAGTGAGCAGCGCGCGCAGCCGTCCGCGTACCCGCCCGTTCAGCTCGTCGACGTCCCGCGTCCGCCGTCCCCGCACCGTCACCACGGCCCATGCCGCGTGCCGCCGGTGCAGGGGCGGCGGGGACAGCAGCGCGGGCCATGGATCGGCGCCGGACCGGGCGGCGTCCTCCACCGTCTCCCAGGCCCGGTAGAGCTCCCGGCTCACCAGGTCGCGACCGTGCGGGCCGACCTGTTCGGTGCAGGACCGCACGGGTGCGGCGGGCGTCAGCACGGTGAGGGCGGCGTAATTCTGGTGAGCCTGGGGCGGGTCGTGGCGCACGTGCGTCCTGGCGGTTCCGCGCCCGTCCCCGGCGAGACCGACCGGCTCGCGCCCGTCCCCGGTGAGACCGACCGGCTCGCGCCCGTCCCCGGTGAGACCGACCGGCTCGCGCCAGTCCCATGCCGCCCAGGTCCCGAAGAACCGTCGCAGCAGCTCAGCGGGGTCCGACACGTCGGGCGACCGACTGACCGTGTGTGCCGCGAGCACCGCCCACGCCACGCCGGGCAGGCCGCCGAACGGCGCTCCGTCCAGTCCGCGGGCCCTCGCCCACGCCTTGACGCCCCGGGCCAGCTCCACGAAAGCCGGCAGGCCGTGTGCGCCCACGGCCGCCAAGGCCGCCTCCGCGTCGGACACCGAGCTCAACGCGATCGCCGCGGCCTCGCCCAGCTCGGCTCGCCGGGGCAGGGCTTCCGCCGCCGGCATCGCTCCCGTGGCGACGACCACGAGGTCCACGTCGAGCCCTTCGACGTGGAACCGCAGTCCCGGCACGCGCGCGCCGACGACCTCGCGCATCCGTGCGGCCCGTGGCAGCGCGGCCGTCACCCGCTCCCGTACCGCTGCGAGTTCGACGTCGCCGGGCAGCGCGGCGACGACGTCCAGGTCGGATCCGGCGAGGGCGCAGCCCATGCGCCGCGAGCCCGTGAGGTGGACGACGCCCTCGCCGAGCGCGTCCGCCAGACGCCGCAGGACGTGCTCGGCCGCCGGCTCGTCCGCAGCCGGCCGGACGCTCGCGCAGGCCGGGGGCGAGGCCCAGTCCTCCCGTCCGCGGTCAGGCCGGCCGAGGTCCGGCTCGGGTAGCCACCGCACCTCGCCGGTGCCGAGGGCGACCGTGGCGCGCGGCCGCATCGGTTCGTCGCCCCGCCGGGACAGCAGGACGAGTTCGCCGACGCGGGCGGTCGTCGGGGCGAGCCGGGCCGCGCAGTCGGCGGCGACGGCCTGCGGATCGCCGGTACGGCCGAGGCTGAGGTGCGGGGTGAATCCGTCGTGGCGTCCACGGCAGCGGGGAAATCGCCGTACGAGCGCCTGCCACAGCTCCGCCCACGGCGTCGCGTCGTCCGCCGCCGGGTCCAGCCACACCGTGGCGTCGCGCCCGTGGGCGAAGGTGTGCACTCCCTCCAGCCGTGCCGTGAACGGCTCGACCTGTGCGGCGGCCGCGGCGAGCAGCGGGGCCGCCCGCTCGAAGTCGGACTCGGGGACGAACCCGAACAGGACGTTGACGTGCGGCGGCCAGCGCCGGATCTGCACGTCGTGGTCCCGCCGCACGTCCTGCAGCGCCGGCCACAGCCCGCCCGGCGGCACCCACGCCAGTGCCGTGCGGGGCGTCGGCGCGACGTCGAGGACGTCTACGGGCGGTTCGACGCCGCAGTGCAGGTCGGCGGCGACCCCGTAGTGGTCGGAGATGTACAGCCCCGCCGAGGCGGGCGTGTCGCCGAGCAGCGTCGCCCCGGTCACACGCGGGCCGTCGGCGGGCCGGACGAGGACGCGGTCGAGCCGGGAGACGCGGCCCGACAGGGAGGAGACGGCGGCCAGCGGGTTGCCGACCGGGTCGAAGGTGGGCGAGTCGTCGTGCGGGCCGTGGGCCTCGGTCCAGGCGTCGAGCATGCCGAGCGTGCGCGCCGGACCCGGGCCGCCGTCGTTGAAGTCCCCGACCAGGACCAGGCCGCCCGTCACGCCCGCCGTTCCCTCGGCGAGCCGGGTGAGTTCGGCGGCGCGCCGGGCCGGGCCGTCCTCGGAGTGGTCGCTCGTCAGATGGGTGGCGGCCACCGTCAGCGGTCCGGTCGCGGTGTCCACGACGACGGCGGTGACGGCCTTGTGGCGGCCGAGGAGATGCAGAGCGGCCTCGCGCACCGGGAGCCGGCTGAGCAGCAGCAGACCGCAGTCGTCGACGTCCTTGCCGTAGGGGTCGGCGCCGAGGGTGTAGCGGGACCGCACCCAGGACGACTCCATGAGCATGGTCAGCAACCGCGCCTCGACCTCCTGCAGCGCGATGACGTCGGCGTCGGCGCGTTCGAGCGCCTCCAGCAGCAGCGGGCGGCGCAGCGCGGTGGCGATGCGGTGGCTGTCGTAGCGGTCCCAGAGCGTGTTCCAGGTGAGCACCCGGATCCGGTCCCGGCCCGGCTCCCCCTGGGCGGGCGCGGCGGGGCGCCACCGCCCGGCGGCCGTGTCCCACGCGTGCGGCGTGCGCGTGGTGAAGAAGGGCGCCCGCAGCCGCCGCGCCTCGCGGGCCCGGCCGGCGCCGGAGGCGTCGACGCGGTCCGTTCCCGTGGCGCGGTCCCACACGACCTCGCCGTCCGCCTCGACGAACAGCACCCGGTGCCAGGGGATCTCGCCGCCCGGCACGAACGTCGCCAGCGGTACCCGCTTGGGCGCGGCGCCCCGCTGGTGGATGCCGAACACGAACCGCGCGGGGTCGAACCGCGCGTCCCAGCGCACCCGGTGGTAGATCTCCTCGCTGGTACGCATCAGGCTTCCTCCCCCTCCAGTGTGCCGTCGCGGTCCTGCACGGTCCCGTCCGCGCCCGCGTACCAGGTGCGGTGCGCCTGGCCCGGGTAGGGCGGCACGAACCGGCGAAGTTGCCCCGCCAGCACGTCCGCCGGCACCGGATGCGCGCGGGCGGCGTTGCGCCGTTCCAGCTCGCCGTCGTCCGCGAGGACGACGACGTGGGTGACCAGCGCATCGCGCCGCCGCGCCGCTCCATGGACCAGGGAACGCTGTTGCGGGTTGAGTGACGTCGCGTCCCACACCACCGTGCCGCCGGCCGCGAGCGCTGCGTCCAGCCGGTCCAGGCCCTCCCGCAGCACCTGCCCGTTGGCCTTCTGATCGGCCCGCGAGCCGCGCGCCGTGCGCAGTGCGTCCAGCTCGACGCGCGCCGAGACCCCGTCGAGCCGCGCCGCGAAGGCGCTCTTGCCGCTGCCGGACGGGCCCGTGAGGTGGACCAGCCGGGGGAAGTCCCCGCCACGCCACCGCCAGGTCGCCGCGACGGCCTCCTCGACGGTGCGGACCCGCCCCTGCGCGTACGCGTCCCGGGTCTGCGCCCAGCAGCGGTCCGCCGCGTCGCCGCGGATCCCGTCCTGTGCCAGCGCCGCGCGCAGCCCGGACCTCAGGGGCGCGAGCGGAGCGTCGACGAGCAGTCCCGCCTCCTCCGCGTGCAGCGCGGACCACTCCACCTCGTCGCGCGCCGCCCTGTCGTCCCCCGCGACCGCCGCCGCAACGGCGTGCAGCACGCCCAGGTCGGCCGCGAACGACATCCGTACGAGCCCGGCCCGCCGCTCCGCGTCGGGGTACGGCCGGTGCAGTGCGGTGTGCAGACCCACCAGGTCGGCGACGCGCCTCGCCAGCGGCACGCCCAGGGGTCCGGCGGCCCTGCGCATCAGCGACGCCCGCGGCGTGCGGTGCAGCAGTGCGGCGAGCACCCCCGCGAGGCGTGCGTCCCCGCCGCGCCCCAGCGCGGCCAGCCGCGCGCCCGTCTCGGCGGCCGCCTCCGCGTCCGCGTGCACATGGCCGTGGGGTTCGGCGTCCGCGTCGTCCCCCTCGCCGCGACTCGTCCCCACTCCCACGAAACGGGAGAGCGCCCGCGCGTCCGGGTCCGCTCCTGACCGCACGTCCCACAGCGCGGCCCGTGCGCCGAGTCCGTTCGCCACGACGGCCGCGTGCATCCAGTGGGTGTCCGTGGTGACGTGCCCCGGCCGTACCCACTTGGCGATCCGTCCGGCGAAGTCCTCGCGTGCGAAGCCCTCGACGGTCCGCACGACGTACCCCTCCTGCCGCCCCGTCTCCACCCGCAGACGACGCAGCGCGCGCTCGTCGAAGACGCCCCGCCACAGCACCTGCGGCGTCGGCACCCCGAGCGCCCGCAGGAACCGCACGGTCCCGTCCCAGCCGAGGCACCGGTCGTGCCCGTCCCACACGGAGAACCCGTAGAAGTAGCCCTCCAGGTCGTCGTACGGGATCGAGTGCCGCGCGTACATGTTCTCCCCGGACACCCGCCAGCCCGCCGGGATCCGCGCTCCGATCCGCCCCTGCAACGCCTTGACCCACGTTCTCGACGGGTGGTGCGCGGAGTCGACGGAGCGCGCGTGCAGTCCGTCGGCGTACAGCGTCGTGTTCTCCCCGTCGAGCTTCTCGGTGACGACGACCTCCCGCCCGGCGAGCCCACTCAGCCCACCGGCCCGCAGATCGTCCGCGGACATGCCTGGTGACCAGGGCAGATGAGGGGTTCGGGGGTAGGCGGCGCGCATGCGGGCCACTATAGGAGCGCCGGAACGCCGCCCTCCATCGGATTTACCGGGCGCTTCTACGGCACGGATGCACGCTCGGGTTCCACCCCGGCCGGGTACCCCTGCGCCCGCACCGGACGCACACACCGGGCGCCCTCCTCAGGGGCGGGCTGTCTCCGGTCCCCCGCGGAAACGGCCGGGAACGGGTTTCACGCGGCGACGGCGCTCACACGGAGAACAGGCGCGCCCCGTTGTCGTGGCACACCGCCCGCAGCCAGTCGTCCCCGAGGTCCAGGCGTTCCAGGGCGTGCAACTGGTGGAGGTAGCGGTAGGGGATGCTGGGGAAGTCCGTGCCGAGCAGGATCCGGTCGCCGAGTGCGGCCAGCCGGGGCAGGGCCCCGCGGGGAAACGGGCTGAGTTCCTCCGCGAAGTCGGTGAACGCCATCGTGGTGTCCAGCCGCACGTCCTGGTACCGCTCCGCCAGGTCGAGGAAGTCCTCGTACTCGGGCATCCCCATGTGGGCGACGATCAGCCGCAGCCGGGGATGGCGTGCCAGCACCCGCGCGATCGGCTCGGGTCCGGTGTGCTTGCCGGGCGCGGGCCCGGAGCCGCAGTGGATCACCACGGGGACCCCGGCCTCGGCGAGCAACTCCCAGGCCGGCCGCAGGAGTTCGTCCGTCGGGTCGTACGCTCCGACCTGTACGTGCGCCTTGAAGACGCGGGCGCCCGCCTCCACGGCCTCCCGGACGTACGCCTCGACGCCGGGCTCCGGATAGAGCGTGGCCGTGTGCAGGCAGTCGGGGGTGCGGCGGGCGAAGTCGGCCCCCCAGCCGTTCAGCCACGGGGCCATGCCGGGCTTGTGGGGGTAGATCATCGCGGTGAAGGCCCGCACGCCGAACTGCCGCAGCAGGGAAGTCCGTTCCGCCTCGTCCCGCCGGTAGGTGATGGGCCATTCGAGCCCGCCCGTCAGCGGGCCGACCCCGTCGAAGTAGTCCCACACTTTGCGCAGGACGCGCTCGGGCATGAAGTGCGTGTGCACGTCGACCAGCCCGGGCAGTCCGAGCCGTCCCCAGAAGCGGCGGATCTCCTCCGCCTCGTCGCCCGACGGCACGTCACTCATGACCCCTCGATGATCGTTCATGTCGCCCACGATCGCCCGGGGCGAGGGAGCCGGTCCACTCCTTCGCACGAGGGGCCCGTGAGGCATCCGTCACCCGCGGCACAGGGGAAGCGGCGGCCTCTCACACGGCGCGCTCCATGCACACCAGCCGGTCCCGCTCGTCCCAGGATCCGGTGACGGCGAAGCCGAACCGTTGGTAGAGGGCGACGGCGCCGGTCCGCCAGTCCCACACCGACAGCCGCAGGACGCCCACACCGTTCTCCGCGGCGTGCGCGAGGGCCGCCCGGAGCAGGCCGGACGCGACACCCCGGCCGCGGGCCGCCGGGTCCGTCCAGAGTCGCTTGATCTCGGACCGTCCGTCGACGGGGGCGGTCACCACCAGGCAGCCCACCGCGGCGGCCCCGGCCAGCGCCATGAGCACGACGTCGGCGGCGAACACCGTTTGCGGGTCGGCTATCTCCCTTCGGTAGCGCTCCGGCAGCGCGTCCACGTCGGCGACGGCCGCGCCCTTCTCCGCCTCCGTCCGCAGGTGGTAGGCGGCGAGCAGCGCGGCCAGTCCGTCGTCCGCGGAACAGGTCCGGCCGGGGCGGCGGACGACGGAGACCTCGGGTCGATCAGTCATGGAGCCAGGATCACACGACGGCGGCCGGACGCCCCCGCCCCGGCGGCCCGCCCACCGGCCCGTCCCCTCCGGTCGTGTCCGCCGCTAGGCCGCTCCGGACGGGACGCCTCAGACGTCGTCCGCTGCGGAAGGGTGCACGTACCAGCTCTCGTCGAACGGCGTGAACCACGACCTGAACGCCAGGGGCGCGGCCCGCGGCCCGATGCCGGCGGCGGCCCCGTCGCTGACGCCCAGGGCGTCGTCGTAGAGCCACTGGTGCTCCACGCCCTCGTACACACGGTCGGCGAACGCGTCGAGGGCCGCCGACACGTCGTCGTCCATGAGCCCGTACCGCTCCAGCGTCGTGGCCGTCTCGTTCAGGAGCAGCCGCAGGGCGAGTCCCTCGGCCACGCAGCCGATCCGCTGGAAGGAGCCGTCGGTGAAGCGGGTGGTCATGGCGATCAGGGTCACCAGGAAGCGGCGCGCGAAGCGGGCGTCGTACTGGAGGGCGTAACGGTCGGGGAGGTGCTCCAGGTGCCACAGCGGACCCTCGCATTCGGCGACGGCCACGTCCTCCTGGGTCAGCACCTGGAGGTCCTCGAACAGCTCGTCCACCAGTGTGTCGGTGGTGTGGAGAAGGGCGCCCGCGGCGAGTCCGGCGGCTCCTTCCGCGCCCGCGCCGGACGCGTCGGCCGACCATGTCGCCGCGGTCGCTCCGAATGCCGCGGGAGGGAACGACCGCAGGGCCTCGGCCAGCCGGAGCATCCGTGTGCGGACGGCCGCGGCCTCCGTCTGCGGCTCCCCGCCCGGCGCCGCCCCCTCGCCCGACGGGCCGGCGGTGTGCCGGGCCCTGCGGGCGGCCAGGTCGTCGGGCGGGGCGTCGGGCCCCTCGGCCGCGTCGAGGCTCTCCTTGGCGAGGTCCTGGTGCAGCTCGACCTCGCACCGTTCGATCGTCCAGTCGGCCAGCAGCGCGGAGCGCTCCAGCAGCTCGTCCACGAGCGCCTGCACGGTGTCCTCGGCGAACTCCAGGGCCGGAGCGTCCACGATCACTTTCAGCAGGGCGCCGCCGGGGTGGACGGCCACGATGGTGTCGAGCAGGGCGACTTCCACTCCCTCCGGTCCTTTGACGGACCGCACGGAGTCCAAGCCGTCCTCGATGAGCGCCACCGCGCCGGCGCGTTGCAGCGGGTCCATCTCCGGAGTGCCCTCCGGGATGCAGGTGTCCACGGTCACTACGTACGTCACGGTCCGAGCCTGTCAGAGAGCCGCACCGTGCGGGGCACGGGCCCGCCTCGAAGATCGGGCATGCTGCCGGACGGCGGTCAGTACCGCTCTCTGAACAGGGCCCGTTCGCCGCCCGACCAGCCGGTCGTGGCCGCGGCGGCGAGCCGGTCGGCGAAGCGCCGGTAGGCCTCGTACTGCTCCTCGGACAGGTCGGTGCGAGAGGTCGCCGCACCCGGCGCGAGGGCCTGGGCGAGCACGTCGGTGTCGTCGCCTGGGGCGAGGGAGAGGACCGCGACGGTCCGGTCCACCGTGCCCTGGTAGTCGCCCGGTGAGGCGACCGAGCGGACGTCCGCCGACCCGTCGGCGTGTCCGGCCACCACCAGCGAGGGCATCGCCCTGGCGCCGGCGCGTATCGCACGCCGTACGCGTCCGAGGGCCCGCAGGTCGTCCTCGGCGACGGTGACGGGGTGGAGCGGCACGAGCGCTCTGCCGTCGGGGCCGCGCAACGTGCTGCGGCGCAGGGGATCCGCGCGCTCGTCGTGCAGGAGGACGCGGTCGCGCAGAACCGGCGGGAGCGCGCGGTGGACGCGGGCCCAGGCGTCGAGGCAGGCCGGTGCGTCGAACCCGGTCAGGTTCTCCAGCCCGGGCGGCCAGGCGGGCGCGACGTCCTCGCCCACGCCGTGCCTGCGGGCCGCCCAGGCGGCGTGATACGGCGCGAGCAGCAGGTCGTGCGTCATGTAGAAGTCCCACAGCCACTCGGGATCCTGCGGGAGCAGCCGGATCGTCGTGGCGCCTCCGCTGCCTTCGGACCGGGCGGGAGGGCGGAGTGCGGTGGGCATGGTGGTCCTTCCGGAGGGCGGCCGGCGCGGTGACACCCGCACGATATCGTCACTTCGACGATATCGCCAGCGGTCATCCGTGCGAACGCACATGCCAAGGGCATCGACCGCATCGGCTGCTCATGCGAACCGACAGGCGACTTTCTCCTCGCATCTGCGGCAGAATGCTCTTCGGCGCCTGGACCGCCACCCAGCCCGAGCAGAGGAAGTGCACTTCGTGACGACCCGTATCGAGCCCCAGAACCGCCGCACCCGGCGGACCCGCCGCACCCTGAGCGCGGCCGGCGCCGGGGCTGCGGCGCTGCTGGCACTGAGCGCCTGCTCGTCGTCGGACGACTCCTCCCCGACGAAGGCGGACTCCACCGCGTCCGGCTCCGCTTCGGGCCCCTCCGGTTCGTCGGGCCGGGTGTCCGGCGCGGTGACGGTGTTCGCCGCCGCCTCGCTCAAGGAGAGCTTCACGACGCTCGGCCGGCAGTTCGAGAAGGAGCACCCGGGCGCCAAGGTCACGTTCAGTTTCGGCGGCAGCGACTCCCTCGCCGCGAGCATCACCGGCGGCGCCCCGGCGGACGTGTTCGCCTCGGCCAGTCCCAAGACGATGAAGATCGTGACCGACGCCGGGGACGCCTCCGGCACGCCCGCGGTGTTCGTCCGCAACCAGTTGGAGATCGCCACGCTGCCCGGCAATCCCGACAAGATCGCCTCGCTCGAGGACCTCACCGGACCGGGCCTGAAGGTCGTGCTGTGCGACAAGGAGGTCCCGTGCGGCGCGGCCGCGCAGAAGGCCCTCGCCGCCGCCGGGCTGAAACTCACCCCCGTCTCCTACGAGCAGGACGTCAAGGCGGCCCTGACCAAGGTCGAGCTGAAGGAGGCCGACGCCGCCGTCGTCTACAAGACGGACGTGCACGCGGCCGGTGACAAGGTGCAGGGCGTGCAGTTCGCGGAGTCCGCGAACGCCGTCAACGACTATCCGATCGTCCGGCTCAAGGACGCCGGGAACGCCGGTGCCGCCGAGGCGTTCATCGCGCTGGTGCGGTCCGCCGAGGGCCAGAAGGTCCTCACCGGAGCCGGGTTCCTCACGCCGTGACATCGCCGGACGGCGAGCGTGACGCCCCGGCCCTCGCCCTCGGCGACCGGCCTCGTCCACGGCGGCCCCGGGCGGCCGCCGGCCGGGGTGCACCGCTGCCGTTGCTGGCGCCCGCCCTGATCGGCGTGGCCTTCCTGGTCCTGCCGCTCATCGCGCTCCTCGTGCGGGCTCCGTGGCGCAGCCTTCCCGCGCTGCTGACCGGCGCCGAGGTGTGGCAGGCGCTCCGGCTGTCGCTGGTGTGCGCCACGGCGGCCACCGCGGTGAGCCTGGTCGTCGGCGTACCGCTGGCCTGGCTGCTGGCCCGGGTCGAGTTCCCCGGCCGCGGCCTCCTGCGCGCGCTCGTCACCCTGCCGCTCGTCCTGCCGCCGGTCGTCGGCGGTGTGGCGCTGCTGATGGCGCTCGGCCGCAACGGCGTCGTGGGCAGGTGGCTCGACGCCTGGTTCGGGATCACCCTTCCCTTCACCACGGCGGGCGTGGTGGTCGCCGAGGCGTTCGTCGCCCTGCCCTTCCTCGTCATCAGCGTGGAGGGCACCCTGCGCGCCGCCGATCCGCGGTACGAGGAGGCCGCCGCGACACTCGGCGCCTCCCGCTTCACCGCCTTCCGCCGGGTGACGCTTCCGCTGATCGCACCGGGCGTCGCGGCCGGCGCGGTCCTGGCCTGGGCGCGGGCGCTCGGTGAGTTCGGCGCCACGATCACGTTCGCGGGCAACTTCCCCGGCCGTACCCAGACCATGCCGCTGGCCGTTTATCTGGCCCTGCAGAGCGACCCGGAGGCCGCCATCGCCCTCAGCCTGGTGCTGCTGGCCGTGTCCGTCGCGGTCCTCGCGAGCCTGCGCGACCGCTGGACGGGGGCACGGTGACCGAGATCCACGACGCGGCCCGCGAGATGCGCGCCCGAGGCGGTGGGCAAGGCCCCGGACAGGGCCTCGACGCCCGTCTCGTCGTCGAGCGCGGCGCCTTCCGGCTCGACGTCGAGCTGAGGGTCGCACCCGGCGAGGTCGTCGCCCTGCTCGGCCCGAACGGCGCAGGGAAGACCACCGCCCTGCGCGCCCTCGCCGGCCTCACCCCGCTCAGCGGCGGACGGCTGCGGCTGGACGGCGAGGCGCTGGAGCGCACACCCCCCGAGTCCCGCCCGGTCGGCGTCGTCTTCCAGGACTATCTGCTCTTCCCGCACCTCACCGCGCTGGACAACGTGGCCTTCGGACCGCGCTGCCAGGGCGCCACCAGGGCGCAGGCGCGGGCGCGGGCGGCCGAATGGCTCGACCGCCTGGGGCTCGCCGACCACGCCGGCGTCAAGCCGCGCAGGCTGTCCGGCGGGCAGGCCCAGCGGGTCGCGCTGGCCCGGGCGCTGGCCGTCCGCCCCCGGCTGCTGCTCCTGGACGAGCCGCTGGCCGCGCTGGACGCGCGCACCCGTCTCGAGGTGCGCACCCGACTGCGCCGCCACCTCGCCGAGTTCGAGGCGGTCGCCGTCCTGGTCACCCACGATCCGCTGGACGCCATGGTGCTCGCCGACCGCCTGGTCGTCGTCGAGGACGGCCGTGTCGTCCAGGAGGGCCTTCCGTCCCACATCGCCCGCCATCCCCGTACGGACTACATCGCCCGGCTGGTGGGACTGAACCTCTTCCGGGGCGAGGCCGACGGGCACGTCGTCCGCCTCGACGACGGTCCCCGGATCACCACGACGGAAGCGCTGACCGGACCGGTCTTCGTGGCGTTCCCGCCGGGGGCGGTCACCCTGCACCGTGCACGCCCCGCAGGCACCAGCGCCCGCAACCTCTGGCGCTGCGAGGTCGCGAGCCTGGAGACGCACGGCGACCAGATCCGCGCCGCCCTCACCGGGGAGCTGCCGCTCGCCGCGGACCTGACCGCGGCCGCCGCCGCCGAACTCGATCTGCACCCGGGCGCCGAGGTGTGGGCGGCGGTGAAGGCGACGCAGACCCACGCGTACGCCGTCTGACCCGCCCGTGGACCCGGATCGCCCCGGATCGCCCCCGATCGCCCCGGCCCGTCCGCGCGACGGGAAGCGACGGGGAGCGGGCACCAGGGGAAGGAGCGCCCTCACAGGGGGCCGGTCGCGAGCGGTCGCGAGCGGTGGCGGGCGAACTCCGGCACCACTGCTTCCCGAATGTTCCGGATATGGTGTTTTCATATGATCCATGCCGATGGGGAGGTACCGCGGTGGAAGCCCCTCACCGGGCGGGCGCGGCGCCCGAGCAGCCCCAGGGAGCTGTCGGGTACGCGGGCGTGCTGCGGGAGCTGCTTCCGATCGCGCTGTGGCGGGAGGACGCGGACGGCCGCGTCGTGGAGTGGTCGCTGGCCGCCCAGGACCTGCTCGGATACCGGCCGCAGGACGTCCTCGACCGGCCCGCGTCGGCCCTTCTGGTGCCCGAGGGCAACCGTGAGCTGGCCGACCACCTCACCCATCGCGTCCAGGGCGGGGAGACCGTGGTCGGCACGCTGTCCGTGCGCCATCGCGACGGCCACCAGGTCACCATGGAGATGTGGATCGTCCCCGCCGCCGACGCGCGGGGCCGGCCCGGCGCCCTGCTGATCGCCGTGGAGACCTCCCAGGTTCTGCGCATGCGCGACTCCCTCGCGGCCCTGGAGAGCCTCTTCAGCCAGTCGCCCATCGGCCTGGCCACCCTCGGCGCCGACCTGCGTTTCCTCCGGGTCAACGACGCCCTCGCCCGGATGAACGGCGCCTCCGCCGCCGAGCACCTCGGCAGGCGGCTGACCGAGGTCGTGCCCGGCGTCAACGCCGTGGCGCTGGAGGCGACGATGCGGGAGGTGCTGGAGCGGGGCACGGCCGTCGTCGACGTACGCCGCACCGGGCGGACCCCCGCCGATCCCGACCGCGAACACACCTGGTCGTGCTCCTACGCCCCGCTGCTCGACGGCGGCGGCCGCACCCTGGGCGTGATCGCCTCCCTCATCGACATCACCGCGAGCCAGCAGGCGGAACGCGACGCCGAACGCGCCCGCCAGCGCTTCGCGCTGCTGGCGGAGGTCGGCGCACGCATCGGCACCACCCTGGACCTGCGGCAGACCTCCGAGGAGATCGTGCAGATGCTGGTGCCCCAGCTCGCCGACTCCGCCGACGTGCAGCTCCTCGAAGAGGTGCTGGCGCCCGACGAGTCCACCGCCGTCACCCGCGGCGTGGTCCGCCGGATGGCGGCCCGCTTCCCCGATCCCGCCGCCCCGACCGCGAAGCTCCGTCCGGGCATGACCTCACGGCTCGCGGCCGGCTCCCTCTACGAACGCGTCATCGCCGACGGCCGACCCACCAACCTGTACCGGCCCGACGTTCCCGCGCTGGTCACCGACCCCCGCGCCGACGAGCTGCGCGCCTACCTCATGGGCCTGGGGTCCGCGCGGCTGATCCCGCTCGTCGCCCGGGGCAAGGTCCTCGGGGCGATCGTGGTGACGCGGCTGCGCAGCCGCGAGCCCTTCGACGACCAGGACTGCGTGCTCATCGACGAGCTCGCGGCGCGCGCCGCCCTCAACATCGACAACGCGCTCATGTACACCCGGCAGCGGGCGACGGCCCTGACCCTGCAGCGCAGCCTGACCAACAGCGCGCTGCCCGTCGTCCCCGGCCTCGAACTCACGGGACGGTACAGGCCGGCGAGCGAGCACGACGTCGGCGGCGACTGGTACGACGTCATCGCGCTGCCCGACGGCCGGACGGGGCTCGTCATCGGCGACGTCATGGGGCACGGCATCCATGCGGCGGCGGTGATGGGCCAGCTCCGCACGGCCGTGCGCACGCTCGCCCGGCACGACGTCGACCCGGCCCGCATGCTCCGGTCGCTGGACGCCGTCGTGGCCGACATGGGCGACGACCAGCTGGCGACCTGCGTCTACGCCGTCCACGATCCCCGCGTCGGCGGTTGCCTCGTCGCCCGGGCGGGTCACCCCCCGCCGGCCGTGGTGGCGGACGACGGCGCGGTCGCGTTCCTCGACGGTTCGCCGGGCACCCCGCTGGGCGCGGGTGGGCAGCGGTTCGAGGCGGAGGAGGTCCCGCTCCCGTCCGGCAGCCTGCTCGTCCTGTACACCGACGGTCTCATCGAAGCCCGGGACCGCGACCTCGACCAGGGGCTCGACCGGCTCGCCCGGGCGCTGCGGCGGCCCGGACGGCCCCTCCCGGCGCTCTGTGACGACGTCCTCGGACAGATGCTCCCGCAGGCCGCCGAGGACGACGTCGCGATACTGATGGCGCGTCCCCAGTGACCGGGCGGGGCCCGCCGCGCCGATACGCCCGTCGTCCTTCCCCCATCGCCGCCCGGCGGTGACATCCACGACGCGAAGCCGGGTACCCGCACCTGCGGAGGTTGCTCATGTTCGAACCCAGCGACATCCGGGACTGGCGCGGTCACGACGTGGTCGATCCCGACGGGCACCGCATCGGCGTCCTGGAGTCGGTCTATGTCGACACCGGGACTGACCTGCCCAGTTTCGCCACGGTGACCGTCGGCCTGCCCACCCGTCGCCGCCTGGTGTTCGTCCCGCTCGCCGGGGCGACGGTCGGCCCCGGGCACCTGAAAGTGGCGTACGGCAAGAACGCGGTGAAGAAGGCCCCGTCGATCGACGTGGACGGCGAGCTGCTCGCCCCGGACGAGCCGAAGGTCTTCGCCCACTACGAACTGGACTACCTGCCGGGCGCGGGCGGCGAACGCCGTCTCGCCCGCCGCTGAGAGGCGGGAGGCCGAAGCCCGCCGTGGGGAGAAACGATGAGCCTGTTCCTGTTCCTGATCCTCTTGGCCCTCGTCCTGGGCATCATCGGGTTCGCGGTCCACGGGTTGTTCTACCTGCTCGTCATCGGCGCCGTCGTGCTTCTCGCCGATCTCGCCTATGCCGTCGTCCGGTTCCGCCGCGGGGGACGAAGGCACCGCATCGCCCGCTGACCGCCGCCGCGTTCCGGAGTCCGGCGGTCGCGCACGGCGGTCACCGCAGGACCGACGACCGCCGGAGTCGGTCGCCCCGGGACCGACCGCCGGAGTCGGGTGCGCACCCGTCACGCCGGGACACGCACGAAGAGGGACGCGGGACATGAGGACCAACCGGCTCGGACGCAGCACGGTGCAGGTCACGGAGCTGGGCTTCGGCGGCGGCCCGCTGGGCGGGCTCTTCGCCCCGCTCGACGACGAGACCGCGGCCGCGACGCTGAGCGCCGCCTGGGACTGCGGCGTCCGCTACTTCGACACGTCCCCGCACTACGGCCTCGGCCAGTCCGAGCGCCGCACCGGTGACTTCCTCCGCGGGATGCCACGCGACGCGTTCACCCTGTCCACCAAGGTGGGACGGCTCCTCGTCCCGCAGGACCCCCGGGGCCGCAGCGACGAGCGGTTCCACGTGCCCGCGACGCACCGCCGGGTGTGGGACTTCTCCCGGGACGGCGTGCTGCGCGGCGTGGAGGACTCCCTCACCCGCATGGGGGTCGACCGCGTCGACGTGCTCCTCCTCCACGACGCCGAGGAGCACTTCGGCACAGCGCTGCGCGAAGGCTTCCCCGCACTGGCCGAACTGCGCTCCGAGGGCGTGGTCGGGGCCGTCGGCGCGGGCATGTACGACCCCGGGATGCTCACCGAGCTGGTGCGGGAGACCGACGCCGACGTCGTGATGCTCTCCGGGCGGTACACGCTCCTCGATCACAGCGCTCTGGACGACCTGCTGCCGGCGTGCACCGTGCGCGGGGTGTCCGTCCTCGCCGCATCGGTCTTCAACTCCGGGCTGCTCGCCACACCGCGGCCGGAGGAAGGAGCGAACTTCGACTACGCGCCCGCCCCGCCGGATGTCCTGCGCCGGGCGCGCGCGCTCGCCGACGTCTGCGAGGCGCACGGCGTGCGGCTTCCCCAGGCGGCGATGGCGTTTCCCCTGCGGCACCCGGCGGTCGCGGGCGTCGTCCTCGGCATGCGCTCGCCGGAGGAAGTACGCCTCGACGCCGCGGCGTTCGGCGTCCGCATCCCCGACGGGCTCTGGTCCGACCTGCGCGAGGCGGGGCTCCTCGACGAACGGGCGCCGGTCGGCGCGTGACGGGCGGCCGGCCGCTGCGTCCGGCCGGGCGCGTCCCGGGTGCGCGGCGCCCCGGCGGTCAGTACGGTGGCGTCCTGGTGTTCGATCGCGGCCCGGGGGAGCCCCGGGGATGTCGGCGTTGGGGTCACGGGCGGTGGAGGCGGCATGTCCGGCAAGAAGACGGCGGCACTGCCGCGCAAGGCGTACGAGAAGGAACTGCTGCGGCTGCAGACGGAGTTGGTGAAGCTACAGGAGTGGGTGCGGGCCTCCGGGACCCGGTTGGTGATCGTCTTCGAGGGGCGGGACGCGGCGGGCAAGGGCGGCACGATCAAGCGGGTCGCCGAGCACCTCAACCCGCGCGTGGCGCGCATCGCCGCACTCCCGAAGCCCACCGAGCGCGAACGCACCCAGTGGTACTTTCAGCGTTACGTCGAGCACCTGCCGGCGGCCGGGGAGATCGTGCTGTTCGACCGGTCCTGGTACAACCGCGCCGGCGTGGAGCACGTGATGGGCTTCTGCACGAAGGAGGAGCACCAGCTCTTCCTCCGCCAGTGCCCGATCTTCGAACGCATGCTGGCCGAAGACGGCGTACTGCTGCGCAAGTACTGGTTCTCGGTGAGCGACACCGAGCAGCAGGAGCGCTTCCGGCGCCGGCTGGAGGACCCGCTGCGGCGGTGGAAGCTCTCGCCGATGGACCTGGAGTCCATCACCCACTGGGAGGCGTACTCCCGGGCCAAGGACGAAATGATGGTGCACACCGACATCACCGAGGCGCCCTGGTATGTCGTCGAGAGCGACGACAAGCGCCGCGCGCGGCTGAACATGATCGCCCACCTGCTGTCGACCGTGCCGTACCGCGAGGTGCCGCCGCCCGTGCTGGAGCTCCCCGAGCGGCCCGCCTCGACCGGATACCAGCGCCCGCCGCGCGATCTGCGCACCTACGTCGCCGATCACGCGGCGAGCATCGGATCCCACGAGAGGTGAGCGGCGTCCTGCCGGGCGCCGCCTTCGGGGGCCCGGCCGCCGTGGCGTCCGTCAGCCGTGAGGATCGGGGAGCAGGACGGCGAACAGGCCCTGCTCCCGGGCGCCGGCGGGCGTGAGCCAGGGGCCGGCGACGTGGCCCGTCGCACCGGGCGGGAGGAGGGGCGCGTCGTCCGGGACGGGGGTGAGCACCCGCTGCACGCGGAGCGTCGTGCCGTGCGGCGCGTGCAGTCGGGTGCCGTCCCGGTCGTCGGTGGCGCCGACGGGTGCGGTGAGGGATTCGGTCAGGTCTGCGGTGAGGGGCGCGTCGCCGGTGTAGGAGCGGGTGACCTCGCGGTCGGGCGTGTCACTGGCGCTCTGCGCCTGCGCCTGCACCCGGCCCTCGATCAGCGCCAGCAGCTGGGCGACCAGCACCGGGTCCTGACAGCCGTCGTAGACCCAGCGCCGGCCCAGCACCCCGTGCTCCATCGTGCCGACCAGGGCGTGCTCCGCCCCCTCGAGAGGGGCGCCGCGGTAGGTGAGCGGGACCAGGTACGCGGCCGGTCGCGGGCCGGCGGTGTCGGTGACGACCATGAACTCGATCCCGACCTCGCCCTCGGGGTCGTCCAGCCGGAATCCGCCGGCCCTGACCGGCTCCGGCCGCCCCGCGCCGCCGACGTACCACGGCCGGGCGGGCAGCCAGGAAGTGAGCAGTTCCAGCTTGGTCGGCTTCAGGACGGTGTGGTGAATGACGGCCATGCCGAGGATTCTCCTCCGTGGAGCGGATGTGTCTCCCCCACCATTCCATCCCCACGGCTCAGTTCCGCACGGCGGCCGCGACGCGCGCCGCGACCTCGGCGGGGGCGAGGTGTGCGGTGTCGACGACCTCGGCCTCGCGGTGCAGCCATGTGCGGGCCGCCTCGGCATAGGGCTCCAGGTACGCGAGACGGAACGGGGAGGGGCCGAGAACGGCGTCCCCCTCGATGCGTCCGCGCAGGGTGTCCTGGTCCGCGTGGAGGACGAAGTGCCGTACCGGGATGGCGTGCCGGGCGAGGCCCGCGCTGATCTCGCGCCAGTACCGCTCGACGAGGACGGTCATGGGCATCACCAGGGTGCCGCCGGTGTAGTCGAGGACGTGGCGGGCGGTCTCGACGACGAGCGGCCGCCATGGCGGCCAGTGCTGGAAGTTGTCCGTGCCGGGCAGCCCCGGCGTGATGTCCATGAGCGTCTCGCCGACCTTCTCTGCGTCCAGTACGCGGGAATCCGGCAGCAGGTGCCGAAGGAGGGCGGCGGTGGTCGTCTTGCCGGCGCCATGGGTTCCGTTGAGCCACACGATCATGGGACACGAGCGTAGGGCCGCCGCGACCGGCGCGATCCGGCCGCTCCGGGGAGACGCAGAGCCGGGGCGTCGACTGGCACCGTAAATCGAACACATGATTGAATTCAGCCATGCGACCGATTCCCGCCGATCTCACCGAGGCACTGGAGGACTGGCACGCCACCTACCGCCGGCTCGCCGCCCAGCCGCGCAGCGACCTGCGGCGCAGACTCATCCGGTTGCAGTGCGACGTCCTCGCCCACCCGTACTGGGGCGGCGGCCGGAGCACGGCGGCGCGGGCGGCGCTGTTCGCGGCGGGGCGAGGCGGCGGAAGCGGCCGTGGGAGTCACCCCGGACGGGGGTGAGGCGCGTCGTGCCCCGACTGCCGCCTGACCCGTCCCGGCTCCGGGTGATCTCCCGTCTGGAGCGGCGGACGGCGGAGCACGAGACCAGGGCGGACAGCGGGCTTCCGCCCCGACGAGGCACAGACGGCCCTGGCCGGCCCGGACATCGGACCGTGCCGATTCCGCCGACCGGACACGGCCCTGGGCGTCGACGTGGCGTGAACGACGCCGGCCGCCCGCGGCGGCGGGCGCTGCTGCGTCTCCCCGGCGCCGTGGAGGGCCAGGGCGAGGAAGGTGCGCGGTGCCGCGTCGTCGGGTAACTCGCCAGGCCGAGCCGGAGAGTCGTCAGGGACTCGTCGTGGCGGCCCGATACCCGGTAGTCCATGCCGACGGCCGCTTGCCGGGCGCGGTGCGGGCAGCCAGGGTGCGCTGATCGGCAGGAGAGGGAGAAGGGCGAAGGTCCGCCCTAGCGGGCCGCCGCCGTCACCGCCGCGGGGTCCACCCCGGTCAGTTCCGCGACGCGGTGGGGCGGCACGCCGGCGGCGAGGGCCCGTGCGATCAGAGCGTCCCGGTCGTCGGCGCAGTCGCGGTAGGCGAGGAGGTCCTCCTCCACCTGAGCGAGCGCCGCAGGCGCCAGACCGTGACGCACCCGGCTCAGCTCCTCGTCGCTCAGCGGGACCGGCAGCCGTTCCGCGCCCTCCGGGACGGCGCCCCGCTCCTCCGGAGGCAGCAGGCGCAGGCGCGGGGAGGCCGCCGAGGCCCCCTGCGCGTCCAGCCACGCCTGTACCGCGGGTGTGTCCATGCACGCGAGATCGCCGACGGCGGACGGCGCGACGCCGAGCGCCGCGGTCGCGTCGTCCAGCAGGAACAGATAGGCCTCGTCGGTCATTCTCGACTCCTTCTCCGGGCGGACGCCGGCCGCGCCGGGCGGCCGGTCGACGTCCCTCTACCCCGCCGGCCCACGAATACCGCCGTGGCGAACGAGCCGGAGCGTCAGCGTGCTTCCCGTACGCCGCCGGAAGGCCGGGGGCGCGCGGATGACGTCCGCGGAGGGCGGCCGCGCGGCCCCGCAAGGCCGGGCCGTCCGGGCGATCCGGGCCGTCCGGACCGTCCCGGAGCGAACGTCCCCGGCGTGGCGTACCGGGCCGGGTACCGGCATCATCTACGTCATCACGGGAGGGGGCGCCCATGGGCGGCGGGAAGTCCGAGGTGGCGCGGCGGTCCGGCACGACGCCGGGCAGTCCGGAGCAGATGATCGCGGAGGCGCGGAAGGCGTTCTTCGTGATGTTCGGGTTCCTGGCGCTGGTCTGGCTGGCGCAGATCGTCAACTCCACGGACGGCTACGCCACGGCGCGCGAGTACGGCCTGGTGCCCGGCGAGACCGGCAGTCTGCCGCACCTGCTCACCGCGCCCTTCCTGCACTGGAGTTGGGCGCACATCGAGAGCAACTCCGGCCCGCTGTTCGTGTTCGGCTTCCTCGCCGCCTACCGGGGTGTGGTGCGTTTCCTCGGGCTGAGCCTGTTGGTGGCGGTGACCAGCGGGCTCGCGGTCTGGTTCTTCGAGGACGGACACGTCGAGACGGTCGGCGCCAGCGGGCTGATCTTCGGTTACTTCGGCTACGTCGTCGTCCGCGGCCTCTTCGACCGGCATCTGCTGGACACGCTCGTCGGCCTCGTGATGGCGGCCTCCTTCGCCTACATGCTCACCGTCGCGGTCCCCGGGACGCCCGGGGTGAGCTGGCTCGCGCATCTGGGAGGGCTGGTCGGCGGCCTGCTGGGCGCGTGGCTGTTCCGCGACCGCGACCGCACGCGTGGCAGCGACCGCACCCGGGGCGGCGGCACGAGGACCGCGCGCCGCACGAGAACCGACGACACGGCGGACGCCGGCCGCAGCGACGCCGCCGAGAGCCCGCGCGCCGCCCTGCACAAGGAACTCGGCGACCTCGGCCTGCTCTGACTCCGGCCGACGCCCGACACACGACGCCCGACGCCCGCGGGGTCCAGAAACCTCAGGCGGGATACGTCGCCCGGCGCGGGGCGGCGGTTGGGGCGCCCCGAGCTGGGCACTCGGCGTGGGTCCTGTCCCGGTGCTTCGGAGGTGTGGCGTGGCGGTACGGCATCGTCTGATCAAGGTGAGCCCGCAGACCGTGTGGGCCGTCCTCGCGGACGGCGGCCGCTATGCGGAGTGGGTGGTGGGAACGGCGTCCTCCGAACCGGTGCGCGGACACTGGCCGCAGGTCGGTTCCGCGATCGGTTACGAGGTGCGCCTCGGCCCTCTCCGGCTCACCAACGAGACGGTCGTGCGGCATTGCGAAGAGGGATCCGAGCTGGAGCTCGAGGCGCACGCGGGCATGCTGGGATCGGCGCGGATCGCCATCGAGCTGCGCCCCTGGGGCGAGCACTGTCTGGTGATCGTGGACGAGCATCCGCTGCAGGGAGCGAGCGGGCGGCTCCACAACGTGGGCTTCGAAGGACTCATCCAGCTGCGGCATCGCGCGATGCTGGCCCGGCTCGCCCGGGTGTGCGAGGAGCAGGGCGGGTCCGAACGGCCGGCCGGTTCTCGAGGGCGCAGGGAGGCGGCGCAGGACGTCGGCGGCGGCCATGCCTGACGTGGCGGTGGCCATGCCTGATGTGGTGGTGATCGGCGCCGGCCCCAACGGGCTGGTGGCGGCCAACCTGCTGGCCGACGAGGGCTGGAGCGTGGAGGTCCTGGAGGCGCAGCCCGAGCCCGGCGGCGCGGTGCGCCATGACCGGGGAGTCGACCCGGAGTTCGTCAGCGACCTCTTCAGCTCGTTCTATCCGCTCGCCGCCGCGTCACCCGTGCTGAGGCGGCTGCGGCTCGGCGACCACGGGCTGCGCTGGAGCCACGCGCCCCGCGTGCTGGCCCATCCCCTCACCGACGGCAGGTGCGCGGTGCTCGCCCGGGACCTCGACGCCACCGCCGACTCTCTCGACGCCTTCCATCCCGGCGACGGCGATGCGTGGCGGCGTCTGCACGACACGTGGGACCGTCTCGCCCCGGACATTCTGGACGCCCTGTTCACGCCGTTCCCGCCACTGCGCGCCACGGCCCGGCTCGCCGCGCGGCTCAAGGGGGCCGGCGGGCTGCGCATGGCCCGCACGCTGGTCCTGCCGGTGCGCCGCATGGGGAGCGAGGAGTTCCGGGGTGAGGGCGGCGGGCTGCTGCTGGCCGGCAACGCGCTGCACGCCGACCTGGCTCCGGAGGCCGCCGGGAGCGGGGGCTTCGGCTGGCTGATGTCCATGCTGGGGCAGAGCTTCGGCTTTCCCGTGCCGGTCGGCGGCGCGGGCGCGCTGACCGGTGCGCTCGTACGCCGGCTGCAGTCGCGGGGCGGCGTGCTGCGCTGCGGGCAGCGGGTGGACCGCGTGATCGTGCGGGGCGGGCGAGCCGTCGGCGTGCGCACCGTCGAGGGCGAGACGGTCGGCGCGCGGCGTGCCGTTCTCGCGGACGTGTCGGCGTCGGCGCTGTACGGCGAGCTCGTCGAGGCCGAGCACCTGCCGTCCCAGGTGCTCGACGACCTCAGGCGCTTCGAGTGGGACTTCGCGACCTTCAAGGTGGACTGGGCGTGCGACGGCCCCGTGCCCTGGCGGGCCGCGTCCGCCGCGCAGGCCGGCACGGTCCATCTCGCCGACGGCGTGGACGAGCTCACCCGCTTCGCGGCCCAGCTCGCCATGGGCCAGGCTCCCGACCGTCCTTTCGCCCTGTTCGGCCAGATGACGACGGCGGACGCGTCACGCTCGCCGCGGGGAACCGAGGCCGCCTGGGCGTACACACATCTGCCGCAGGTCATCAGGTCGGACGCGGGCGACGAGGGGCTGACGGGCGCCTGGAGCCCCCGGGAGCAGGAGATCATGGCCGACCGGGTCGAGCGCCAGGTCGAGCGGTTCGCTCCCGGGTTCCGCTCCCTCATCCGCGCCCGGCGCATCCTGGCCCCGCCCACGCTCCAGGCCCTGGACGGCAACCTGCACGCAGGCGCCATCAACGGCGGCACCGCAGCCATGCACCAGCAGCTCGTCTTCCGCCCCGTGCCCGGAACCGGCCGCCCGGAGACGCCCGTCAAGGGGCTCTATCTCGCCTCGGCCTCCGCGCACCCGGGCGGCGGCGTCCACGGGGCCCCGGGAGCCAACGCCGCCCGCGCCGCACTGCACCGCCAGCGCCTGCCGGGTCTCACCCGCGCCCAGCGCGTCCTCACCCGCCGGGACCGCAGCGGCCGGAAGTCCCCGCAGGCGCCGTGACGGACCCGGCCCCCCTCCCCCTTCGCACGAGGAACGGACATCACCATGGACATCACGAGGGACGGCGACGGTCCCGCCGGGCGCGCCCTTCCGCCGGACGGCCCCGACCGCGCCCACCGGCGTCCGGAAGGCGTCGGCGACGAGACCGTGGAAGCACTCGGGGCACTGTCGAAGGCCCTGGAGACCACCGAACGCGCGCGAGGACACCTCTACAGCTTCCATCAGCTGACCGGCACGGCGGACCTCCAGCTGGACGAGGCCGTCGACCTGCTGCGCAAGGCCGGCCACCCCGAGTGGGCCGACAGGGTGCGCACGGAGATCCTGGGCCGCAACGTCATCCCGGGGCACTGGACCTTCCAGATCGTCGAGGCGTACGACGCGACCTACCACCAGCCGTTCACGCATCTCGCGCGTGAGGCCGTGAACCAGCTGGCCCAAGGCCGCGACCACCTCTACGAGGCCGAGATGAAGGAGGCGCGACGCACCGCCGGCCACCCCGCCCACAGCGCGCGTCCGGCGGACGGCGACGACCGTACGGGATGAGCCGGGCCCGGCGCGGACGACCGACGCGGGTGGGAAGCCGGTCGCTCCCCGCCCGGCCGGGCCGCAGAAGCAGAAGGGAACCCTCCGTGGACGACAGCCCTCTCAAGGACCGCACCGTCGTGATCACCGGAGCAGCGCGCGGCGTGGGAGCGGCGCTCGCGGCCGCGCTCGCCGGACGGGGGGCGCGGCTGGCCCTGCTCGACCACGACGGGGCGGCGCTGCGGGCGACGGCCGCCGCGCTGCCGGCGACCACGCTGGCCCTGCCGGTCGACGTCACCGACGCCGAGGCCCTCCACGACGCCGCCGAAGCCGTCCGCGGGCGCCTGGGCCCGCCGTCGGCGGTCGTGGCGAACGCCGGCGTCGCCGAGGCCGCGCCCTTCGCGCGCTCCGATGCCGCGACGTGGCGCCGCGTGGTGGAGGTCAACCTCGTCGGCAGCGCGCAGACGGCCCGGTCCTTCCTGCCCGACCTGGTGCGCACCGCCGGCTACCACCTGCAGATCGCCTCGCTGGCGTCGCTCGGCGCCGCCCCGCTGATGAGCGCGTACTGCGCGTCGAAGTCCGGGGTGGAGGCCTTCGCCCACTCCCTGCGGGCCGAGGTCGCGCATCATGACGTGGCCGTGGGCCTCGCCTACCTCGGCTGGATCGACACCGACATGATCCGTGCCGGGGACCAGTACGCCGCCTTGCGGGAGTTGCGGGCCCACATGCCGTTTCCCGCCCGGCGTGTGCACCCCGCGGAGGTCGTCGCCGCCCGTCTGGTCCGTGCCGTGGAGCAGCGACGCACCGCTGTCTACGTCCCCTCGTGGCTACGGCTGGCCCAGGTGGGCCGGGCGGCGATCCCTCCCCTCGTGCTGCGTGCGACGCGACGGACCCTGCCTCGGCTCGAGGCCGCCGAACCGTTGCGCCCGACGGGCCTGCTGGGCGCCGGCGGCCGCGCCGACCGGGCCGCCACGATCACCGGCCCGATCCCCGAATAGCGCACCGCGCGACGGGGGCGGTCGCCCGCCCGGGCGCGAGGGTCTCTGATAGGAATGCCGGGGGCCGGGAGGGGTGACCGGGTCCGGGAGGGGGAGCCGGTGTCGAGGCGTGCCCGCGCGAAGGGGCGAGGAGAGACGGGCGTCGGGAGGCCGGCCCGCGCCGCCCCGCCGCTCCCCCTGCGTCTTGGCCTCGGCCTCTGCTTCTGCCTCGTCGCCCTCGCCACGGCGTGCCGGTCCGACACGGCCGACGCGCCGGGCGACGCAGAATCGAGCGTCACCGTCCGCTACGAACAGCCGTCGACTCCGGACATGGGCGACGCGGCGTTCCTCCGGACCCGCAAACTGCCCGAGGCGGCCGCGGCGAGCGTCAGCGCTCTCGTCACGCTGGACCCGCCGGTGGTGATGGTCGTCCGGTCCTGCGGCGGCGAGGGATCCGCCTATGACCCCGGCGCTCGGCGCATCGAGATCTGCTACGAGGAGATCTCCGAAACCCGCGCCCTCTACCGGGCCTCCGGGCGGCAGCCGTCCGACGACGTCCTGTCCGCCGTCACGCTGGAAACGCTGTTCCACGAGAGCGCGCACGCGGTGATCGACGTCCTCGGCCTCCCGATGAGCGTCCGCGAGGAGGACCGAGCCGACCAGTTCGCGGCCTTCATGCTGCTCCGTGACGGACCCGAGGGGGAAGAGCGGCTGATCTCCGCCGCCCAGGCGTGGCGGTTGTCCGCGATCACCTACGAGAACGTCGACGACGGCCACGAGGACGAGCACTCCACGGACGAGCAGCGCGCGGTCAACCACCTCTGCTACGTCTACGGGGCGGCTCCGGCACGGCACGCCGGTCTCGTCGGCCCGCGTTCGCTCCCCGCGCGTCGTGCACACGGCTGCGCACAGGAGTGGAAGGACGTACGGGCCGTGTGGACGGCCGCCCTGGGGGCGGGCCCTGGACCACACCTCCCGCGCCGGTCGTGAACGACGTGACCCGGTCCGACGACGGACCGGCCGCCCCACGATCGACACGGCGTGTGCTGCTCCCCCGGTGCGCCCCGCGGGCCCGTCACCCCGTGGTGCTGCTCGCGTGGTACTGCTCACGTGCAAAGCTGGGTATGCGGTGCTTTCAGGCAGGGTGAGGACTGGAGGACGGCGTGGACTGGGGGCGGTTCGCGGAGCAGATGGCGTCGATGGCGCGGGATCTCCTCGCCGCTACTGGCAGGAGAACAACGTCAGGCTCCGCGAGGTCGCGCGCCTGGTCTGCGAGAAGGGCGGACTCTCGTGACCCCTCGGGGGCGGCCTCCCCGGCACGCGGTCTGAACCGAAGAAGCCTGGCCTGGCCAGCCCCATGGGAACGCCGCTGAACCCTGCCTGCACTCCAAGTCCCCTCTCCGGGCCCGCTCACACCCCATTCCGGGGCTGCGGGGCTGCGGGGCTGCCCTGGCCGGGCGGTGGGGCGGCGGGGCGGTCGCCGGTGGCCGAGTGCGCGTCGGGGTGAAGGGCGAAGACCTGGTCGAGTCCGACGATCCGCAGGACGCGCAGGGTGTTGGCGGGGACGGCGGCCAGGGCGACGTCGGCCCCGGCCGCGGCCGCGTGGTTGCGGGCCGCGAGCAGGGCGGTGATGCCGCTGGAGTCGCAGAACTCCAGTCGTGCCAGGTCGAGGACCACGCGCTGACCGGGATGCAGGGCGGTCCGGGCGACGAAGTCGCGCAGCTCGTGCGCGGTGGCGTAGTCGAGGTCGCCGACGATCTCGATCACGGGACCGGTGGCCGCGTCGCGAGCGGCGATCTTCACTGTCTTCATCTCGAGTGATCCATTGCCGGTAGGGGTGCCGGACGGGGGCCGGGGACGCCGATGGCGAGCAGCGCGGTGTCGTCGTCGACACCGTCGCCGAGGCCTTCCAGCAGGCCGCTCAGGGCCTGGACGATCCCCTGCGGTGACGCGCCGGCGTGCGCGGCGACGAACTCGCGCAGGGCGTGATCGCCGTACAGGTCGGCGCGGTCGGGTCCGGTGCGCGCCTCGGTGAGGCCGTCGGTGTACAGCAGGAGCGTGTCGCCGGGGCCGAGCGTGGTGGTGGCGGGCGTGAAGACGGCCCGGGGCAGCACACCGACCAGGAGTCCTCCGGGAGTGGGCAGGAACTCCGTCTTCCCGTCGCCGCGGACGACGAGGGCGGGCGGATGGCCGCCGGAGGCCAGGGAGACGGTGACGCGACCGGTGTCCGGTTCACGGGTGAGGATGCCGAAGATCGCCGTGCAGTAGCGCGGGTCGCCGCCGGTGTAGCGCTCGTGCAGCACCGTGTTCAAGGTGGTGAGCGCGCTGACGGGGTCGGGGTCGTGCAGGGCCGCCGCGCGCAGGGTGTAGCGGGTCAGCGAGGTGACCGCGGCGGCCTTGGGGCCCTTGCCGCACACATCGCCGAGGAAGAACGCCCAGCGTGTGCCGTCCAGGGCGAAGAGGTCGTAGAAGTCGCCGCCGAGCCGGTCCGGCGCCGCCGTGTGGTAGTACACGGCCGTCTCCACGCCCGGCACGTGCGGCAGGCTCGCGGGCAGCAGCGACTGCTGCAGCGCGGCGAGGGCCTCCTGGAGCCTGGCCCGGTCGGCCTCGGCCTGCCGGTGCGCCTGTTCCGCCTCCCGCTTGCGGCGCAGCAGCTCCTCTTCGTAGGAACGCCGGTGGGAGGCGTCGAAGACCGTCGTCCGGATCAGCAGCGATTCGCCCTCGCTGCCGTGCTTGACGACGGAGGAGACCAGGACCGGGAGGCGTCCGCCGGCGGCCTTGCGGATCTCCAGCGCGATACCGCTGACCTCGCCCTTCATCTGGAGCAGCGGCGCGAAGTGCGTCTCGTGGTAGAGCCTGCCCCCGACGGTGAGCAGGTCGGCGAACCGCATACGGCCCACCACCGCCCGGCGTTCCAGGCCCAGCCAGCCCAGCAGCGTGGCGTTGATCTTGGCGATGGTGCCGTCCATCAGCGTCGACAGGTACCCGCACGGCGCCGACTCGTACAGTTCCTCGGCGCTGTCCTCGAGCAGCGCGGTGAACGCGGCGTCGGTCGACGGGGCGTCCGCCCCGTAGGGCTCCGAGCTTTCTCCCGCGGGGCACATCACCGCTGGCCGCGCAGGAAGTCGAGGACGGCGGCGTTGGTGGCCTGCGGGGCGGACAGCTGCGGGCAGTGCCCGGTGGCGGGCAGCGTCACCAGGGTGGAGCCGGGGATGCGGTCGTGCACATAGGCGCCGACCTCGCGCGGGGCGATGGCGTCCTGGACGCACTCCAGGACCAGGGTCGGCACCGTCACGCCCTTGAGGTCGTCGCGGGAGTCCGACAGGAACGTGGTCCGGGCGAAGACGCGGGCGATGTCCGGGTCGGTGGCGCAGAAGCTGTTCGCCAGCTCCTCGCCCAGCTCCGGCCGTTCGGGGTTGCCCATGATGACCGGGGCCATGGCCGCCGACCAGCCCAGGTAGTTCGACTCCAGGGACGCTAGGAGCTCGTCCATGTCCTCGGCGCTGAATCCGCCGCGGTAGCCGTCGGTGTCGATGTAGCAGGGCGACGGGGCCACCATCACCAGGGACCCGATCCGCTCCGGCGCCGCGCGCACGGCGAGCACGCCCACCATCGCGCTGACCGAGTGCCCGACGAAGGCGGCGTCCCGCAGATCGAGTTCCTCGCAGACGTCGACGACGTCCTGTGCGTAGCCGGCGAGGGTCGAGTACCGCTGCTCGTCCCAGGCCGAAAGGTCCGACCTGCCCGAGCCGACGTAGTCGAACAGCACGACCCGGTAGTGCTCCGCCAGAGCGGGAACCGTCAGCCGCCACATGTTCTGGTCACAGCCGAATCCATGGGCCAGCACCACCACCGGCCCATCGGGCCTGCCGGTGACGACGACGTTGTTCCTGCGACGAATGTCCATACCAACCATCCTGCCATCACCGTCTTCGGCTCCCGTACGCCCGGTCCGTGCCCGCAGTGACGGTGCTGACAGTGGCAGGAAGCGGCGCTCGACCTCCCCAGGCATCGCGCCGCTTCCTGCCGACTCGCATCGACTACCCCGCGTCCGCCGCTCTACGCACACCGGATCCGGGAAACGTTCACACCCGTCGGACGGCGTTCACAGGAGGAGGTGGCGCTCCATCCAGTCGCCGGCGGCCCGGCGGAACAGTCGCCGGTTGTCCGCCCGCAGGAAGTCGTGGCCCTCGTCGCGCAGGGTCAGCATCTCGGCGGCCAGGCCCCTTTCGCGGGCGGCCCGCACGAACTGGCGCGACTCCTCTGGCGGCACGTTGGTGTCGTGTTCGCCGTGGACGGCCAGCACCGGGACGCGCAGCGCGTCGATCCGGGTCATCGGCGACAGGGACCGCAGCAGTTCCCGGTCGCGGTCGGGGTGACCGTACTTGTGCGCGGCGGACTCCGCGAGCCAGGGTTCCGTCGTGGCGAAGAACGTCAGGAAGTCCGACATGCCGCAGACGGCCACTCCGGTGCGGAACAGTTCGGGGTGCCGGACCAGCGAGGCGAAGGTCAGGTAGCCGCCGTAGGAGCGGCCCATGACGGCCAGCCGTGTCGGGTCGGCGAGACCTGTCGTGACGACGTGGGCCGCGCAGTCGGCGACGTCGTCCAGGGCGGCGAAGCGGCCCGCTCCGAGGTCTGCGTCGACGAACGAGCGGCCGTGGCCGGAGGAGCCGCGCACGTCCGGGGCGAAGACGTCCAGGCCGCGCCCCGTCAGTTCGTGGTAGAGCGGGTGCAGGACCGGGCGTTCCTGTTCCTCGGGGCCGCCGTGCAGATGGATCACGCACGGGGCGGGCACGCTCGAGGGGCGGCCCGGCGCGCGGTAGTACCAGCCGCTCAGCGGCAGCCCGTCGCGCGCGGTCAGCCGCAGGGGGACGGGGCGCACGGGCGGGCGGGACGGCGGGACGGCGTCCTCGTCCTTCGAGGACCAGGGGGTGCGCACGAGGGAGACGCCTTCGCGGGCCCACCACACGCCGGGGCGGCGTTGCGAGCCCGACATGGCGAGCAGCAGACGGCCCGCCCCGGCCGCCGTGACACGGGTGACGACCTCGTGGGGCAGCGGGATGGGGCGTGCCGGGCCGGCGGCGTCGGGAGCCTGCGGTGCGGGGAGGCCCCAGAAGGCGGGGAAGGTCTCGACCAGTTCGAGTTCGCTCGCCCCCCGGGTGTTCCAGGCCAGGGCGGCGGTGCGGCCGTCGTGGGCCATCGCCAGCAGCTCGAGGTCGCAGCCGTCCCGTTCCGCGACGACGGACGTGACGACGGGCGCGGCGGCGGACGTGACTGCGGACGCGCGGTGCGGCGCTTCGAGGGCGCCGTCGGAGCCTCCGTCGGGTCGGCCGTCCGCGTCGAGGACGACGGCCAGGAGCGCCGCGTACTCCCGGTCCGCGTTGCTGCGCAGCCACAGCGTCCGGGCGTCGGGCGAGAACCTGCCGATCCACGGGTCTCCGTCGGCGACCGGCAGGGCGAAGGTGGCCGTCGCGTCGTCGGTCCGCCGCACGACGGCCTCGCGCCGGCCGCGAGGTCCCCGGCGCAGCAGCACGAGCGAGCCGTCCCGGCTGAGGTCGCACGCCCGCAGCGTGGCCGCGTGGGTCTCCGTGGTCAGCAGGACCGGCGACGCCAGACCGTCGGGGTCGATCAGGTAGACCGACAGGCCGCCGTCGGGGCGCACGGTCGCCGCCGGTGCGCTCGCCTCGGCCGGCGTGCCGCCCAGCGCCCCGGTCACCGTCGCCGTGGCAGCCGTGGCAGCCGTGGCAGCCGTGGCAGCGACGGTCGCCGGACCGTTCCAGGTTCCGGCGTCGTACGAGGAGGCGCCGAGGAGCGTGGCGTGTCCGCCGCGGTCGGCCCATCCGGCGGGCGGGAGGACGCCGTCGAGAGGAGCGTCGGCCGGGCCGCGGTCCGTCGGGGCGCGTCCCCGACCTTCGCCGGGGACGGGGGCGGGAGGCGCGGTGACGGTGACGGCGAGCCAGGAGCCGTCGTGCGACCAGCAGCCCAGGTAGGCGGTGCTGCCCGGGTCGGCGCCCGCCAGTACGCGCCGGCCGGTGCCGTCGGGACGCACGCACAGCACCCGGGAGTGCTCACCGCCGCCCGGCGCGGTGGTGTACGCGATCCAACGGCCGTCCGGCGACCAGGACACCTCGGTGACGGGATCCGGCGAGGAGTCCAGCAGCCGCACGTCGGCGCTGTTCACTGGCCCGGCCCAGAGCTGGGGGACCCCGCCGCGGTCGCAGATGAAGGCCACCTCGGCGCCGTCCGCGCCGGCGGAGGGGTACCAGCACCCGTGCGCGCGCAGCCGGCTCACGGCCTCGCGCGGTCCGGCCGCGTCGGGCAGCAGCACCAGGGCCGGGGCCGCCTCGCACACCGCGCCCGGCGCGTCCCCGTCCGCGCGCCGGGGGTCAGCGGGCCGGGCGGGGGCCGGCGGCGCGGGCGCGCCGAACGCGGCGAGGCCGGCGTCGACCCGTCGCAGGGCGGGCGCCGGGCCGTGCGCGGCCCGCCCGTTCCGGTCGCCGTCGGTCACGTGATTCCGTGCGTCTGCAGCCATATCTCCAGCAAAGCTACCTGCCACAGGGCGTTCGCTCCGCGCCTGGTCCGGCACTCGTCGGGCGCCGCGAGCAGCTCGGTCACGTACGACTCCCGGAACAGGCCACGCTCCGTCGCCTCGGGCGCCTTCAGCGCCTCCTGCACGCGCTGCAGGACGGGACCCGCCATATGGCGGACCGCGGGGACCGGGAAGTAGCCCTTGGGGCGGTCGACGACCTCGCGCGGCAGGAGCTTGCGGCCCGCCTCCTTCAGCACGCCCTTTCCGCCGTCGGCGAGTTTGAGCTCGGGCGGGCAGGACGCGGCGAGTTCCACGAGTTCGTGGTCGAGGAACGGCACCCTGGCCTCGAGGCCCCAGGCCATCGTCATGTTGTCGACCCGTTTGACGGGGTCGTCGACGAGCATGACGTGCGTGTCGAGGCGCAGCGCCGCGTCCAGGGCGCTCTCCGCACCGGGCGCCGCCATGTGGGCGCGCACGAAGTCGCCCGAGACGTCGTCGTGCGGCAGCATGTGCGGCTGGAGAATCCGGGCGAGGTCGGCGTGCGGGCGGTCGAAGTACGTCTCGGCGTACCGCCCGGGTTCGTCCTCGCGGGAGACCTCGGCCAGCTGCGGGTACCAGTGGTAGCCGGCGAACACCTCGTCGGCGCCCTGCCCGCTCTGCACGACCTTCACCTCCTTCGACACCAGCTCGGAGAGCAGGTAGAAGGCGACCACGTCGTGGCTGACCATGGGCTCGCTCATGGCGGCGATCGCGCCGTCCAGGGCCGTCGACACCCGGTCGGAGGGCACCATCAGGCGGCGGTGGTCGGTGGCGAACTCCCGGGACACCAGGTCCGAGTACCGGAACTCGTCGCCCTCCTCGCCGCCCTCCGACTCGAAGCCGACGCTGAACGTCATCAGGTCCCGCTGTCCCTCGTCGGCCAGCAGGGCGACGATGAGGCTGGAGTCGAGGCCGCCGGAGAGCAGCACGCCGACCTGGACGTCGGACACCATCCGGCGTCGAACGGCGGTGCGCAGCGCCTCCAGCACCGTGTCACGCCATTCGTTCGCGCCCATGCCCGCGTATTCGGGCCGGCGCGTGTAGGACGGCTGCCAGTAGCGGTGGTCACGGTGACTGCCGTCGGGCTCGACGACCCGCACGGTGGCCGGGGGAAGCTTGCGCACGCCGTTCAGGACGGTGCGGGGAGCCGCCACCGTGGCGTGCCAGCTGAGGTACTGGTGGACGGCCGCCGGGTCGAGCGAGGTGTCCACGTCCCCGGCGGCGAGGAGGGCGGGCAGCGACGAGGCGAAGCGCAGCCGGCCGGGCGTCCGGGACAGGTAGAGCGGCTTGATGCCGAGCCGGTCGCGGCCCAGCACCACGCGGCCCGTGCGGTGTTCGACGAGGGCGAAGGCGAACATGCCGTGGAAGTGCTCGACGCAGGCGGTCCCCCACTGCTGGTAGGCCTTGAGCACCACCTCGGTGTCGGACGTCGACGTGAAGCGGTGGCCGAGGCCGCGCAGTTCGTCGCGCAGCTCCCGGTAGTTGTACACACAGCCGTTGAAGACGCCGGTGAGCTCGGCGCGGGCGTCCGTCATCGGCTGGGCCCCGAGGTCCGACAGGTCGATGATCTTCAGGCGCCGGTGTCCGAGCGCCACCGCGCCCCGCGTCCACAGGCCCTGGCCGTCGGGCCCGCGGGCCGCGAGCCGGTCGCTCATGCGCCCGACGGCCTCCGTATCAGGTCGCCGTCCGTCGAAGCGGATCTCTCCGCTCAGACCGCACATGGCGCACCGCCTCCCTTCCGCACGCCGGCGTCCGCGGACCGGTGCCGGAGAACCGGACCGCCCTCGCCGATCACGACCTCAGCCGTGCTGCTGGACATGACAAAACCTTTCTCTACGGTCGTCTCACCGAACGGTTCCACCGAGCGGATCGTCACAACGGGCGCCGTCGGGCATGCTGCGTGCGCGCGTCGTGCGCCGGACGCGAGCCGCCTGCGCGCCCGCCGCACGACGGTGCGCGGCGACCGTCGCGGCCGCCGAACCTGAGTAGCCGGTGTCCATGGCGTTCACGCGCACGTCAGCGGCCGATGGCCTCCGGCAGTGCCCGGCGCAGGACGGAGGAGCGCGACCCTCCCACGGCAGAGGGCCGGGACGTGGCGCGCAGCCCGCGGGCGCGCTCGCCGCGGGTCTCGGCGATGAGCATGTCGACGCAGGCCAGCAGGTCCTCGTCCTGTGCCGTACGGCGCATGCGGCGGGCCGCGCTGCCCTCGGCGAGCGCCGAGCGCGCCAGCGAGCGGACGGTGTCCCAGTCGCCGTGGGCCTCGAGCGCGGGACGGAGCCGGACGAGCAGCTTGCGCAGGACCTGCGGCGCCGCCGCCTCCCGGTGCGTCTCAGGGTCCACGAGCGTGCCTTCGAGGCCGGAGCGGGCCGCGCGCCAGGTGGCGCCGCGCAGCCACTCGTGCCGTCCGGTACAGCCCGGCTCGCCGCGCGTGCGCAGCCGCTCGCGGGCCTCGGTCACCAGGGCGCGGAAGAGGCCGGCGATGAGCACGACGGTCTCCGCGCGCGGGCAGGCGTCGCAGACGCGCAGTTCGAGGGTGCGCAGGTGGGAGGAGGGGCGTACGTCGTAATAGATCATCCCCGGGTCGCTGATGACCCCGGCACGGACGAAGTCCTCCACCGCGGCGTCGTACTCGGCCGCGCCGGAGAAGCATCCGGCGGGACCCGCGGTGGGCCAGCGCTGCCACACCAGGGTGCGCCAGCTCGCGTACCCCGTGTCGGCGCCCTGCCAGAACGGGGAGCTCGCGGAGAGCGCCAGGAGCACGGGCAGCCACGGCGACACCACGCACATGGCGCGTACGGCCGTGTCCCGGTCGGGCACGTCCACGTGGACCTGGGCGCCGCAGATCAGCTGTTCGTCGGCGATCTTGCGGTACTCCTCGGCCATGTGCAGATAGCGGGCGTCGGCGGTGGGGTGCGCGGAGACGGCCGGCGCGAGGGGCGCGGTGCCCGCGGCCATCACGGCCAGGCCCGACGACGCGGCCGCCTCGTCCAGTCGCCGTCTCGTCTCGGTGAGGTCGGCGTACAGGTCGTCAAGCGACGCGTGCACACCGCTGTTCGACTCGACCGTCGACTGATGCAGCTCGGTGGTGAAGGTCCGTTTGGGCAGGTGCTCCAGGACGGCGTCGGCGCGTGGCACCAGGAGCCCGCTCTCCACCTCCAGGACGTGGAACTCTTCCTCCACTCCGATACGCATACTCACGTTCACTCCTCGGGGTATGCCCGGCCGCCCGAGCGGAGGGCTGATCCTCCGGGTGGTTGCCGGCGGCCGGTCGCGGAGACCAAGTTCCCCACGGACAGCCACATAAGCCCAGTAGCGCACATTTGGTGCATATTATACTCAGATGAGCATAGTGACGCAGAAGCGGGCGATTGCCGGCCACCGCGGCCGAACCGGCTCCGGCACATGAGCGCCCCTTCCTGCACCCTTCTCGCGCACGTCCCGCACTCCTGCCGCGAAGCGGCGGAACGCGCTGCGCCCCCGGGTACCCGCATTCACACAGGTCCACCGTCGGGGCTTCACCGGCTCCTCACGACGGTGACACGGGCTCACGGCAGCGGCGACTCGTGGCCGGGGCGACGCCGCGGCGCCGGGGCCCGGTCGGGCCGGACGAGGACCTCGGCCCCGACCGGGGTGAAGCCGGCGGCGAGGAACGTCCGCAGCGAGCGCGCGTTGCCCGGGGCGACGGCGGCGAAGACCGGTTCGTCCTCCCGGACCAGCGTGAGCGCGTCGCGGAGCAGCGACCTGCCGCGTCCACGGCGGTGGCCGTCGTCGGGTGCGTGCAGCTCGATGCTCAGTTCCGTACGGCCGGCGAGCCCCGCCGCCAGCGTGACCAGCCCCCGGTCGTCGCCGAAGACCCGGACGCCGGCCCGCAGCCGGCGGGCGTACCGCACCCGGGGATGGCCGTCGGCCCCGTCGAGCGGCTGCAGCCGTGCGGTCCCGCCGGAACCCCGGCGCACGAGCACGGCGTCGATCGACCCGATCCATCCCGTGGGCCCGGCGAGAGCGCGCAGGAAGTCCGGGCCCATCGAGCCGCCGAACCCGTCGGGGCGCAGGGCGTGGACCGCCGGCGCGGACAGCGCGGTGGCGACGACGGCGTGACCGGTGAAGGCGACCGACGTCTCCAGCGGACCGGACGGCGCGGGCAGCGCGGGCAGCACCGTGACGGCGCCGTCGGCCGGCGGGAAACAGCCGTCCGCGGCGTCGAGGAAGTACGCGAGCAGCGGATGCGGCGCCGCGGCTCCGGGCTCGGGAACCGGGGACGGAGCCGCGCTGCGGGTCGTCACGTCGAACGCCTCTCTGCCGGCGAAGGAGGGCACGCCGATTCGACCACGGCGACGGCCCGCGCCCAAGAGCCGGCCGACGCCCTGCGCCGGCCGGGCTGGCACCGGACGCGTGTCACCCGCGGCGCGACTCGGGGGCTTCGGCGCCGGTGGAGGCCGGTGAGCGCCTGCGGACGGCGTTCGACGGCCCGACGCGCCGAATCCGACACCTGCCGCCGCGACCGGCGTGACCGGCGTGACCGGCGCTCCGGGAGCACCGGACGCCGTGTCACGGGCAGCCGCTTGCGCTGTCATTGACGACACGGGCGGCAGGGTCCGGGCAGGAACGGTCGGCGTCCCGGGGCGGGGTCGGGGACGGCCTGCGCCTCCGGCAACGGCGCCCGTCCGCATGGACGTTGACGACTCGGCAGAACCTGGCGCCGTCCGTCGCCGGGTCGTCGCCGGATGTGACGCGGCGACCCGCGGCCGCCGGCGAGGGGGAACCGGATCGCCGCGGGCCGGGCCGTGTGGCGGGACCGGACCGAACGACGCCGAGTGGCGGAGCGGGCGCCTCCGCCAGTGCGGCGGTGGGCCGCCGCTAAAGCCCCGGTGGCGCGCCGCCGTCGCCGCGCCGGGCGCCCGGCCCGCGCACCGCGGGTCGCGCCGCCGGCCGGCATCGGACGTCCCGCCTGGTCAGGGCCGGTGCGCGGTCTGTTCGCGGTCTGTTCGCGGCGTCGAGTCCCGGTCGAGAGGAGCAGGTCACAACCGCGGCGAGGGAAAGGTCACAACGAACCCCTCTGCTGCTCCTTCGTGTCTTGGGCCTAGCATCCGAGCATGACGGTCCTGCCTGACGACGGGCTCCAGCTGGCCGGCGAGTTCCCTGACGCCACCCACGAGCAGTGGCAGCGCCTCATCGCAGGCGTGCTGCGCAAGTCGGGCAAGGACGTCGAGGGCGACGAGGCCGAGGAAGCCCTGTCCACCGCACTCGAGGACGGGTTGCGCACCCGGCCCCTCTACACCTCGCGCGACGCCGCGCCCGAGCACGGTCACCCCGGTTTCGCGCCCTTCGTGCGCGGCAGCCGGCCCGAGGGGAACGCCGTCGGGGGCTGGGACGTGCGGCAGCGGCACACGGTCGACGACAACCGCGCCGTGCTCGCGGATCTGGAGAACGGCGTCACCTCCCTGTGGCTGGTGACCGGCGACGGCGGCATCCCGGTGTCGGCCCTCGGCCGGGTCCTGGACGGCGTGCTCCTCGATCTGGCGCCGGTCGTGCTCGACGCGGGCGACCAGATCGAGCCCGCCGCACGGGAGTTGCTGCGGCTGTTCGAGGAACGCGGCGTCACGAAGGACGCGGCGCGCGGCAGTCTGGGCGCGGACCCCCTCGGCCACGAGGCCCGCACCGGGCGGCCGGTCCCGTTCGCACCGGCGGCCGAGCTCGCGGCGCTGTGCGCGCGGGAGTATCCGAAGCTGCGGGCGCTGACGGTGGACGCGCTGCCCTACCACGAGGCAGGCGGTTCCGCCGCGCAGGAACTGGGCGCCTCGCTGGCCACCGGCGTCGGCTACCTGCGGGAGCTGACCGAGGCCGGACTGAGCGTCGAACAGGCCTGCGGGCAGCTCGAGTTCCGCTACGCGGCGACCGCCGACCAGTTCCTCACGATCGCCAAGCTGCGGGCCGCCCGCCGGCTGTGGGCCCGGATCGCCGAGGTGTGCGGGGCGTCCGACGCCGGCGCGCAGATCCAGCACGCGGTGACCTCGCCGGTGATGATGTCGCGCCGCGACCCGTGGGTGAACATGCTGCGCACCACCATCGCCACGCTCGCCGCCGGGGCGGGCGGGGCGGACTCCGTCACCGTGCTGTCCTTCGACGACGCGCTCGGCCTGCCCGACGCGTTCGCGCGGCGCATCGCCCGCAACACCTCCACGATCCTGATCGAGGAGGCGCACCTGTCCCGGGTCATCGACCCGGCGGGCGGCTCCTGGTACGTGGAACGCCTGACGGACGAACTGGCCCACGCGGGCTGGGAGTTCTTCCAGGGCATCGAGCGCAGCGGCGGTCAGGCGGCCGCCCTGCGCTCGGGCCGCCTCGCGAAGGACCTCGCCGACACCTGGCAGGCGCGCAGCGGCCGGCTCGCCAAGCGGCGCGAACCCATCACCGGGGTCAGTGAGTTCCCGTTCCTCGCGGAGAAGCCGGTGGTGCGCGGGAGCGCGCCCGAACCGCGCTCCGGCGGTCTGCCGCGGGTGCGCCGCGACGAGGCGTACGAGGCGCTGCGGGCGCGTTCGGACGCCCACCTCGCGGCGACCGGCTCCCGGCCGCGGATCTATCTGGCGGCGCTCGGCCCGGCCGCCGCGCACACCGCCCGGCTGACGTTCGCCGCGAACCTGTTCCAGGCCGGCGGCGTCGAGCCGGTCACCGAGGGCTCCTTCGAGGACAGCGGCGCCACGGAGGTCTGCCTGTGCTCGAGTGACGCCCTGTACGAAGAGCAGGCGGAGACGGAGGCCGCCCGGCTGCGGGCCGCCGGCGCCTCGCACGTGTTCCTCGCCGGACGCCCCGGGCAGTACCCCGGGGTCGACGCGTACGTCTTCGCGGGCTGCGACGCCGTCGCCGTGCTGTCCGCCACCCTTGACCGCATGGGAGCTGTGTCCTGATGGCAATTCCCGACTTCTCCGGGATCGAACTGGGGACCCCGGCCGCCGACGCCGGCGCCGACGAGTGGCGCACGGCCGTCAAGAGGGCGGCGGGCGGGGACGACCTGCTGTGGGAGACCCCCGAGGGCATCACGGTCAAGCCGCTGTACACCGGTCAGGACCTGGAGGGCCTGGACTTCCTGGGCACCTATCCGGGCGCCGCCCCGTACCTGCGCGGCCCGTACCCGACGATGTACGTCAACCAGCCGTGGACGATCCGCCAGTACGCCGGCTTCTCCACCGCCGAGGAGTCCAACGCCTTCTACCGCCGCAACCTCGCGGCCGGACAGAAGGGCCTGTCCGTCGCCTTCGACCTGCCGACGCACCGCGGGTACGACAGCGACCACCCGCGGGTGACCGGCGACGTCGGCATGGCGGGTGTGGCGATCGACTCGATCTACGACATGCGGCAGCTCTTCGACGGCATCCCGCTGGACAAGATGACCGTCTCCATGACGATGAACGGCGCCGTGCTGCCGGTGCTGGCGCTCTACATCGTCGCCGCCGAGGAACAGGGCGTGCCGCCCGAGAAGCTGGCCGGGACCATCCAGAACGACATCCTCAAGGAGTTCATGGTCCGCAACACCTACATCTATCCGCCGAAGCCGTCGATGCGGATCATCTCCGACATCTTCGCCTACACCTCGCAGCGGATGCCCCGCTACAACTCCATCTCCATCTCGGGCTACCACATCCAGGAGGCGGGCGCGACGGCCGACCTGGAGCTGGCGTACACCCTCGCCGACGGCGTGGAGTACATCCGCGCCGGCCGTGAAGCCGGCCTGGACGTGGACGCGTTCGCCCCCCGGCTGTCCTTCTTCTGGGCCATCGGCATGAACTTCTTCATGGAGATCGCCAAGCTGCGGGCCGCGCGGCTGCTCTGGGCCAAGCTGGTACGGCAGTTCGACCCGCAGAACGCCAAGTCGCTCTCCCTGCGCACCCATTCGCAGACCTCCGGCTGGTCGCTGACCGCGCAGGACGTGTTCAACAACGTGACGCGTACGGCCGTCGAGGCGATGGCGGCGACCCAGGGCCACACGCAGTCGCTGCACACCAACGCCCTCGACGAGGCGCTCGCGCTGCCGACCGACTTCTCCGCGCGCATCGCCCGCAACACGCAGCTGCTGATCCAGCAGGAGTCCGGCACCACCCGGGTGATCGACCCGTGGGGCGGCAGCGCCTACGTGGAGCGGCTGACGTACGACCTCGCGCGCCGGGCCTGGCAGCACATCGAGGAGGTCGAGGCCGCGGGCGGCATGGCCAGGGCCATCGACGCCGGCATCCCCAAGCTGCGCATCGAGGAGGCGGCGGCCCGCACACAGGCGCGTATCGACTCCGGACGCCAGCCGGTGATCGGCGTCAACAAGTACCGCGTCGACAGCGACGAGCAGATCGACGTCCTCAAGGTCGACAACTCCTCCGTGCGCACCCAGCAGATCGAGAAGCTGCGCCGGTTGCGCGAGGAGCGGGACGACGCCGCGTGCCGGGCCGCCCTGGACGCGCTGACCCGGGCGGCGGGCGGCGAGGGCAACCTGCTGGAGCTGGCCGTGCAGGCGGCCCGCGCGAAGGCGACCGTCGGTGAGATCTCCGACGCCCTGGAGAAGGTGTACGGCCGGCACGCGAGCCAGATCCGTACGATCTCCGGCGTGTACCGCAACGAAGCAGGGGAGTCGCCCTCCGTGGACCGCACCCGCGGCCTCGTGTCCGCGTTCGAGGAGGCCGAGGGCCGTCGGCCGCGCATCCTGGTCGCCAAGATGGGCCAGGACGGGCACGACCGCGGCCAGAAGGTGATCGCCACCGCCTTCGCCGACCTCGGCTTCGACGTCGACGTCGGCCCGCTGTTCCAGACCCCGGGCGAGGTGGCCCGGCAGGCCGTCGAGGCCGACGTGCACATCGTCGGGGTGTCGTCGCTGGCCGCGGGACACCTCACCCTGGTGCCGGCGCTGCGCGAGCAGCTCGCCGAGGAAGGACGCGAGGACATCATGATCGTCGTCGGCGGGGTCATCCCGCCGCAGGACGTGCCCACGCTCCTGGAGATGGGCGCGGCCGCCGTCTTCCCGCCCGGCACGGTCATCCCGGACGCCGCGTACGACCTGGTGAAGCGGCTGTCGGACGACCTCGGGCACGGCCTCTGACGCCCATGGCCATCGACCTCGACACCTATGTGAAGGGTGTACTCGACGGGAAGCGTGCGATCGTCGCGCGCGCCATCACCCTCGTCGAGTCCACCCGGCCCCAGCACCGGGTGCTGGCGCAGGAGCTGCTGACCGAGCTGCTCCCGCACAGCGGCAGGGCGCGCAGGATCGGCGTCAGCGGAGTGCCCGGCGTGGGCAAGTCGACGTTCATCGACGCGTTCGGCACGCTGCTGACCTCCCAGGGCCACCGGGTGGCGGTGCTCGCCGTCGACCCGTCGTCCAGCCGCACCGGGGGCTCGATCCTCGGCGACAAGACCCGGATGGAACGTCTCGCGGTGGATCCGGCGGCGTTCATCCGCCCCTCCCCCACCGCGGGCACCCTCGGCGGGGTCGCCAAGGCCACGCGGGAGTCGATCGTGGTCATGGAGGCGGCCGGCTACGACGTGGTCCTCGTCGAGACGGTCGGCGTCGGCCAGTCCGAGACCGCGGTCGCCAACATGGTCGACTCCTTCCTGCTGCTCACCCTCGCCCGCACCGGCGACCAGCTGCAGGGCATCAAGAAGGGCGTCCTGGAGCTGGCCGACGTCATCGCCGTCAACAAGGCGGACGGCCCGCACGAGCGCGACGCCCGCGCCGCCGCCCGTGAACTGGCGGGCGCGCTGCGGCTGATGCACGGCAAGGACGCCCCGTGGGCGCCGCCCGTGCTGAGCTGCAGCGCCCGGGAGTCGTCAGGACTGGACACCGTCTGGGAGCGCCTGGAACAGCACCGCAAGGTGCTCGACTCCACCGGGCGCCTGGCCGCCAAACGGCGCGACCAGCAGGTCGACTGGACCTGGACCATGGTCCGCGACGAACTCCTCGGCCGGCTGCACGCCGACCCTGCGGTGCGCGCGCTCGCCCCGCTCCTGGAACAGCGGGTCAGGGACGGCGGGCTGACGGCGACGCTGGCCGCCGAGCGCATCCTCGCGGCGTTCGCGGACGGGGACGGCCCGGGCGGCGGGGCGGGGAGCGGCTGATTCAGCCCCGGTCCTGCGGGCCGGCGTCGGCCGTGGCCCGGTAGCCCGCGACCGACGGCCAGCGAACCGTCAGGACGACCGACTCCTCCTCCGCGTACCAGGAGTGGTCGACGCCCTTGCCCCACACGATGTAGTCGCCCTGCTCCGCCAGTACGACGCTGCGCCCGGGCAGCTCGACCCGGAAGCGACCGCTGATGAGCACCAGCAGGGCGGTGCGCACCTCACCGCTCACCCATCGGACCCGCTCGTCGCCCCGCGGATGCACGCCCCACTTGATCTCCACGTCCGCACTGTGCCGGGGATCGTCGGCGTCCTTGAAGTGGCCCAGCAGCCAGCCGTGGTCCAGCGCCGCGTCCTTGCCGGCGTTGCCCACGTACACGTTGTCGCTCATGCGTCCGCAACGTAGCAGCCGCGACCGCGCCCCGCCGACCCGCCCCGGACCGCCCGGCACCGGGGGCGGCCCGGCCCCGGCGGCGGCGACGAGCCGGGCCGCCGCGCCGGAAACCGGAACCGTCTGCTCCCTGGCGGGCGGGGCACGCGGGGTCCATGACACAGGTGACTCTCGCGCATGCACTGCCCGACGACCCGATCGGGTGGTGGATCTACCTGGGCACGTTCGTCCTCTACGCGGTCGCCCGCTGGTGCTTCGCCTGGCGACAGGCCCGGCGGGACGGGGACGGCCACCCCGCGCGCGCCGCGTGGGCCGAGGACGATCCCCGGCCGGCGGTGACGGGCGGGTTCCGCTCCTACCGTCAGTTCTTCGGCTTCGTCGGCGGCACCCTCGCCGTCGTCGCCCTCGCCGCGCTGACGGAGGGCCGGCTCCGCGTCGTCCTGCTGTGCGTCGTCGTTCCGCCGCTGGTGACAGCGCTGTCGTACCTCGACTTCCGTCAGGCCCGCGCGGCGCGCACCGGGTCGTGACCGGGCTGCGTCGTCACCCGCCGCGCTCGACGTACGCGGCGTCCCATCGCAGCACCACGGCGGTGTCGGGGCGGGGCAGTCGGACGGTGAGGATCCCCGCGTCGGCGTCCCAGCGGGCGGTGGCGCCGGACGGGCCCGGGAACAGGATTTCCGGTACCCGGCGGACGCCCCGCAGGTGCGGCAGGGACAGCGCGCGGCGGTCGCCGCCGGGGCCGCGGCGCCACACCGTCAGGAACGTGGACTCCCGGCCCCGCAGCCCGTGGGCGAGCCAGGCGTCCTCCCACGCGGGCAGCCCGAGCGGCCAGTAGGGGTGGGCGCCGGCGATGTGGGGCCGGATGTCCTTGTACACCGCGATCGCGGAGCGTACGAGGGCGAACCGCTCGTCGTCCATGCGGTCGAGGAACCCCGAGAGATGGACCCGGCCGAGGAGTGCGCCGGCAAGGGTGAAGGCGATCTCGTCGGGACTGTGCTCGGGCTGGGGGTAGGCCCAGACCGCCGCCTGCTCGGGTGCGGCGGCGGTGGCGGCCGCGGCGGCGATCGGCGGACAGCGCAGGAGGTCCTGCTGGTCGCTGGTGGACTGCAGCTGCGTCACCGCCAGCTGCGCGTAGTCCATGCGCAGGCCGCCCGAACCGCAGTTCTCCAGGACGAGACGGGGGTGCCGGTCGAGCAGCGCGGCCATCCAGTCGAGGTGGGCGCGGTGGTGCCCGAGCAGTCCGGCGCCCGCGCTCTCGGGGCCCTCTCCGGCGCCGCTCTCCGTGCCCGGGCCGATGTTGATGTTGTAGTCGAGCTTGAGGTAGCCGACGCCCCATTCGCCGACGAGGCGGTCGACCACCCGGTCGAGATGGGCGCGGGCGGCGGGGTGGCGCAGGTCCAGGTGGTGCCGTCCGTGTTCGGTGACGCGCATCCCGCCGCGCTGGAAGAACGCCTCGGGCGGGAGCGTCCGGGCGAGCGGGCTGCGCACGCCGACGACCTCGGGCTCCAGCCACAGCCCCGGCGTCATACCGCGCTGCCGGATGGCGTCCAGGACCTCCGAGATGCCGCCGGGGAAGCGGTTGCGGGCGGCTTCCCAGGCGCCGACGGCGTCCCACCAGCCCTGGGAGTCGTCGTCGTACCAGCCCGCGTCCACGACGAAGACCTCCGCGCCGGCGTCGGCCGCGGACTCGATCAGGGGCAGCAGCCTCTCCGTGCTGGGGTCGCCCATGAGCGTGTTCATGTAGTCGTTGTAGATGACCGGGAGCGCGCGGTGGTCGGGGTGGTCGCGGCGGATGCCGCGGCGGTGGTCCGTGAGGATCCCGAAGGCGGCGTCGAGGCCGCCGCTCTGCGTCCGGACGAGGACGGCGGGCACGGTGTGGAAGTCCTGGCCCGGCGCGAGGGTGTGGTGCCACTGGTGGTGGGCGTCGTCGGGCCCGAACAGCGCGACGTAGGCCGCCCCTTCGCGCTCACCGGTCTCGAAGCGCCAGCCCGCGCTGGACTCGATCTGCCACAGCCACGCCCGCCCGTCCCGGTCGGTGAGGCCCGCGACGGGAAGGTGCCGGCCGGTGGACCAGCTGCCCTGCGAGTACCGCTCGAAGCATCCGCGGCCCTCGTGGCCGTGGGCGGACCGGCTCAGCGCGACGACCCGGTCCCGGTAGGGGGCCTGCCGCCAGCGGCACTCGGCGAGCCAGTCGTTGTCGGCCCAGTGCAGGGTGAGGCCGTCGAGCGATCCGTCGGCGTCGGCGATGCCGCCCAGGGTCAGCGTGGTCACGCTCTCCAGCCGGATCGGGTCCGCGCCCTCGTTGACCAGGCGCACCCGGGCCCGCAGGAACCCGGCGCCGGGAGGCGCCCCGTCGCCGCTCGCCTCGAGGGTGACATGGGCGGCGAGGCCGGTCACGGGATCCGCCAGCCGGATCGTGGTGCGCTCCCGGCCGCCGTCGTGGACCGTCTCATGGCCGCGGTATGACAGGCGTTCGCCCACGGACGTCTCGATGAAGCGCTCGCCCGACCACCGGCGTCCATGGCCGGTGGCGGTCACCTCGACGAGGGGCACCAGGCAGTCCCGGCCCTGGTCGGGTCCGCCCAGTCGCACCGATCCCCCGGCGTCCACCACGGCGTGCAGGCCCAGTTCCGGACGGGACCAGACAAGGGACCTCTCGTCCGTCACGGCGGCAGTGGTCAACGCAATTTCCTTCCGGGAAGGTTCGGTCCTGCGGTGGATCTCGCGGGCGCTGAACTGGGGATTCGCGTTCGGAGAAGGACAGGACCGCCGAGCCGGCCCGGGTGACCGAGGACTGGATCCCTGGTTTCAGTCCCTTGACGCCCGCGTTGTGACCGCTCACAATCCTGGCATGCCAGTGACCGGCACACAAGCTCGGCGGCCGGGTCCACCGCCTTCCGGGGCAGCGGAAGGCCGTCGGCGTCCACGACGTCGCCCTGGCGACGGACGGCTCCCACCAGACCGTCTCGAGTGTCATGAGGCGTCACCCGGCCGGTCACCGTCCTCACGTCATGGAGGGCGCCCTCCCCGCCACAATCGCCGCCACCCGGGGCCGCGTCACCGACAGGGCGCTGCGACTGCGCCTCTCGGCGGGCACGACCGCATCACCGCCGCACCCGTGGGCGGCGGCCGCCTCACCCTGAGGGACCTGCGCGTCACAAGCACCGCCGACACCAGGGGCGTCACCTCCTACGAGGCCGAGGACGCCGCCCTCGCCGGGACCGCGGACGTCTCCGGCCATGCCCGGACCTCGGGCGGCAAGTACGCGGGCCACGTCGGCCGGGGCTGCGCCGACACCCTCACCTTCCGGGTGATCGCCCCGGCGGGGCGGCCGATGCGTGATGAACGTGCGGTAGCCGGCAACGAGGTCGCGGGATCCGGGAACTACGACACCGACGTCGTCTCCAGGGCGGCGGACGTCACGGTGAACGGCGCACCGAGCAGGGTCATGCTCCGCAACACCTACAGCGGGTCCACCTTCTGGGACCTACCGGTCCCGGTCACCCTCAAAGCCGCGTCAACACCGTCGCCTTCGCAAATTCCGCCGCGTACGCACCCGACATCGACAAGGTGACCGTCGCGCCGCTGAACGGCTGACCTCACCTCGGCCGGGGTCTACACGGGCCCCGGCCTTCCCCATCCTCCACACCACCGGTTACCTTTCCCCTATCCGCAATACCGAACGTTGATTGTCATACCGAACAGAAGGGCGGTCCGGTGGTGAACGCCGAGATCCTGGACGAGCGCGGGGAAGAGTCCCGTCCCGACACCTACGTCATCGGAGTCGACTACGGCACGCTGTCCGGGCGGGCCGTGGTGGTCCGGGTCGCGGACGGCGCCGAGCTGGCGTCGGCCGAGCACCCGTACACCCATGCCGTGCTCGACCGGGAGCTGCCGGACGGGACCGCGCTGCCGCCGGACTGGGCGCTCCAGGTGCCGTCCGACTACATCGACGTCCTGCGCATCGCCGTCCCGGAGGCGCTGGCCCGCTCAGGGGTGCGCCCGGAGCAGGTCGTGGGCATCGGCACGGACTTCACCGCGTGCACGATGCTGCCGGTGCTCAGCGACGGCACCCCGCTGTGCGAGCTGCCGGACCTCACCGGCCGTCCGCACGCCTACGTCAAGCTGTGGCGTCACCACGCGGCCCAGGCCCAGGCCGACCGCATCACGGCGCTGGCCGAGCAGCGCAAGGAGCCGTGGATCAAGCGCTACGGCGGCAAGATCTCCTCGGAGTGGGAGTTCGCCAAGGGGCTGCAGCTCCTCGAGGAGGACCCGGAGATCTACGCCCGGACCGAGCGCTGGGTCGAGGCCGCGGACTGGATCGTGTGGCGGCTGTCCGGGAACTACGTCCGCAACGCCTGCACCGCCGGCTACAAGGGCCAGCTGCAGGACGGCGTCTACCCGTCACCGGAGTACCTCGCCGCGCTGAACCCCGACTTCGCCGACTTCGTGACCGCCAAGCTGGAGCACCCGATCGGGCAGCTCGGCGATCGGGCGGGCGGGCTGACGGCCGAGGCGGCGGCCTGGACGGGCCTGCCGGAGGGCATCGCCGTGTGCGTCGGCAACGTCGACGCCCATGTGACGGCCCCCGCCGCGACGGCCGTGGAGCCGGGCCGGATGGTGGCCATCATGGGCACCTCCACCTGCCACGTCATGAGCTCCGACCAGTGGGCGGAGGTGCCGGGCATGTGCGGGGTCGTCGACGGCGGCATCCTGCCGGGCCTGTGGGGCTACGAGGCCGGACAGAGCGGTGTCGGCGACATCTTCGGCTGGTTCGTGCGCACCGGCTTCCCCGCCGCGTACGCCGAGGAGGCGGCCGCCCTGGGACGCGACGCGCACCAGCACCTCACCGCGCTCGCGGCCGAGCAGAAGATCGGCGAGCACGGGCTGATCGCGCTGGACTGGCAGAGCGGCAACCGCTCCGTCCTGGTCGACCACGACCTCAGCGGCGTCATGGTGGGCCTGACGCTGTCCACCCGCCCCGAGGACGTCTACCGGGCGCTGCTGGAGGCCACCGCCTTCGGCACCCGCACCATCATCGAGGCCTTCGAGAACTCCGGCGTCCCGGTGCGGGAGCTGATCATCGCGGGCGGTCTGACGAAGAACGAGCTGCTGATGCAGATCTACTCCGACGTCACCCGGCTGCCCCTCGGCGTCATCGACTCGGCCCAGGGACCGGCCCTCGGCGCGGCGATGCACGCGGCCGTCGCGGCCGGCTCCTACCCCGACATCAGGGCCGCCGCCCAGGCCATGGGCAAGGCCCGTCCCGCGGTCTACCTGCCCGACCCCGAGCGGGCCGAGGCCTACGACCGCCTGTTCGCCGAGTACCGACTCCTGCACGACTACTTCGGTCGCGGCGCCAACGAGGTCATGCACCGCCTGCGCCGCATCCGCGCCGAAGCATCCGTCTGAGAACGTCGCCCCCCTGGGCGGTGACCGTCACCGCCCCCTCCTCTGTGGTCATCATTCCCGAAAGGAAACGTCCGACATGGAAGCCAACGCCACCCCGTACCCCGACCACGAGGTCTGGTTTCTCACCGGCAGCCAGGGCCTGTACGGCGACGACGTCCTGCAGCAGGTGGCCGAGCAGTCCCGGAGCATCTCCGAGACCCTCGGTCACGCGGGCGAGATCCCGGTGCGGATCGTGTGGAAGCCGGTGCTGACCGACGCCGACGCGATCCGGCGGATGTGTCAGGAGGCCTCGGCCTCCGACGCCTGCGTGGGCGTGATCGTGTGGATGCACACCTTCTCCCCGGCGAAGATGTGGATCGCCGGGCTCAGCGCCCTCGACCGGCCGCTGCTGCACCTGCACACCCAGTACAACCTGTCGCTGCCGTGGCCGAGCATCGACATGGACTTCATGAACCTCAACCAGGCCGCGCACGGCGACCGCGAGTTCGGCCACATCGAGTCCCGGGTGGGCGTGGACCGCAAGATCGTCGCCGGTCACGCCACCGACCCCCGCGTCGTGCGCCGCGTCGCCGCCTGGGCCCGCGCCGCCGTCGGCCGCCACACCGCGCGCACCCTGCGCCTCGCCCGCTTCGGCGACAACATGCGCGACGTCGCCGTCACCGAGGGCGACAAGGTCGAGGCCCAGATACGGTTCGGGTTCTCCGTCAACACCTACGGCGTCAACGACCTGGTCGCCGTCGTCGACGCCGTGCCGGACAAGGACGTCGCCGAACTCGCCGCCGAGTACACCGACTCCTACGACGTCGCCGAGGCCCTGCGGCCCGGCGGCGACCAGCACGACTCCCTGCTGTACGCGGCCCGTATCGAAGCAGGCCTGCGCGCCTTCCTCACCGAGGGCGGCTTCACCGCCTTCACCACCAACTTCGAGGACCTCGGCGGCCTGCGCCAGCTGCCCGGCATCGCCGTCCAGCGCCTCATGGCCGACGGCTACGGCTTCGGCGGCGAGGGCGACTGGAAGACCTCCGCGCTGCTGCGCACGGTGAAGGTCATGGGCGTCGGCAGCCCCGGCGGCACCAGCTTCATGGAGGACTACACCTACCACCTCGGCCCCGGCAAGCCGTGCGTCCTCGGCGCCCACATGCTCGAGGTCTGCCCCTCCATCGCCGCCGGCCGCCCCAGCGCCGAGATCCACCCGCTGTCCATCGGCGGCCGCGAGGACCCCGTCCGCCTCGTCTTCAACGCCGCCGAGGGCCCCGCCGTCGTCATCGGACTCTCCGACCTCGGCGACCGCTTCCGGCTCACCGCGAACGCCGTCGACGTCATCGCCCCGAGCGAGCCGCTGCGCCGTCTGCCGGTGGCCCGCGCCGTGTGGGAGCCCCGCCCCTCGCTGGCCGAGTCCGCGGAGAGCTGGCTGCTCGCCGGCGCCCCGCACCACACCGTGCTCAGCTCGGCCGTCGGCCTGGAGACGCTCACCGACTACGCCGCGATGACCGGCGTCGAGCTGCTCACCATCGACGAGAACACCACCACCGAGCAGTTCGCCAAGGAAGTCCGCTGGAACGCGGCCTACCACCGTCTCGCCCAGGCGCTGTGAGGCCGTACGCCATGGCTCTGATCCGTATCCAAGGAGGAAGCCGATGACCGCACGAGTGCGCGACGGTCTGCGGCAAGAGGTGCTGGACGCCAACCTGACCATCCCTCAGGTCGGTCTGGCGACGCTGACCTGGGGAAACGTCAGCGGTGTCGACCGTGAGGCGGGCGTCTTCGTCATCAAGCCCTCCGGGGTCCCCTACGAGGACCTCGGTCTCGACGACCTGGTGACCGTCCGCCTGTCGGACGGCGCGGTCGTCGACGGGCACCTTCGGCCCTCCACCGACACCGAGACCCACCGCTGCCTCTACCTCGCCTTCCCCTCCATCGGCGGCGTCACCCACACCCACTCCACCCGCGCCGTCGCCTTCGCCCAGGCCCGCCGTGACATCCCGGTGCTCGGCACCACCCACGCCGACACCTTCAACGGCCCGATCCCGGTCACCCCGGACCTCACGGCCGAGCAGTGCGCGAAGGACTACGAGTACAACACCGGGCGGGTCATCGTGGACCTGCTGGAGGAGGACGACCAGCGGGCCGTCGAGGTGCCCGCGGCCCTGGTGGCCAACCACGGGCCGTTCACCTGGGGATCGACCGCGCGCAAGTCACTCGAGCACGCGATCATCTGCGAAGCCGTCGCCGACATCGCCCTGCACACCTTCGCGCTGTCCCCGACGGCCCCGCCGCCGCCCCACCTGCTCAACCGCCACTACACCCGCAAGCACGGCCCCGACGCCTACTACGGCAATCCGGCGCCCACGCCCTCCTGACCGACCCGGGGTCCCGAAGACCGAGGTCCCGACAGCCGACGAACCGATGACGCGGAACCGCTGAACGACTCGTCGGCCATACGGCCGGCTGACCGACTGGTCGGCCGGCCGTCCGGCTGACCGGTCGGCCCCCGCCGGGCAGTCGGCCGGGCCGACCCACCGGCCCGTTCCCTGGTATACCTGTCGCACGGGCGTCGGCCCCGGTCCGCTGCGTCACTTGACGCCCGCCGTTGTGACCGCTCACACTCGATGCATGGATGTGACCGGTCACACGAACGCCGACCCCCGCACTCCCGGACGGGAACCGCGCAAAGCCGCCAGCATTCGCGATGTCGCACGCGCCGCGGGCGTCTCGTACCAGACCGTCTCCCGGGTGATCAACGCTCACCCCAACGTGCGCGAGGAGACGCGCCGCCGTGTCGAGGCGGCCATCGAGAGCCTGGGATTCCGGCGCAACCCGACCGCGTTCGCCCTCGCCGGCGGCGTGACCCGGTCCCTCACCGTCCTGACGTCGAACACGACGCTCCACGGCTACGCGGCCACCCTGCAGGGCCTCGAGGAAGCGGCCCGCGCGGCGGGATACGCCCTGGGCGTGAAGGTGCTGACGCCCGAGGACGATCTCGACCGCACGCTGTCCTCGGCGGCGGACGAGGGCGGCGGCCTGATGGTCATCGGCTTCGACCCGCTGGGCGCCGCGGCACTGGAGCGGGCCCCGGCCGACATGCCGTGCGCCGCCGTCGTCGAGGCCCCGCCGCCGGGCCGGACCCCTCCCCGTCCGGCCGTGTGGGCCGACGACCGCGAAGCGGCCCGGGCCGCCACCGCGTACCTGCTGGAGCTCGGACACCGGACCGTCCACTACCTCGCCATCCCGTCGTCCGTGGGCGCCCGGCGGCCCGAAGGCCCCCGCGCCCAGGGCTGGCGCGCCGCACTGGAGTCGGCCGGCGTCACCCCGCCGGAGCCGCATGGCGGAACGGGCTGGGACGCACAGGCCGGCTACGACGAGGGACGCCGGCTCGCGCAGGACCCCGAGGTCACCGCGATCCTGTGCGGCAACGACGACCTGGCGCTCGGCGTGCTGCGCGCCCTGCACCACGCCGGCCGCCGCGTCCCGGACGAGGTCAGCGTCGTCGGCTTCGACGACGCCCCGCACTCGGGTTTCCTCACGCCCGCCCTCACCACCGTGCGGATGGACTTCCAGGGGTTGGGCCGGGACGCCTTCGCCCTGCTGCGCGCCCAGTTGGAGAGCGGCCATCGGCCCCCCGAGCCGACCTTCGCCGGCACCGACCTGATCGTCCGTGAGAGCTCCGGGCCCGTCGGCGGCCGACGCGGCCGCGCCGGACGGGAGCGGAGCATGCCGTGAGTGCACAGCGGGCCACCGTGTGTGACGAGTTCGCCGAAGCCCGGCGTTCTGGGGTGATAGGGGGTACCAGGCGCGGTTAGATGGGGCCATGGATCGACGGCCCGGTCGTCTGCGGTCCTGGCAAGGGCTACGAACCGTCGCCGGCCAGGTGTTCGTTCTTCAGGTCTTCGTCATCGTCGTGCTGGTGGCGGCCGCGGTCGCCGCCCTGCTGCTCCAGTCGCGGACCGACGCCGAGCGCGAGGCCCGAAACCGCACCCTCGCGGTTGCCTCGGCAGTGGCCTCCTCCCCCTCCGTCGTCCAGGCCCTCGGCGAGCCGAAGCCCACCGTGGTGCTGCAGCGGCAGGCCGAGCAGACGCGCCACCGCTCCGGCGTGGACTTCGTCGTGGTGATGAGCGTCGACGGCATCCGCTACACCCATCCCGACCCCGCGCGCATCGGCCAGCACTACATCGGCAGCATCACGAAGGCCCAGCACGGCGGAGTCGTCACCGAGACGACCACCGGGACGCTGGGCCGGTCGGTGCGGACGGTCGTCGCCGTCAGGGACCCCGGCGGGAAGATCGTCGGCCTGGTCTCCGCCGGCATCACGGTCGAACGGGTGAGCGTGGCGGCCGACCGGCAGGTGCCGCTCGTCCTGGCGGCGACGGCGCTGGTGCTCGCGGCGGCCACCGCGGGGAGCGCGCTGATCAGCCGACGGCTGCGCCGCCAGACCCACGGACTCGGTCCGGCGCAGATGACCCGGATGTACGAGCATCACGACGCCGTCCTGCACGCGGTGCGCGAAGGGGTCCTCATCATCGACCAGCAGGGCCGGCTGCTCCTGGCCAACGACGAGGCACGGCGCCTGCTGGAGCTCGACGCCGACGTGGAGGGGCGGCCCGTCAGCGGCCTCGGCCTGGAGCCGAGGGCCGAACAGCTCCTGCTGTCCGGCACGACGGCCACCGACCAGGTGCTCAAGGTCGGCACCCGGCTGCTCGCGGTCAGCCAGCGCCCCATGGAAGAGCTGCCCGGCCCGGGAGGCTCGGTCACCACCCTGCGGGACACGACGGAACTCAGCGCCCTGGTCGGACGCGTGGAGGTCGTCCAGGAGCGGCTGAGCCTGCTGTACGAGGCCGGCCTGCGCATCGGCACCACCCTCAACGTGACGCGCACGGCGGAGGAACTGGCCGAACTGGCCGTGCCCCGGTTCGCCGACTACGTCACCGTCGACCTGGCCGACGCCGTGCTGCGCGGTGAGGAGCCGAACCTGGCGAACATCGCGGAGCTGCGCCGGGTCGCGCTGCACGGCGTCCGCACGGGCACACCGCTGTATCCGACCGGCCGGCTCATCCACTTCGACCCCTCGACGCCGCAGGCCACCGGCTTCGGTTCGGGGCGGATGGTGCTGGAGGCCGACATGGCGGCGTTCTCCGGCTGGCAGGTGCAGGCCCCCGACCGCGCCCGCGCGCTGGTGGCCTCCGGCATCCACTCGATGATCGCGGCACCGCTGCGGGCACGCGGAGTCATCCTCGGGGTGGCGACCTTCTGGAGGTCGCGGGAACCCACGCCGTTCGACGAGGAGGACCTCTCGGTCGCGGAGGAACTCGTGGCCCGTGCGGCGGTGAGCATCGACAACGCCCGCCGCTTCACCCGTGAGCACGCCACGGCCGTCGCCCTGCAGCGGACCCTGCTCCCGCACGCGCTCCCCGAGCAGAGCGCCGTCGAGGTGGCGCACCGCTATCTGCCGGCCGAGGCGGGCCTCGGCGGCGGCGTCGGCGGTGACTGGTTCGACCTCATCCCGCTGCCCGGGGCGCGGGTCGCCATCGTGGTGGGCGACGTCGTCGGGCACGGCCTGCACGCCGCCGCCACCATGGGGCAACTGCGCACCGCCGTCCACAACTTCTCGACGCTCGATCTGCCTCCCGACGAACTGCTCTGGCATCTGGACGAACTCGTCACCCGCATCGACCAGGACCGGGACGACGAGAACGGCGAGACCCCGACCCTGACCGGCGCCACCTGCCTGTACGCGGTCTACGACCCGGTGTCCGGCCGGTGCTCCATGGCGCGGGCCGGCCACCTCGAGCCGCTCCTCGTCCACCCCGACGGCCGGGCCCGGCCGGCCGGGGTGCCGGCCGGACCGCCGCTGGGACTGGGCGGGCTGCCCTACGAGAAGACCGAGATCCGACTGCCGCCGGGCAGCAGCATCGTGCTGTACACCGACGGTCTGCTCGAGGAACGGCAGCGGGACATCGACGAGGGGATCGAACGGCTGCGCGGAGTCGTCGCACACCCCGGACGTACACCTGAACAGATGTGCCAGGCGGTGATGGACGCCCTGCTGCCCACCGCCCCGCGCGACGACGTCGCCCTGCTCGTCGCCCGCACCCGACTGCTCGACGGTGACCGGACCGCGGTCTGGCAGGTGGAGTCCGATCCCGCGGCCGTCTCCGGTGTGCGGGCCTGCGTCAGCGGCCTGCTGCACGACTGGGGACTGGAGGAGCAGGCGTTCACCATGGAACTGATCCTCAGCGAACTGGTCACCAACGCCATCCGGTACGCGACCGGCCCCATCACCGTGCGCGTGATCCGTGACCGCAGCCTGATCTGCGAAGTGTCCGACGGGAGCAGCGTCTCACCGCATCTGCGCCGCGCCGCCGGCATGGACGAGGGCGGCCGCGGACTCTTCCTCGTGGCCCAGTTCGCCGACCGCTGGGGCACGCGCTACACCCCCGAAGGCAAGGTCATCTGGACCGAGCAGCAACTGCCCGCGTGGCAGTGAGGGGTCACCGGGCTTCCGCGGCTGCGGGCGGCGGGGGCGCGGGGTGCGGACCTCGGGTCGCGGGTCACCGGGTCGCGGGAGATTGTGCGCATGTGCGACGCGGTCATGAGTGCGGTGAGTACTATTCGGCAAAACCACGGCACATCACTCCAAGGAGGGCCCTCGTGGCCGACACCCATGACGAAACGACCAGCCTCAGGCCGCTGTACGCCGCCCGGTTGGCCGAGGACCTGAAGCACAACACCGAGGAGCAGGAGCGTCTCGGCAGCGAAGTGACCGCGCTCCAGGAGAAGTTGGAGTCACTGCGTCACGACCACGCTCTGCTGCTCAACATGCAGCAGGCGCTCGGCGGGGCCGAGCAGGCGGGCGAGGCGGCTTCCGCCGCCGCACCCACTGCTTCCGTTCCCCGTCAGGCCGCGCCCGCCGCCGCGCAGGGCGTCGAGCCGAAGAAGAAGGCGCGCGCCAGGAAGGCGACGTCCTCCCCCAAGGCCGGGACCCCGAAGGCCGAGACCCCGAAGGCCGAGACCTCGAAGGCCGACTCCTCGGTGAAGACCGGCGCCTCGGCGAAGCCCGCGTCGAAGGCCGCCTCGTCCTCGAAGCCCGCGCCGGCGTCCAAGGCCCCGGCGGCCACGAAGCCGGCGCCGGCGGCGAAGAAGGCACCGGCGGCCAAGAAGGCGCCCGCCGCCAAGCCTGCGTCCAAGGCCGGCGACGGTCCGACGCTGCGTGATCTCGTCGTCGGTCACCTGACCCGCGAGGGTGAGCCCCGCTCGGCCCTCGAAGTCACCGACGCGCTGACCGGCTCCCACCCGGAGCGCGGCGTCAAGATCACGGTGGTGCGCAGCACGCTGGAGGCCCTGGTGGCCAAGGGGCAGGTCCGTCGCAGCAAGCAGGGCAAGTCCGTCTTCTACTCGACGGAGTCCGTCCCCGCCGCCGCGGAAGCCGCCACCGCGGAGGAGAAGCAGCCGGCGACCGTCTGACGCGTCCGGCTCACCTCCGCTCGATCCGCCGAGACGGGGGCGGCGGCGGAGTGGGTGTGCGGCGGCGAACATGCCGCCGGGCGGAGCAATCGCCGGTGTGCCGCGGCTGCGCACAGCAGGCTGGACCTCTTGCCCGGGCCGTGTGACAGGAGTCCGCCGTGCGAAGGCCGTGCAACCCCGACCTCGCGACGTGCCGCCCGCCTGCACGCCACGCCCACGGGGTGGCGCGCAGGAGCGAGCGGTGAGGCAGGCGGCCCCGGACCGGCGGCCGGGCACCGCCGTGACGGCGCGGAACCGACCGCCCGCGCCTCCGGCGTGGGTGCGCAGACTGGCGCTGCTGTACGTGGTCGTCCTTTTGCTGATCGAGCCGGTGACGCCCGCGCAGTGGCCGGTGAGTTTCGCGCTGATCGCCGTGCCGCTGCTGACGGCGTTCGCCCACGGTCCGTACGTGGTCGCCGGTGCGACGGTGTTCGCCGTCCTCCTCGAAGGCGTGCTGGCCGGCACCCCGTGCTGCGCGGGGCGGTCCGTCGGTCAACTGTGGGACCGCCACTACGTGGCCTCGTACGTCTGCACCGCCCTGGTGGGCGCCCTGGGCGCAATCCTGGCGGCCCACCGGATGCGTCGTGAACGCACGCTCGCCGACGTGCGTTTCGTGGCCGACATCGCGCAGCGCGTCCTGCTCAGGCCGGTCCCCCACCGGATCGGCAGCCTTCGTCTGGAGAGCCTCTACCTCGCCGCCGCGGCCGAGGCGCGCATCGGCGGCGACCTGTACGAGGCCGTGCCGACGCCGTTCGGGGTGCGGCTCCTCATCGGTGACGTGCGCGGCAAAGGTCTGCTCGCGGTGGAGACCGCGGCCGCCCTGCTGGGCGCGTTCCGTGAGGCGGCGTACGACGAGTCCGGTCTCCCGGCCCTGGCGGGCCGCATGGAGACCAGCATGAGCCGCAGGGCGACGCTGACCGGCGGGCCCGACCCGGGTGAGCGTTTCGTCACCGCCGTCTTCGCCGAGGTCCGCGCCGACGACCACGTCGTCCGGGTCGTCAACTGCGGTCACCCGCCCCCGTTGCTCATCGGGCCGGACGGGGTCCGCGAGCTCAACCGGGGGCCGTCGGCCCCGCCGCTCAACCTCGGCATGCTCGTCGGCGACCCGTATCACGTCGAGGACTACGCCTTCCGGCCCGGTGACCAACTCCTGCTGTACACGGACGGCGTCACCGAGACCCGCGATCCCGGCGGCGCGTTCTACCCACTGCACCGGCGACTGCGCTCCTGGGGAGTCCTGGCGCCCGACGAACTGCTCCGCCGGCTGCACACCGACCTGCTGGCCCACAGCCACGACCGGCTGCAGGACGACATCGCGGCGCTCACCGCGTGTCTGCTCCCGGACGAGGGGTGTGCGCCGTGCGGCGGGGCGGCCCCCGGCTGACTCTTACGGAGTCATGACGTGGTGGGGCGCGGACCGGGTCACCAGGGGTGTGCCGGTCTAACGTGACGTCATGCGTGCAGTGGTCAGCGGCGGTGCCGGGTTCGTCGGGGCCCATGTGGTCGAGGCGCTTCGGGCGCGCGGTCACGAACCCGTCGTGCTCGACGTACGGGCCGACCCCGCCGCGGACGTGCGCCACGAATTGCCCGTGGCCCGTGCTCTGGACGGGACGGCGGCGGCACCGGCCCCGGCTCACGGCGGACCGGGGCCGGTCGTGACCGGCGAGTACCGGCCGGGGGACGTCCGGCACGTCACGGCCGGCTCGTCCCGGCTGCGGGCGGAGGTGGGCTGGAAGCCGCAGGTCGGTTTCACGGAAGACATGCGGGAGTTCGCGTCGGCGGGTGTGCGCCGCGCGTAGGACCGCACAGGGCCGGTGGTGCTGCCCGCGTCATGAAGCTGCCGCGGGCAGCACCACCTCGAAACGGCAGCCGCCGGGGATGTTGCGCACGGTGGCCCGGCCCCGGTGGGCCTCCACGATGCCGCGGACGATCGCCAGGCCCAGTCCGGCGCCCGCCGGCGGCGTCCGGGCGTGGGTGCCGCGCCAGCCGGTGTCGAAGACGCGCGGCAGGTCCTCCTCGGGGATGCCGCCGCAGCTGTCCGAGACGGACAGCACCACGCCGTCGGGCGAGCGTTCGGCGCTCACCATGACGGTGCCGTCGGCGGGCGTCCGGCGGATCGCGTTGACCAGCAGGTTGCCGAGGACCCGGCTCATCTCTCTGCCGTCCACCTCGACCGGCAGGGGCTCCACCCGGTCCCCGACCAGGCGCACGCCGTGCTCGTGGGCCAGCGGGTACGCCCCGGCGAGGGCGTCGCCGACCAGGTCGTAGACGGACATCCGGGCTGGGGACAGGGCGAGGGCTCCGGCGTGGATGCGGGACAGCTCGAAGAGGTCGCCGACCATGCCGTTGAGTCGTTCGACCTCGGTGCGGATCTGGCGCAGATAGCGGGCGGGGTCGGTGGCGACGCCGTCCTCGAGCGCCTCGGACATCGCGCGCAGGCCCGCGAGGGGGGTGCGCAGGTCGTGCGAGATCCAGGCGACGAGTTCACGCCGGGACGACTCCAGCGCACGCTCCCGCTCCCGGGACTCGGCGAGTTTCGCGCTGGTGGCCTCCAGTTCGCGACTGAGCGCGGCGAGTTCCGCGGTGGCCGGTCCGTCGGGTGCGGTGAAGTCGCCGCCGTCGCCGAAGGAGCGTGCGGCGAGGGCGAGTTCGCGGCTGCGGGCGACCACCCAGCGGCCGAGGGCCAGCGCGGTGACCAGAGAGACCACGGCCGCCATGGCGACCACCGTGGTGACCACACTCAGGTCGTGCGGGGACAGGAACATCGCCTGCGCCACGGCGAGGGTGCCCGCGAGCATGGCGGTCACGGCGACGGCCGCCACCACGGTGAGCGAGCTGGTCAGCGAGCGACGGCGCAGCAGCCACAGCGTCCCCGCGCCGAGCAGTCCGGCCGCGCCGGCGCCGAGGAGGGCGTACAGGGCGATGAGCAGGGTGTCGCGCACGGTCACTCCTCGCCCTGGCCGGCCGGGACGGCCGGGTCGAAACGGTAGCCGACGCCCCACACCGTCTGGATCAGGCGGGGCCGGGCGGGATCTTCCTCGACCTTGTTGCGCAGCCGCCGGACGTGCACCGTGACGGTCGACAGGTCGCCGAAGTCCCAGCCCCACACCTCCCGCATCAGGTCCTCGCGGCTGAACGCCCGTCCGGGATGCCGGAGGAAGAACGTGAGGAGGTCGAACTCACGGAGGGTCAGGGCCAGTTCGGCGCCGTTGCGGGCGGCGCGGCGGGCCGCCGGGTCCACGCTGAGTCCGGCCGCGCCGAGGGCCCGCCCGTCTGCTGCGGGCCGGGTGCGGCGCAGTACGGACTCCACCCTGAGCACCAGTTCGCGGGGACTGAACGGCTTGGTGACGTAGTCGTCCGCGCCGACCTCCAGGCCGAGGACGCGGTCGTCCTCGTCGCCGCGGGCGGTGAGCATGATGACCGGGACGGGGCCTCGGCCGCGCAGCCGCCGGCACACCTCGAGGCCGTCCATGCCGGGCAGCATCAGATCGAGAACCACCAGGTCGGGCCAGTGGGCGGCGGCTCCGGCGAGGGCGGCGGGCCCGTCGCCCGCCCGGTCCACCAGGTATCCGGCGCGGTCGAGGTAGCCCGCGACGACCTCGGCGACGGTGGGATCGTCGTCGACGACGAGGATCCGGGCGCGGGCGACCCCGGTCCCTCGGTCCGCGGGGCCGTCCGCGGGTTGCCCGTACTGCTGATGTTCCATACGGCCAGCCTCGCACCGCGGGCCGCCCCGCGTCGTCCCCGGGCCCCGGTCCCTCGTCGATGTCCCTGTTTCGTAAGGAGCCGGAGTCCGGAATGCCCGATTCACATTCGTTCCACCGACGGCTCGGCGGACCTCGCCCGGCGACTCGGCGCGGTCGTCGTCCACGAGCCGCGCCGTGGCTTCGGCGCCGCCTGCCACGCGGCTGAGCGCCGCGACCGCCGGGGGGAGGGCCGTTGGGGCACCGCCCTGCTCGTCGACGGCGATCTCGGCATCGGCGGTGAGCGGGCGCGCTGCTCGAAAGGCTGGCGCGAGCCCTGGTCCCCGGCGGCCTGCTGATCGCCGAGAGGGCCCCCGTGGACGTCGACGAACGGGTCAGCGTGCGCCTCGTCGACGTTCGCGGCGGCGTCGGCGCACCGTTCCCTGGGCCCGGCTCGGGACTCGGGCACTACTGCGGCACACCGGCACACCGGCACACCGGCACACCGGGCCGGCGGGCCGCCGATCAGTGGTCGAAGGGCGGCCGTTGCTTCGTCGCCCTGCGAAGCCCTGACCGTCGGCGCAGCGCGAGCAGCAGTGCCGAGCCGCCGAAGAGCACCGCGGTGATCAGCAGCCAGCGGGCGAGGAATCCGTCCGCGGACATCCCGGTCGCCGACCGGTAACGCTCGTCCACGCGTCCGCTGATCAGCGGAAACCACACGAGCAGGAGCAGCCCGGACAGGGCGGCCGGTACCCGCAGGTACAGGGTCCACGCGCGGTGACCGGCCGCCTCGAGCGACCTCACGACCGCGCGGTCGGCCGACGCGTACAAGGGCAGCAGCACCAAGTCGTGGACGATCGCCGCGCCCACGAACCACAGGGCCACCGCGAACCAGTCGTCCGCCAGCAGCCGCACGCCCGCATAGCCGGCAAGCGCGAACGAGCAGGCCAGGAGCAGCAGGGTGAACGGGCCGTCGTTCGCACCGGGCAGGAGCCGGGTCGTCCTCGCCCGGGTCGTCCTCGCCCGGGGCGGGCGGCCGTCCGCCATGGTGTCGCGCCGCATCGCGGGTCGCCTCACGGTCGTCTCCTCACCGGGGTGCTCGTCGCTCGCCCCACAGCTCGTGTCCCCTGGTGTCGTCACAGCTCGCCGAACGTCAGCCGGGCGACCCACTTGGTGTTCAGCACGCCGGGCGCGGCGGGCACGATGATCCTGGCCGGGAAGCCGTGGTCGGGGGTCAGCGGTTCGCCGTTGACGTCGAGGGCCAGCAGGGATCGTGGATCGCGCACCTGGTTCGCACGCAGCGCCGCCCGGCGGAAGGACCCGCTCCGCTGGAGCGACTCCACGAGGACGTCGGGCGCCGCGTCCGCTTCGTGGCCGACCAGGGCGGCGAGATCGCGCAGCCGGACGCCCCGCCACCACTGGTCGGAGGTGGACCAGCCCTCCACGCACGCGATGGGCAGTGCCGCACTGTGCAGGGGGAGGTCGAGCAGCTCGGCCCGGCTCAGCCGGACGGTTCCGGCGGGCCCGGCGACGGTCAGCCGCCATGCGTCCGCGCTCGTCTCGGCCGCGACGATCCCCCGGGACGCGGCCGTCTTGTTGATCTGGAATCCACTCGGGCCGCTGCCCGGTTCCGCGCCCCCGTGCGGCGCGAGGAGGGCCGACCGCCGGGCGAGCCCGTCGAAGCTGCGCCCCGCCGTCGTGCCGAACAGCAGCAGGCAACCGCCTCCGACCAGCCACAGCGCGCCCCGCCGCGTCACCGTGGGCCGTGCGGGAGACGGCGCGGTCAGGGAGACCTCCGTTCCGGGTCCGGTCCCGTCAGCGGGAGGTTCCGGCTCGTGCCGCAGCCGCCGCAGATTGCGTACGGCGGCCGGAGTGCGCAGCACCGCGTGCGTGGCGAACGCGGCGAAGAAGACCCACGCGCCGTAGAAGTGCAACGGGTAGAACGAGCCCGGGAAGACGTAGTCCAGCTGGACGTTGAGCACGCCGGTGACGAACTCGAACAGCGCGCCGCCGACCAGCAGGAGCAGCGACAGGCGTTCCAGCGCGTGGGTGAGCGACCGCGCGGGCGGCAGCGCGAACAGCCGGGGGATCACCGACCACAGCTTCGCCAGCAGGACGGGGATCAGGGTGATCCCGAGCGTGACGTGGACGCCCTGGGTGAGCCGGTAGAGCCACGGCGGATCAGTCGGCCACGCGAAGAGGTAGAAGCCGAGCAGCCCCTTGTCCGGGGTCTTGTCGTTCACCGGCGAGAGATCCGGGTTGTACGCGGCGTACGACAGCAGCCCCGTCACGAACAGCACGGTGATCCCGCCGAGCAGCACGACGCCGAGGACGGAGGTGAACCACGGGCCGCGCAGCGGACTGCGCCAGAACCGGGGTGAGGACGGCAGGCGGGGGGAGTGGGACGGCGGGGACGGCGGAGCGGGCGACCGTGACATGTGCCGACCGTAGGCCGGTGCGACCGGGCAACGGGGCTTTCGACACATGACGAAACGCTGACGTCCGCGGGCTCGTTCGTGTCGACGCGCCCTGGGCGGCCTGGCGTTCCCCTGTGCATCGTGATCATCTGCCTGGCCTGGCTGCGACGGCGGCCGCCTCCGCCCTCGACACATCCGCCCTCGGCACCCTGCCCCGTCGGCACCCGCGGTCGGGCCGTCCCCACGCCCTCGCTCGCGTCACGGCAGCGGGGTGCCGCCGGTGGCGTTGAGGATCTCCGCCGTGATGAAACTCGCCCGCTGCGAGGCGAGGAAGACATAGGCGGGCGCCATCTCTGCCGGCTGGGCGGGACGGCCGAGGGGCGACTGCTTGCCGAACTCGGACGTGTCCGGCATCGTCGCCGGGATCAGCGGCGTCCAGACCGGTCCCGGGGCCACGGCGTTGACGCGGATGCCGTCACCGGCCACCATCTGCGCGAGCCCCTGCGTGAACGTCACGACGGCCCCCTTGGTCATCGCGTAGTCCAGCAGGTGCGGGCTCGGCTTGTACGCCTGCACCGACGTGGAGTTGATGATCGAGCCGCCGGCCGGCATGTGCGGCAGCGCCATCTTGGAGAGCCAGAACATGCCGTACAGGTTCGTCCGGACGACACGGTCGAACTGCTCGGTGGAGATGGCCTTGATGCCGTCCGGCTGCGCCATCTGGTAGGCGGCGTTGTTGACGAGGACGTCGATGCGGCCGAACTCGTCCACGGCCCTGTCGACCAGGCGCCGGCACTGCTCCTCCTCGCGGATGTCGCAGGGCACGGCGACGGACCTGCGGCCGGCGCCCTCGATCAGAGCGGCGGTCTCGTCAGCGTCCTTCGTCTCCTCGGGCAGATGGGTGAAGAGCACGTCGGCGCCCTCGCGGGCGAACGCCAGCGCCACGGCCCGGCCGATGCCGGAGTCGCCGCCGGTCACCACGGCCTTGCGGTCACTCAGCAGTCCGCTGCCCTCGTAGGAGTCCTCGCCGTGGTCGGGCGGCGGGTCCATGGGGCCGGTCCAGCCCGGATGGGGCTGGTCCTGGTCGGGGAAGTCGGGGCGGGGGTGCCTGCGGGTCGGGTCCTCGGTCACGGGTGATGTCCTCCTCGGTGTTCTCGGTGTTCTCGGTGTTCTCGGTGTTCTCGGCGCTTCTCGGCGCTTCTCGCCGCGTGGCATCGGGGCGGCGCCCGCCCCGGGGGATGTCCGCCGGGTGGCTGCGCCGCGCCGCGCGGCACGGGCGGTCCCGCGCGTCACGCGCGGCACGCGCGTTCGGCGCGGATCACCACCAGCTCCTCGCGCCTCTCGCCGTCCGCCAGCAGGCCCTGCTGGACGAGCCACCGGTGGCGGGAGCGCAGCACCGGGCCGTGCGGCACGGTGGCCCGGTCGGTGACCGCGGCGCGAAGACCGCTCTCCGTCAGGCGCGTCAGGGTGGCCCCGGTGCCGCACAGGCTCGAGTGCACGAGCAGCAGGGCGCCGCCGGGATTCAGGACGGCGGGCGCCTCGGCGCAGATCCGGTCGATGAACACGCGCCCGTCCCGTCCCGCGTCCCAGGCCCGCGCCAGGCCCCGGCGCGGCAGCGCCCCGGCGGGCGACGGCACGTAGGGCGGATTGCTCACGACCAGGTCGTACAAGCGCCCCGGCACGGCCGCGGTGAGGTCGCCCCGGCGGCAGCGGACCCGCTGCCCGGCGAGCAGCGCGTTGAACCGCGCGGTCAGCACGGCCAGCCGGGAGATGTCGACCGCCGTCACCCGGGCGCCCAGCCGTGCGGCCTGGACGGCGAGGGCCCCGGAGCCGGTGCCCAGGTCCAGCACCTCCGTGGCGGAGCCGATGTCCTCGCGGGAAAGGGCGCGCGTCAGCAACCGGGTGTCGTACTGGGGGGTGTACACACCCGGTGGGGTGAAGGCCCGGGCCGGCGCCCGTGGCGCCCAAGCTTCCGCCGTCATCGCGTTCTCCGTTCGGCAGGGCGCTCCAGGTGCGGCGCGCGTCGTTCCGCACCACTGAGTGCCCACAGGCCGCTGCCCCACACACACCGCTCGCGCCCCTCCCGGCCGGCCCGACGACGTGTGTGAGCGGCGAAGACCCGGGCAACTCGGCGGCGGTCGGCAGACGACGGGCACGTTCGAAGGAGGTCGCGTGACGACGCAGCGGCCTCGGCCAGGTCGGCGGCATGGGCCCGGGACCAGGCAGCGAGGTCGCGGGCCACATGGTGGACCTCGTGCTCGGTGGCGGTGCTCTCCATCTATCTGCGACAACGCGGCTCCCCGGAGTCGAAGCCGGTGGGAGCGGCCCACGACGCCACCGGTGCGGAGGGCTGAGGAAACAGGTCAGAGGACGTCCGGGTCGTCCTCCGGGTCCCCGGCCGGCGTGACCGAGGTGTCGACGCGACGGTAGGCGGCCCGGGCGTGGCCGATCCGGGCGGCCGCCGTGCCGACGAGGGTCGCGGCGCACAGGCAGGTGAGCCAGAAGGCGTCCCGGGGGCCGGTCCAGGTGAGGGTGCCGACGGGTGGAACGGCGAAGCCGTTGAGGGTCAGCCAGCACAGCAGGGCCGTGCCCGGGGCCGCGGTGAAGCGGGCGCACAGACCCAGCAGGCCTGCCAGCAGGGACAGCGCGGCCAGGGCCGGACCGGGGCGGTCCGAGCCCACCAGCAGGTTGTGCACCGTCACCAGCGTCAGCGCGCCGACGCACGCGGTGGCCCACACCAAGGGGGTCGCGAGGGGCTGGGGCACGGGCCTGGCGCCCAGCCTGAGGGACACCCACTCGACCATGTTCCACGCCTCCTTCCGGCCCCGTGCCGAAGGGACGCCGGCCGGCGGAGCGCCGGCCCTCACGACGGCGTGGACCTGAACACGGATTCTCCCACCCGGCCGCCGGGGCGCCGAGCCCGGCTTCGGTCGCCCGGTCCGAGACGGCCTAGGCTGGACCGGCAACGTTCGCAGCACGCCTGGACGAAGACTGGGGGCAGTCGTGGGGACTCCGCGCCTGAGCAGTACGCCGTTGCCGGGCATCGGCGTCCGCTATGACCTGACCACACGGGAGCAGCGCCGTGTCTCGGTGGTCGCGCATCGCGACGGAGCCCGGACGCTGAACGCCTACCGGGAGGACGATCCGGACGCCTGCGCGCTGTCGCTGCGCCTGACCTCCGGCGAGGCGGCCGCCCTCGTCGACGCGATGACGCCGACCCACCACAGCCCCAACGTGCTGTCGACCAGCGAGCTGGGCCTGGTGGCGGAACGCGTCGAGTTGACGGCCACGTCGCACTGGAACGGCCGGCTGCTCGGGGAGACGCGGATGCGGACCGAGACCGGTGTCTCGATCGTGGCCGTGCTGCGCCACGCCGAGGCCGTCCCGTCGCCGACGCCCCGGTTCCGGCTGGCCGGCGGGGACACACTGATCGTGATCGGCACCCGGGAGGGCGTGGACGCGGCCGCGGCGATCCTCGAGCGGGAGTGAGCGGGCCGACCTTCCTTGCGCGGGGCCTCGGGCCGGCCGGCCTTGCGTGTGCCGGGCCTCAGCCCGTCAGGTCGCTCGGCTGCAGCGGTTCGGCAGGCCAGTCGAGCAGGCGGGCGCCGATGACCGCGGTCTGCAGCGTGTAGCGGCGACCGGGGTCGGCGGGATCGGCGCCGGTCAGCCGGTGGACGCGTTCCAGCCGGTAGGCGAGGGCGCGCACGCTCAGTGAGAGCTGCCGGGCGGCGGCCGCCGCCACACAGCCGGAGTCGAAGTACGCCGTCAGGGTCGCGAGCAGCGGCCGCGCACCGCCGCGGGCCCTTTCGAGCGGCCCGAGGACGCTGTGGACCAGATCGACCAGGGCCTGCCGGTCCCGGGCGAGAACGGGGAAGACGAGCAGGTCGGCGGCGCGCAGCAGCGGCTCGTCGAGGGCCATGCGCCGGGCCACGTCCAGGGCGTTGCGCGCCTCTTCGTAGCTGTGCCCGATACCGATCGGGCCCGGCCTGGGTCTGCCGACGGCGACCTGGACCCGCCCCTGGACCGCGGCGTGGGCCTGCTTGGCGAAGTGGGTGAGGACCTCGTCCTGGTCGCCGGGGGCGATGCACACCATCCGGCCGTGCTTGGTGGTGAACAGGACGCTGCGGTTCTCGAAGCGGCCGAACAGCGCGTCCGCCACCCGGCGGGGCACGGGGTCCGTCTCGTCGTACTCGACGGGCCCCTGGGCGACCGCGACCGCGTGGGCGCGGGACAGACGCAGACCGAACCGCTCGGAGCGGGCGGCGAGTTGGCCCGGGTCCCCGCGCCCGTGCAGCAGGTCGTCGATGAACTCGCGGCGCGCGGCCTCCTCCTTGCGGATCACGAGGCGCTGCGCGCTCTCGTAGCCGTCGGCGAAGGCGTCGAGGGCCTGCTCGAGGACGGTGAGGACGCCCGCCGGATCGGCCCCCCGCGGCCAGCCCTCCCGGCCGGCGGCGAGATGGGCCCGGACGACGCCCCGCCAGTCGTGTCCGGCTTCGGCGGCCCGGGCCCCGTGCGCCCGCCGGGACCGTATCTCCTCGCGGGTCAGACGGCGGCCGGTGGCGGCGGCGTCCGCGAGCATCCGCTGGAAGCCGTCCAGGAACGGCTCGGATCTGTTGCGGTCGGTCATGGCCTCCCCGTTCGGCTAGGACGTCCTCGCCCGAGGATTATCTCCCCGTCGCGACGGGGCGCCGCCGACCGGGGGTGTCTGCGCCGCACGGCACGCCGTTCCTCAACGGTTCGCGGGCACGGCCTCCGCGCCTCCCGCGGTCCCGGCGGGTTCCACGGCGACCAGGTCCCCCGCCGGTACCGCCGGCGCCTGGCGCGAGGCGGTCAGACGGCCGGCGAGGGGCTCGGTCCAGCGGGCGGCGAGCGGCCCGAGGACGACCAGGATCAGCACGTACGCGGTAGCCAGCGGTCCGATGCGCGGTTCCACGCCGACCGCGAGACCGGCGATGACGATGGAGAACTCGCCGCGTGCGACCAGGGTCCCGCCGGCCCGCCATCGGCCCTTGACCGAGATCCGGGCGCGGCGCGCAGCCCAGTAACCGGTGGCGATCTTCGTCAGGGAGGTGACGGTGGCCAGGGCCAGCGCCGGAAAGAGGACGGGCGGAATGGCCGCGGGGTCGGTGTGCAGTCCGAAGAAGACGAAGAATACCGCGGCGAACAGGTCCCGCAGCGGGGTGAGGAGACTGCTGGCGCCCTCGGCGACCTCGCCGGACAGGGCTATGCCGACGAGGAAGGCGCCGACCGCCGCGGACACCTGGAGCCGCTGTGCGATGCCGGCGACCAGAAGGGTGAGGCCGAGGACGACCAGCAGCAGCATCTCGGCGCTGTCGGAGGAGACCGCGCGGCTGATCAGACGCCCGTGCCGCAGCGCCACGTACAGGACCGCCCCGACGGCGCCCAGGGCGATGAGCAGGGTGAGCGCGCCGCCCGCGAGGCTCACGCCGGCCAGCAGGGCGGTGAGGATCGGCAGGTAGACGGCCATGGAGAGGTCCTCCATGACCAGGATGCCGAGGACGACCGGGGTTTCGCGGTTGCCCAGCCGGCGCAGGTCTCCGAGGACCTTGGCGATCACGCCGGAGGAGGAGATCCAGGTGACGCCGGCCAGTGCCACGGCGGCCACCGGATCCCAGCCGAGCAGCAGGGCCGCGGCCGCGCCGGGCACGGCATTGAGCACGAAGTCGACCGCGCCGGAGGGGTATTGGGTCTTCAGGCTGGTGACGAGTTCGGAGGCGCTGTACTCCAGGCCGAGCAGGAGCAGCAGGAGGATGACCCCGATCTCGGCGCCCGTCGCGATGAACTCCTCGCTCGCTTCCAGGGGCAGCATGCCGCCCTGACCGAAGGCGAGCCCGGCGAGCAGGTACAGGGGTATGGGCGAGAAGCCCACCCGGCCCGCCAGGCGTCCCAGCAGGCCCAGGGCGAGGATGATCGCCCCGAGTTCGATGAGCAGGGCGGTGGTGTCGTGCACGGGCGTCTGTCCTCCGTCGGTCGGGATCGGTGGTGGCGCGTCGGTCGAGGTCGGTCGTGTGCGTCTGTGCTGTCGCGGAGCCTGCGGGTCGCCCCGGGCGTGCGGGCGCAGGACGGATCGCCCGGGCGGCCCGTGGGGAAGACGGACGTGGCGGACGGGGTGGGTCGTCGCTCCGGGCGCCGCGCCCGGAGGGCGGCCCGGCGCCGCGGGCAGGGGGTCACTGCCCCGACGCCGGACCCGGGGCTGCGGGTGGGCGGGCCGGGACGCGGTCCGCCCGACGCCCGGGAAACGCCGGACGGCAGCGGGGTCGCGCTCGGGGGCTGTACCGGCCGTCGGTGGCGCGGGCTCCCGCCGGGTGGGCGGAGTCGCGTCAGCGCTGCGGGGGCGCGCTCGGGCCGGTACCGCAGATATCGGGAACGCGGTCGCGTGCGGCGTTGTCGACGCGCACGGGGATGACTCGACCCATGGCACGCCCTCCCTCACGTCGGTGACCGGACCGCCGGCCGCGGCTCCACGGCCGGGCGCGTCGACGCCCGGCGAAACGTAAGCACTCGGTAAAGAATATTAGCGCAGGCCCGGCTCGTGCCTCACCGGAGAGGAGGGCGGCGGCAGCCGGGTGCGCCCGGCGCGCATCGAGGAGTTGCACGCCGGGACCGGTGCCGACGGGACGAACAGCGCCGCGGGTCAGTGCACCTGGTCGCCCGGCTGTTCCAGCGGTGTCTGCGGCTGCGGCGACGTCGAGGCGTGGTCCGGCGAGGATGCCAGCCGGGGCAGGACGAAGGTCCACAGCTGTGTCACGCGCTCCACCGAGAGTACGTCGCGGTCCGCCGCGCCCATCACCTCGAAGCCCGCCGTCGCGGCCACGATCACGGTCGTGGCGACGTCGGCCGGGACGTCCCTCGCGAGCTCCCCCTCACGCTGCGCCTGGACGACGAGTTCGTGCACCCATGCCTGCCACCAGCGCAGCAGCCGCGATCCGCCCTTGCGCGAGGGATCACCGCTCAGCCGGAACCCGGCCCGGATCACGGGGTCGGCGACCACCGCCAGCAGCAGTCCGCAGGCCGTGTGCACGAGCGACTGCAGCAGCGTGTCCGCCCGGCTGCGGCATCGTTCCGCGAGGCGCTGGGCGCCGTCCGCCGCCGCCCTCTCCACCTCCGCCGCCAGGTCGTGCTTGCTGGCGAAGTGGAAGTGCAGCGCGCCGTTGCTCACCCCCGCACGCTCGCTGATGGCCGGAAGGGACGCCCCGGCGTATCCCTCGGCGGCGAACACCTCGGCGGCCGCCCGGACAAGGGCCTGGCGGGTGCGGGCCGCCCGTGCCTGCTTGACCATCAGGTCTTCCTCCCCAGGCTGCGCGGACGGCGGGGGGCCGCGTCCTGCGTCCGGCGGAACGGGGAGAGCATGCCATCGGAGCAATGCCGAAGTAAACCGCGCGCTCGGTATCTCCGGAACGCACGCCTGGCCTTCGGCCGTCGACTACGAAGGGACTATGTCCGGTTCAGGTCTGGACCGGACCGAGTCGGACCGGGAGTGACCGGTAACTGTTCATCAGGAAGCTGGGCAGCGGCAGGAGTTCCTCCGGTGCGCAGGCGAGTTCCATGCGGGGGAAGCGGTCGAAGAGCGCGGCGAAGGCGCTCTCCGCCTCCACTCCGGCCAACGGCGCCCCGAGGCAGCGGTGCGGCCCGTGGCCGAAACCGAGGCCGTCGCGGCCCTCGCGCAGTACGTCGAACCGCTCGGCGTGCGGCCCGTAGCGCTGCGGATCCCGGCCGCCCGCCGCGAAGTTGACGAGGATGGCCTCGCCCTTGCGGATCAGCACGCCGTCCAGGTCGATGTCCTCGACGGCGAACCGCATCGGCGAGTAGGCCCCGGGGGTGTGCACCCGCATCGTCTCGGCGGCCACTTCCCGCCAGGTCGCCCGGCCCGCCCGGACGTGCTCCAGCTGCTCGGGCCATCGCAGCAGCGCGCCGACCGCGTTGGTGATCAGGGCGGCCGTGGTGTCCTGCCCTCCGGCGATCATGAGGAACAGGGTGCCGAGCAGCTCCTCCTCGGTGAGCCGGTCCTCCCGGTCACGTGCCTGGATCAGCAGGGACGTGAGGTCGTCGCCGGGTTCGGCCCGTTTGGCCTTCACCAGGTCCGACAGCCGGACGAAGGCCTCCATGCGAGCCGCCTCGATCTCCCGGCCGCTGATCGTCGTCCCGAACACCGTGTGCAGGGCCGCGCACAGGGCGTCGGTGGCCTCGCCCTGGGCCACCCCGAACAGTTCGCAGATGACCCGCATCGGCAGCAGCTCCGCGAACGAGGCCCGCAGGTCCACGGGCTCCCCCGCACTGCTCGCCGCGAGCCCGTCGACGAGCTCGGCCGCGATCTGCGCCACCCGTGGCCGCATCGCCTCCGAACGCCGCGCGGTGAACGCCCCGGCCACCAGCCTGCGCAGCCGGGTGTGCGAGTCCCCGTAGGCGAAGAGCATGTTCTCGTTGATCACCCAGGGGTACAGCGGCCACTCCTCGGTGATGCGCCCCTCGATCAGCTCCGGCCAGTGTCGGCGTGCGTCCTTCGACACCCGGGGATCGGTCAGCAGCCGCTCCACCTCGCGCTGCCGCAGCACCGCCCAGGCGATCACGCCCCCCGGCAGCTCCACCTGCACGGCGGGGCCTCGGGCCCGGAGCATCGCCGCCTCGCCCGCGAGGTCACGCCCGGTCACGTCCAGGGCGTAGGGGCAGGCTGTCGTATCCATCGTCGAACTCCCAGGGTCGGTCCTGCGCTGTCGGTCTGCGCACCGGTCGGGAGGAGCGGCGGCCCGCCTCTCGTCCGGGGGACGCGGAACCGCCCCCCGGACGACCGTTCGCCCCGGTCACCTCCCCCTGCCGCCCCACCCTCAACCGCCGACCCGCGCGCACCCGGCGGGACGGGGCCGGACCGGTCATCCGGCGACGCGGGGCTGTCCCGTCGGCCAACTGGCCTTCACGGCCTCCTCGTACACCCGGGCGCCCCGGTCGGCAGCCGTGTCCAGCTGCAACAGCACGGCGGGCACCGCGACCCCGGAGAGCAGGTGCCGCTGAAGGTCGGCGACCCGCTCCGGCAGGTCCGCATGCCCCGTCATGATCTTGGAGAGCACCTGGACCCCGGTGAAGGCGCCCACGAACATCCGCGCGGCGGCCGCCACATCGACGTGCGGCAGCAGTTCGCCGCGCTCCTTCGCCCGCCCCAGCAGGTCCGCGTTGTGCGCGATCCACCCGCGCATCGGCGCGCGCCGGTCCAGCCCGTCCGTCGGCGCCCCCTGGTCCACGGTCAGTCTGATGCTCCCCTGGACCAGCGGATCGCCCACCGACAGCAGATGGGCCAGGACGAAGGCCTCGTCCAGCCCCTGCTGCAGCAGCAACTCCCGCGCGGGCACGGCCGGGACGGTCTCCAGCTGGCCGGCCAGTACGGCCTGTGCGAGCTCCTCCTTGGAGGAGAAGTGGAAGTAGAGCGCGCCCTTGGTCACGCCGGCCCGGGCGAGGATCTCCGCGATCGTCGCAGCCTCGTACCCCACCTCGGCGAACACCGCCGCGGCAGCGACGAGGACGGCCCGCCTCGTCCGGACGGCCCGTTCCTGCAGCGCCACGCCCCACCTCCGAGGTAGCTCCGGCGAATCCGGCTCGAAAATATACCGACAGGTCTGACTCGTGCCACCTCGCCGCCTCCTGTCCACCACCGCACCGGCGACCGGTCGCCGCGGCCCCGGCACCGCAACGGCCGGATCTCGGCGCTGAGTTCGCGACGGCCGCTCCCACGCGCGTTCGCGCGGCCCGAGCACCGCACAGAACAGGCCATCTGCTGCCGGTCGGATTGCCGGTTTCCGACTTGATGAGAAAACCGGTAGGTCCGTATCTTTTGGCGGACGGCGCAACCAGACGTACACGTGTGCGGATTCGTGACAACGGGGAGTGGTCATGGCCCTTCTGGCATTCCACGGCGCGGAGCGCCCCGCCGGGCCGCACCGCAGCGGTCCCCGTCCCCTCGCGGACACGGCCGACGGCCCGGAGCGGGACGACGCGGCGACCGTCCGCGAGCTGACCCGGCTGCTGTTCGACCAGGACGGCGAGCGGGACCGCGTCCACGCCCCGTGGCGCCGCCTCATCGCGCAGGACGACTTCCGTCACCGGCCCGGCCTCACCCCCGAGGAGCGGGCCGCCCAGTCCTACGCCTGGCTGCGGCTGGTCAACGACTCCCTGGCCGACCCCGCGTCGCTCGCGACGGATCCGGCCCTCCTCACGGGGCTGCACGAGTGGGCCGCCATCGTGGACGGCGGCGGCGGCCTCACCACCGTCGCCAGCATCCACTACAACCTCTTCCTCGGCAGCCTGCTCGACCACGACCCCGAACCCTCCAGGGACCTGACCCAGTTCACCGCGCTGCGCCGCACCGGGACCTTCCTGTGCACCGAGGTCGACCACGGCAACGACGCCTTCGCGCTGGAGACCACCGCCCGTCTCGACCCCGCGACGGGCGGGTTCCTGCTGCACACCCCTCACCCCGGCGCCGCCAAGTTCATGCCCAACACCAGCACGCTGGGCGGCCCCAAGAGCGCCGTGGTGGCCGCACGCCTGCTCGTCGACGACCGCGACCACGGGGTGTTCCTCTTCCTGACCCCGCTCACCGACCACGACGGGCCGCTCCCCCACATCACGGTCACGCCCCTTCCGCTGCGCCCGAACGCCCCCGTCGACCACTGCCTCACCTCCTTCGACCACCTCCCCCTGCCGCGCCGGGCCCTCCTCCAGGGCGAGCACGGTCGTCTGGGCCCCGACGACGTCCTCACCAGCAGCCTCGGCAACCGCCGTAAACGCTTCCTCACCTCGATCGCCCGGGTCACCGTCGGCAAGCTGTGCATGAGCGCCGCCGCCGTCGGAGCCTCCCGCGCGGCCCTCGCGATCGCCGTCCGCTACGGCGACCACCGGCATGTGAGCGGAGCCCGGCCCGGTCAGCGGCTGCCCGTCAACACCCATCGCACCCACCACAGCAGGCTGCTCGAGGGCGTCGCGACCACCTACGCGATGACGCTTCTGCACCGCTCGCTGACCGCGCGATGGGGCAGCCACGACGCCGCGGACCGCCCGCACCTCGAACGCCTCGTCGCGCTCGCCAAGGCCTGGATCACCTGGGAGGCGCGCACCATCGCGCTCGAGGCGCGGGAGCGCTGCGGGGCGCAGGGGCTACTCCCCGCCAACCACCTCGCCGGCTTCTCCGAGTACATCGAGGGGACGATCACAGCGGAGGGCGACAACCTCCTCATCACCACCAAAGCGGCCGCGGAACTGCTCCACCACCCGCCGGCCCTGCCCACCCCGGACGCCGGGCCGCCCGTCCTCACCAACCCCCGCCATCTGCGCAACCTGCTCGCCCGCACCGAGCAGGTCTTCCACGACCAGGCACACCGGGCCCTGCGCCACGGGCCGAAGCACGATCCGCAGGCCCGCTGGAACACGGCCTCGGCTCCCGCGTTGCAGAAGGCGCAGAGCCACATCAGGCTGCAGGCCGCGGACGTCCTCCTGGCCACCCTGGCCCGCACCGCTCACGAGCCGGCCCGCCGCCTCCTCACCGAGGTCACCGCCCTGTACCTGCTCACCCACCTCTCCCCGCACACCGGCGTGCTGCTCGCCGACGGCCACATCGAGCCGGGCGACGTGCACGGACTCCCGGCCGCCGTCGACGCCCTCACCCACAGCCTGCAGCCCCATCTCGCCGCCCTGACCCGGGCGTTCGACCTCCCGCCGGAGTACCTGGACGCCCTGCCCCTCCTCCGGCGTCCCGGACCGCCTCGGGGCGACACGGACGGCGGGGCGTAGCGGGCCGGGCCGAGGGCGGTACGGGCCCGGCTCGGGCGGACGCCGGTCAGGTCGCGGTGTAGCCGAGCTGACGGCGCATGTACGGGGTCATGAGGGTCTTCGCCTTGGCCAGCACGGAGGTGCGGCCGCCGAGCACCGCGCTCTCGCCGCCCGGCACGGGCAGCAACGTCAGTCCGTCGGTCGGGCCGAAGGGCACGATCAGCGGCGTGCGCTGGAGCGGCCGGTAGAGGCGGGGCTCCCTGCGGTGCCGGCCGGGACTCTGCAGGTAGCCGCGGATGTTGTGGGCGGCGAGGTCCGCCTGGGCGAGGGCGGCCGGGGTGATCTTGAGCTCGGTGGCGTCGTTGACGTCGCCGACGGCGAACACGTCCGGCCTTCCCTCGACCCGGAGCCGGCGGTCGACCCTGACGTGCCCGGCCGGGTTCAGCCAGTCGCCGAGGCCGGCCAGGCGCAGCCACAGTGTGTTGGGGGTGGTGCCGGTCGCCCAGAAGGAGAGGTCGGCTTCGAGAACGCCGCCGTGCGCGTCGCGGTAGGTGGCGAAGTCGGTTCCGCGGGACATGAACGAGTCCAGCCGGACCTCGACGTCGTGCGACTCGAGCCAGGCCTGCGCCTTGCGGCCGGCCCGCTCACTGCCGGTGGAGTGCAGCAGCGCGGGCCCGGAGTGCGCGAGAGTGACCCGGGCGTCGGGCCGGGCCAGGCGTATCTCGGCGCTGAGCTCGACGCCGGAGGGGCCGCCGCCCACCACGAGGACGTGCTCGGCGGCGGCGACGGCACGCTGGTGGCCGGCGAACGTCTTGAGGGTCTCCTCGGCGGTGGTCCCCGTGAAGCGGGCCGGTTCGGGGTAGTCGGCGCCGGTGGCGATCACCACCACGTCGTAGGGCAGCCGTTCGCCGGTGGCCAGGACGACCTGCCGTTCGGCGGTGTCGATGCGGACCGCCTTGCCGACGACCGTCCGTCCGTCGCGCAGCAGCCGGTCGTACGGGATGAACGGGGTGAGCGACCACTCCGGGCGCACGCCGGCGCGGAGGGAGGCGATACGGTGGAAGAAGACGTCCTTGCGGTCGATCAGCGTGACCCGGGCCGTCGCGTCCAGCCGTTTCGCGAGGCGTACGCCCGCATAGCCGCCGCCGATCACCACTACGTCGCCGTCGCGCACGCGAGTCTCCTGAGCATGGGGGGAGGCGAGCGGCACGGCGAGGGGTCCGGCCGCTCGGATGCCGAAGAGCGTAGCGCTTGAAACCTAAAGCGCACGAGGACAGTTGTGCACGTTCCGTGAAGCCGTGGGCATGGGCGAGGGCGGCGTCGGACGGGTGCGCCTCGGAGGCGGTCCGCTCCTCGGGGCCGCACGTGCGTCTCCCGGGGAGCGGGCCGCCGAGCCGTCAGCGGCGCAGGTTCGCGGCGGTGGCGGCCGCGACGACGCGGTCCCGTTCGGCCCGTGTGAGACGTCCTTCGGCCTGCCAGGCGTCGGCCAGGGTGCGCACCGCGGTCAGAAAGGCGGCGGAGGTCGCGAAGGGCGCCTGCTGCCACAGGACGTCGAGGAAGGTCAGCCCGTCGCCCCGGCTGCGGTTCGGCACGCCCGAGTCGGACGCGCCGAAGACGACGACCGGCTCCACGCGCCTGAAGTAGGCGTGATAACGGGCGTCGTCGGCGACATGGAACGGGGCCAGGGTCAGACCGTGCGTGGTGAAGTACTGCGGACGGCCCTCCGGACGGACGGCGTCGGCCAGGTCCCCGCGCAGGGTGAAGTCCTTGTAGAACGAGAACTGCCGGAAGTCCGTCGCCTGGCTGCGCGCGACCAGCAGCACCGGCCCGTGGAAGAGTGACTGCACGGACGGGTCGTCCGACGCCCGCTCCACGCGCAGACGGTAGGGCGCGAGGACGGTGACCCGGTCGCCGCGCCGCCAGTCCCTGCGCAGCGTGAGGTAACTCCCGGGGACCGCCGACACCTGCTGCGCGACTCCGTTCACGGCGACGGTGAAGCCCGCCGTGGCCCAGGAGGGGACCCGGAGCCTCAGGTCGAGGCTGCCACCGCCCTCGCGGAAGGTCAGCGTGCGCACGCCCTCCGCCGGGTAGGCGCTCGTCTGCTCCAGGACCAGCCCCCGCTCCGGCCACCGCAGCGTCGAGGCGAGGTAGAGGTTGACGTACAGCGCGTCGCCGGCCGCCGAGCGGAAGTACACCGAGTCCTGGTACTTGGTGTGGTTCTCCATGCCGGTGCCGCCGCAACAGGTACCGGTGTTGTCGTACTGACGCGCCGTCCCCGGACTCATGCCGACGAAGTAGGTGACCTCCGGGCTGGTCGTACTGCCCGTGTCCCGGCGGGAGGCCAGGATGTGGTTGGTCAGGCCGCGCTCGTAGTAGTCCATGTAGGCGGCGTCCGGCGCGTGGAAGAACAGCTGACGGCTCAGTTTGAGCATGTTGTACGTCGCGCAGGTCTCGGCGTTGTCGTCACCGAGGGTGGCCGCGATCGCGCCCCGCGCCCGGAAGATCTCGCCCTTGCCGGCGCCTCCCTGGCTGTAGGTGCGCGGGCCCACGACCATGCCCCAGAAGTTGCGTGCCGCGTCCGCGTACTCCTGCTCGCCCGTGTGGTCGAAGAGCCGGGCGTAACCGGTGAACTGGGGGATGTGCTGGTTGGCGTGCCGGCCGTCCAGGACGTCCCGGCCGCCGGCGCAGGCGTCCAGGAGCACGGTGTTGTCGAAGCAGCGGGCGGCGGCCAGGTGCTCCGCCCTGCCGGTGAGCGCGTACAGGTCCGCCATGACCTCGTTCATCCCGCCGTACTCACCGGCGATGTAGATCGACCACATGCGCTCCAACTGCGCCTTCGGCAGGCGGCCGAGGCGGCTGTGCACCCAGTCGCCCATCTTCGAGGCGATGGTCAGCGCCTGCGCGTTCCCACCGAGGGTGTGCGCGTCGAGCAGCCCGCGCATGATCTTGTGGCAGGTGTAGTAGGGCGCCCAGATGGTGGGGTAGGTCGTGTAGCTCTCCAGCAGGACGAACTGGGTCTCCGGGTAGGCCGCCAGGTAGCCGGGGTGACTCGGCTTCGGCGAGCCGTGGTCGGCCAGCGCCAGCTGGCACTCGCCCAGCGCGGCCACCAGGTTGTCGAGCTTGGTCTTGAGGGCGGCTTCCCGGGTGTCGGCGTACGCCTGGGCAATGAGCGTGAGGAAGTGCCCGCCGTAGTGGCCGCGGAGGTTGCCGTCGGACGTCTCCCAGCCGCCCGGCGGCCGGGCGCCGCGCGTGTCGAGCCCCGCGTTGGCCCGGAAGACGGCGAGGATCCGGTCGGCCGGGTAGGACCTGGCGTAGCCGAGCATCAGGTCCCGCTTGCGCCGGAAGACGCCGTCGCCGAGCGTCACCCGGTCCAGGGCGAAGGGCTGGACGGCCCAGGTCGGCGGCACGGGAGCGGCGGCCGCGGGGGGAGCCGCAGCGGGGACGGACGCTCGGGACGCCGTCGTCGCCGTGGCCGGCCCGGCGGCGGCACGGGCCGTCGCGGGCGTCGCGTTCAGCAGCGGCGCGGCGGCCGCGGTCCCGGCGGCCAGTCTCAGCAGACCGCGGCGAGAAGGGGGTTGGGACATGGTCGGACTCCCGTCGTGGGGGGCGAGGGCGGTCGGTTCGGACGGTGGGGGCGTCATGGCGGGAAGGGACGCCGCCGCAGGCCGGGCCCAGCGCCTCCGGGGCGCGGGACCGCGCCCTTCCGGCGCCCGTCTACCTCTCGGAGGGTTCGGTCGGCGGTCGCGTCGTCGGCAGCCACACGCGCATCGTCGAGGGGCCGCGGTTCGCCCAGGAGTGGTAGGGCACGAGGACGATGTCGGCGCGCTCGCCGACCGGCACGGCGGCCTCGTCGAGCGACGCGTACGGCCACCGCGTGTCGGCGTCCTCCGACCCGGCCTGCCCGTCCGCGCCGGTATCCGCGTCCGGGCCCGCATGCGTGACTGCGTGTGCGTCCGCGTCTGCGGTGGCATCGGCGGAATCACCGGACGGCTCTGACCTCGCGGGCTCTGCCGCTCGCGCGTGCGGCGCCGGGACCAGTGCGCCGGAGGCCACGACGGTGCCGGCCGGGCCGTCCTGCGGCTGCACGGACGGGTTCACCCGGACGGCGTCGACCTCGTGGCCCGGCGGGAGGTCGACGGACTCGGCGCAGTAGACGAGCGGACCGCGCTGGACGGCGGCGGTGCCGCGCACGGCGTCGATGCGGGGGTCGGGGGCGATCCAGCGCGGGGTCACGGGCAGCTCCAGCCGTATCTCGTCGCCGGGCCGGAAGCGCCGGGTGACCGCGGCCGTGCCCGGTCGGACGGCACGAACCGCCCCGTCCGGGTCGACCAGTCGGGCGGCGGCGCCCGTCGCCCAGGCCGGCACGCGCAGCGACAGGGTCCAGGGGTGCTCCGGCGACCGGTCGATCCGTACGGCCACACGGCCGCCGGACGGGTAGTCGGTGCACACCGTCAGAGCGACGTCCCTGCCGCCGGTGAGGGACGTGGCGAGCTCGGCGTCGGCGTACTGGTGCAGTTGTACGCCGTCTTCGTCGGCCGTCGCCAGGTAGGCGGGCAGCAGGGCCAGCGTCCGTGCCACGTTGGTCGGGCAGCAGGACACCGCGAACCAGGGGGCGCGCAGTCCCGAATCGGCTCGCGGGCTCTGCGCGTCGGCGGCGGGCGCCGTCCCGCGGCGGCGTCGGTGCAGCGTGTTGGCGTAGAAGAAGGCCCGGCCGTCCTCGGACGGAGAGGTCGCCACCACGTTGAACAGGGTCCGCTCGGCGAGGTCGGCGTAGCGCGGTTCGCCGGTGGCGAGCAGCAGCCGCCAGCTGAGCATCACGCAGGCCACGGCCGCGCAGGTCTCGGAGTAGGCGCGGTCGGGGGGCAGTACGAAGTCGTCGCCGAAGGACTCGTCCCGGTGGTGCGATCCCATGCCGCCCGTCAGATAGGTGCGCCGGGCGACCGCGGCCTCCCACTGCCGGACGACCGCGGCGAGCAGGGCGTCGTCATCGGTCTCCACCGCCACGTCGACTGCGCCGGCGGCGAGATAGAGGGCGCGCACGGCGTGGCCGTGCAGCACCGTGGCCTCGCGGACCGGCACGTCGTCCTGGTAGTAGCCGCGGCCGAACTCGGGCTCGGCGAGGGTGCGTCGGCCGCGACGGTCGACGAAGAGCGCGGCCTGGTCGAGGTAGCGCTGCTCGCCGGTGGCCCGGGCCAGTTCCACCAGGGCCGTCTCGATCTGAGGATGTCCGCAGACGCGTTCGATGCCGCCGGGTCCGAAGGCGGCGCACACGTGGTCGGCCGCGCGCCGGGCGATCTTCGCCAGTTCGCCCTCGCCGCGGGCCCGCATCTGGGCCACGCCCGCCTGGATGAGATGCCCGTGGCAGTACAGCTCGTGGCCCCACTCGAGGTCGCTGTACCGGGGCTGCTGACCGGGGCGGCCGAAGGCGGTGTCGAGGTAGCCGTCCGGTTCCTGGGCAGGGGCGATGGTGTCGGTGAGTGCGGCGATCCGCGCGTCGAGTGCGGCGCCGGAGCCGGAGCCGGAACCGGCCTCCCAGGCCATGGCCTCGATCAGTTTGTAGACGTCGGAGTCGGCGAACTCGCGGCCCCGCCGGTCACGTTGGATCCGGCCTTCCACCGCGGCGCGGAAGTTGCCGGTCCAGCCGACGCGTTCCATCCAGTCATGGCAGTGGTCGAGTGTCGCGGTCGCGTTGACCTGTCGGCGCCGGGCCCAGAAGCCCCCGGTGACGGTGACCTCGTCGAGACCGAGCGGCCGTAGCCGCCCCCGGCTCGGCGCCACCGGCACGACGGCCGACCGCGTCGTGTTCTCCCTCACCAGTTCATGCCTTCGGTCGTCCTCTCGGTTGCCCGTCAAAGGTGTTCGGATGGTCGTCGGGCCGGGGGCTCGGGTCCCCGCGGCGGCCCGGTCGTGCGTGCGGCGCCTCAGCCCTTGAGAGCGCCCGACATGAACCCCCGCACGTAGTGCCGTTGCAGCAGCAGGAAGAGGAGCAGGCAGGGCACGGCGAGGACCACCACCCCGGCCTCGGTGGCGCCGTAGTCGACGGCGCCCATGCTCTGCTGCCGCAGGTTCGCGACGGCGAGCGGCAGCGGGGCCTTGCGGCTGTCGGAGATGAGGATCAGCGGTGCGATGAAGTCGTTCCAGGCCGCCAGGAAGGCGAACAGGCCCACGGTGATCAGCCCGGGCCGCACCGCCGGAAGCAGGACCCTGCGCAGTGCGCCCGCGGTGCCGCAGCCGTCGACGAGGGCCGACTCCTCCAGTTCGCGCGGCACCGCCTCGAAGGAGATCCTCATCATGAAGGTGGCGAACGGCAGTTGGAACATCGCCAGCACCAGGCTCAGCCCGAGCAGCGAGTTCTGCAGATGGAGCCTGCCGAGCAGCACGTACAGCGGGATGAGCAGGGTGGCGTAGGGAACCATGAGGATCGCCAGCGTCAGCAGGAACAGCAGGTTCTTGCCGGGGAACTCGAAGCGTGCGAAGGCGTAGCCGCCGAGCAGCGAGACCCCGAGGGTCAGGGCGACGGTGAGCACGGAGACGAGGGTGCTGTTGCCGAGGTAGCGCCACAGTCCCGCGTCGTAGTCGAGCAGCGTGCGGTAGTTGCCGAGGCCGTAGCCGGACTCCTGTGCGGTGCCGGGCTGGGCCCTGACCGACGCCCATGCGTTCCACAGCAGCGGGAAGAGGAAGACGACGGCGAGTCCGCCGGCGACGACGTAGTGGGGCGTCCGGCCGAGGGCTCGGGTGAGCACCGGGGTGTCCCTTCTCCAGGGTGCGGGGGTCATGACTCGTCGGAGCGGCGCAGACCGCGGAACTGCAGGGCGTTCAGCAGGAGCAGCGCCCCGAGGACGAGGATCGACAGGGCGGCCGCGGCGCCGAGGTTCAGCCGCTGGAACGCCTCGCGGTAGATGAGCTGCACGACGGTGACGGTGCTGTTGTCGGGCCCGCCCTTCGTCAGGACGAAGAACTGGTCGAAGGCCAGCAGCGATCCGGTGACGCAGAGCAGCAGGGACAGGGCGAGTGAAGGGCGCAGCAGCGGCAGGGTGATGGAGCGGAAGATCTGGCCGCGCTGCGCGCCGTCCATCCGCGCCGCCTCGTACACCTCGTGCGGGATGCGCTGGAGGCCGACGAGGAGGATCAGCATGTAGAAGCCGGCGAACTTCCAGACGACGAGGAAGACGGTCGAGAGCAGGGCGGAGGTCGGCGTGCCGAGGAAGGACACCGGGTCGTCGACGAGGCCCAGGTGTTCGAGGATGCCGCTGAGCGGTCCGGTCGTGGGGCTGTACAGACCCCAGAAGAGCAGCGAGGCCGAGGCCAGGCCGACGGCTCCCGGGAGGAAGTAGACCGTGCGGAAGAAGCCGGCGCAGGGGCGGGACTCCTGGACGAGCAGGGCGAGCAGCAGTGCCAGGCCCAGGAGGACGACGGTGACGACCGCCGTGTAGAGGAGGGTGAAGCGGACGGCGGGCCAGAAGAGCGGACTGTCCATGACGTCGGTGTAGTTCTCGGGGGCGTTGGCCCCCTGGTCCCCGGCGAGCAGCGGCCAGTCGTGGAGGGACATCTGCCCGACCAGCAGCAGGGGCAGCAGGAAGAAGACGGTGACGAAGAGGGCCGTGGGGGCGGCGTACCCGAGGCCCTGGAGCCTTCGGGAGTGCCGGCGCGGGACGACGGCGGGACGGGGGCGGCGGGCGGTGCGCCGTGTCGGGGGCGGGGGCTCGGCGGTCGCCCGGTCGGGCGCCTTGACCTGCATGGCTCTCCTCTGCCGTGTGCGGTGGGGAGGGTGCGTGCGGGAGCACGGTCCGTGTCGTGTGCTCGCGTCGTGCTGTGCCGGGCGCCCGCGTCGTGCCGAGCCGTGCGATGTCGTGCTGTCGTGCCGGGTCAGTCGGCCAGGGAGGCGGTGACGGCCTTGTTGTCCTTCTCGAGCGACGTCCCGTCGCCGAAGACCGCGTCGCGCATCAGGGACAGCCACGGCCCGTTGGGGTCGTTGAAGGTCTGTCCGAACTTCAGGGCGTACGGGGTGCGGCCGTCCGCGACGAGTCGGTTGACGGCCACCAGGCGGGGGTCGGCGGCGGAGTACCTGTTGCCGGCGAGGTCGGTGCGGGCGACCACGTCCTTGTGCGCGGCGACCACGTTCACCTGGGCCTCGTCGCCCAGTGACCAGGCGAGGAAGTTCCAGGCCTGGTCGGCCTTCTTGCTGGTGGCCGAGACGCCGACGGCGTCGCCGCCGACGAAGGTCGACCTGCCGCCGTCGGGTCCGGGGATGGGGGCGACGCCGAGGTCCAGGCTCTTGGGCATCAGGCCCAGCGTGGTCGAGGGCATGGGCATGATCCCGACCTTGCCCTTGGGGAAGACGCCGGTCCAGGTGGCGCCGGTCTCGTCGCGCGCGCCGGGGGCCACGATGTCGTCCTTCACCCAGCCTCGGTAGGTGTCGTAGACCTTCTTCGCGGTGGCGGAGTCCAGGTTCGCCCCGGTGCCCTCCTTGTTCAGCACCTCCGCTCCCCCGGCCCAGATGGACGGCCACCAGGTGAAGACGCCGCAGCCGCCGCAGTTGCCGCCGAAGAAGGTGCCGTCGACCCCGTTGCCCAGCGCGTCGACGGCCCGGGCCTGCCGGTCCCACTCGGCGAGGGTGGCGGGCGGCTTCTCGGGGTCGAGCTTGGCCTTGCGGTAGAGGTCCTTGTTGTAGAACAGCACCGACAGGTCCAGCGTGTGGGGGACGACGTACTTCTTGCCCTCGTACGTGCCGGCCTTGATGTGCGACTGGGCCAGGCTCGCGGCGAACGGCAGGGCGTCGATGCGTGCGGTGAGGTCGGCGTAGAGCCGGCTCGTGGTGTAGTTCGGCACGAACACCACGTCGGAGGCGAAGAGGTCGGGGAGGTCGTGGGAGCCCGCCGCCGCACCCACCTTGGCCTGGTAGTCGTCGGTGGGGACGACGGTCAGCTCGATCTTGTTCCGGTGGCTCGCGTTGTAGGCCTTGACCAGGGCCTCGCTCTGCGGCCGGGTGGCCGCCCGCGTCCACATCGTCAGCGTGGCGCCGTCGTCGACGCCCTTGGCGTCGGCCGTCCGGCCGGATCCGCCGGCGGAGGCCCCCTCCCCCGACCCGCAGGCGGTGATCAGGCTCGCGGCGGCGAGGAACGCGACGCCGCCGACGACGAGTCTGCGGACGGGTCCACGTGGTCCGGTCGTGCTCCCCATGACGATCCCCCTAGTGTGGGCTCTTCGAACGGAAAGGAACCGAAAAGGCTTTCAGAAAGCTAGGACCCGGCTGACAGCCCGTCAATCCCCCCTGCAGCAAGCGATGTCGGCAGCTCCGCCGAAACAGGGAAATCACCAGGGCCGGGCCCCGGCCGAAACAACTCGCGTACGGTTTACTCACGCGCCGCGCGACAGGAGATCCCATGACACCGGCCCCCGGCACCTCTCGTTCGCACCCCGCCACGCTCAGCGACGTCGCCCGGTTGGCCGGCGTGTCCATCGCCACCGCGTCCAAGGCGCTCAACGGCCGCAGCCAGGTGCGGGCGGAGACCCGGCAGCGGGTGATCGAGGCCGCCGAGCGGCTGGCCTTCCGGCCGAACCAGCTGGCCCGCGGACTGCTCGTGGGCCGGTCGGGCACCGTGGGTCTGCTCACCAGCGACCTCGAGGGACGTTTCAGCATCCCGATCCTGATGGGCGCGGAGGATGCGTTCGGGGCGGGCGAGGTCGCCGTGTTCCTGTGCGACGCGCGTGGCGACGCGATCCGCGAACAGCACCATGTCCGGGCGCTGCTGGGACGCCGCGTCGACGGCCTCATCGTGGTGGGCAGCCGGACCGACCCGCGGCCGTCCCTGGGGCGCGAGCTGCCCGTCCCGGTGGTCTACGCCTACGCCCCGTCGGACGATCCGGCGGATCTGTCCATCGTCCCGGACAGCGTCGACGCCGGCCGGATCGCGGTGGAGCACCTGCTGGCCTGCGGGCGCAGCCGGATCGCGCACATCACCGGCGACCCCGGGTACGGCGCGGCGCGCGAGCGGGCCGAGGGCGCCGGGGCCGCGCTGGCCGCCGCCGGCCTCACCCCGGTCGGGGAACCGCGGTTCGGCGCCTGGTCGGAGGGCTGGGGGCGGGCGGCCACCGCGCTGCTGCTGGACCGGCATCCGGATCTCGACGCCGTGCTGTGCGGCAGCGACCAGATAGCCCGCGGCGTCATGGACGTCCTGCGGGAGCGCGGCCACCGGGTGCCGGAGGACGTGGCGGTCATGGGCTTCGACAACTGGCAGGTCCTTACCGCCTCTTCGCGTCCGCCGCTGACCAGCGTCGACATGAACCTGGAACAGGTGGGACGGGCGGCCGCGCACGCCCTGTTCGTCGCGATCGGCGGGGCGCGGCGCTCGGGGATCGAGGCGGTGCGCGGCCGGGTGGTCATCCGGGAGTCGACGGCGCCGCTGTCCTGAGCCGCGCCCTCCCGGGGCCGGGCGGGCCGGTGAACGTGTGCTCAAACGCTTTCCCTTGACACATCATCAGCCCGCTCCTACGTTGCGAAAACCTTTTAGGTGAGTTTCCTCGCATGCATGTCAGGCACATGACACCCCGTGGACCGCCAACCGGAGAGGGAGCCCATGAAGCGCCTCCTCGTCGCCCTCGTGCTCATCCTGTGTTCCGTCTGCTCCGTCAGCCCGGCCGCCGCCGCGCAGACCATCGGGTTCCCCGTCTTCAGCGGGCCCGCGATCCCGGCACCGCCCGTCGGCTACACGCCGGGCGACATGATGCGCAGCATCTACGACGCCGAGAGTTCCGGCACCGACTTCTGGATGGACCGGCTGCTCGCCCGCTCCGGCGACGACCCGGCCGGCCCCTGGCTGATGAGCCGGGGACGTGCGCTCTTCATGAAGACCCACAACCCCGCGGTCCTCGGGTTCGGCGGCCATGTCGCCTACTGGGAGAGCGTCAACGACAACGACGCCTACACCGTCGCGATCAGCCCGGGCACCTTCACCGAACAGGTCTCCCAGCGTCGGCAGGTCCCGAGTCACTGGAAGAGCGTGCACACCAACGGCTCGATCGCGGTCACCCAGACCAAGTTCATCACCGAGAACAACGTCGCCGTCACCAACCTGTCGATCAAGAACAACGGCAGCAGCTCCACCACCCTGCAGTTGCGGGCGACGTCCCCCTACGCGACCTCGGGCAGCGGCAGCGAGCTGACCGGCCAGGTGAACGCCTACAACAACCTCACCACCCTCCGGCCGCGGCTCACCGGCGACGGGTTCACCGTCTCCGGCGGCGGCCTCAACCGGTCCGTCACCGTCGCCGCCGGAGCGACGGTGAGCACCAAGGTCGTGATGGGCTTCGTCACCGACGAGATCCCCGCCTCGCTCACCGAGTACAACGCCTACGCGGGTTACAGCGACGCCACCGCGTTCGCCACCCACGTCCGGGCGTACAACCTGTGGTGGGCGAAGAACGTGCCCTACATCGACGTGCCCGAGCCCGCGATCAAGAAGAACGTCTACTACCGCTGGTGGCTGATGCGCTTCAACAACCTCGACGCCGACATCCCCGGGCAGACGTTCCAGTTCCCGACGTCGACCGAGGGCGTCCTCGGGTACAACAACGCGATCGCGCTGACCCAGCCCATGCACATCGACGACCTCAAGTACCTGCGCGACCCGTCCTACGCCTACGGGGACTGGCTCAGCGTCGGGCAGACCTCCAAGGGCGGCCGGTTCCTCGACAACCCCGGCGACCCGGAGAACTGGTCCAACAGCTACACCCAGTACATCGCCGAGGCCGCCTGGAAGAGCTACCAGATCCACGGCGGGCAGCCGGCCATCGCCGGCAACCTCGCCCGCTACGCCGAGGGCGACGTCAAGGGCCAGCTCGCCTACTACGACCACGACAACAACAAACTGATCGAGTACGACTGGGGCGCACTGACCGGCAACGACGCAGACGCGGTCTCCTTCCACTGGAAGCCCGGAAACATGGACCGCGCCGAGTCCGCCTACCAGTACAGCGGCGCTCTCGCCGCCGCCCAGGCCTACGAGGCGACCGGCAACACCGCGAAGGCCGCCGAGATGCGCACCCTCGCGACGCAGATCAAGGACGCCATCGTCAACGTGCTGTGGAACCCCAACCGGCAGCTCTTCGAGCACCGGTTGAAGTCGACCAACGAGTGGGTCCCCTGGAAGGAGATCAACAACTACTACCCGTTCTCGGTCGGCGCCGTCCCCAACACGGCGACGTACAAGCAGGCCCTGCGCCTCTACGACGACCCCGCGCAGTACCCGGTCTTCCCCTTCTACACCGCCAACCAGGTCGACAAGAAGGCCGCGGCCGACGCGGGCAACCCCGGCTCCAACAACTTCTCCACGATCAACTCCACCGTGCAGTTCCGTCTGTACTCCTCCGTGCTGCGCAACTACCCCAACTCGTGGATGACCGCCACGGACTACAAGAAGCTCCTCTACTGGAACACCTGGGCGCAGTACGTGGGCGGCAACACCCAGTGGCCCGACGCCAACGAGTTCTGGGCCGACTGGAACGGCAGCAACATCGACTACCGCTCGTGGATCCACCACAACATCCTGGGCAGCAGCAACTGGACGGTGATCGAGGACGTCGCCGGGCTCCGGCCGCGCAACGACGCCAAGGTGGAGGTCTCGCCGATCAACATCGGCTGGAGCCACTTCACCGTCAACAACCTCCGTTACCGCAACGCCGATCTGTCGATCGTCTGGGACGACCCGGCCGACGGGGTGGTGCGCTATCCCGGCGTCCCTGAGGGTTACTCGATCTACGTCAACGGCAACCGGGCCGCCACCGTCAACTCACTCGTGCCCTTCACCTGGGACCCCGCCACCGGCGACGTCACCACGAGCGGCACGGTCACCCACCACACCGCCGTGCCCGGACTGCAGGCCCCCCAGCAGGTCGTGCAGAACAGCCCCCGCATGGTCGACATGCTCGCCAAGGCCGGCGTCGACCTCACCGCCGACCTGACCAACCTGGCCGCCGGGGCGACGGCCACCGCCTCCTACACCGGCTCCGGCAGCAACGTCTCCGGCGCGGTGGACGGCTATCCCACCAACGAGCCCTTCTGGGGCGCCGGCGGGTCCCCCAACAGCCAGGACTGGTACGAACTCAACTTCGGGACGGCCCGCACCCTGAACGAGATGCGCCTGTACTTCAAGGACAGCCGCCCTGCCTCGGCGGCCTACCGGGCGCCGTCCGCCTACGCCGTCCAGTACTACAACGGCAGTTCCTGGGTGAACGTGCCGGGACAGACCAAGAGTCCGGCAGCGCCACGGGCCAACTACAACCTGGTGCAGTTCCCGGCGGTCACCGCCCAGCGCGTGCGGATCCTGGCCACCCACGCCTCCGGCGCCAAGACCGGTCTCACCGAGGTCAAGGCGTACAACCGGGGCGGCGTCCAGCCACCCCAGCCACCGGCCAACCTGGCGACGTCCGCGACGCCGACCGCGTCGTACACCTCCCCCTGGGAGAGCGTCGCCGCGATCAACGACGGCGTCGACCCTCCGTCGTCCAACGACACGGTGAACCCGCGCTGGGGCACCTGGCCGGAGACCGGGCAGCAGTGGGCCGAGCTGACCTGGCCGTCGGCGCAGAACGTCAACAAGGCGGACGTGTACTTCTTCGACGACGACGACGGCATCGACATGCCGGCCTCCTGGAAGCTCCAGTACTGGAACGGCAGCGCCTACGCCGACGTGCCCGGTGCCAGCGGCTATCCGCTGGCCAAGAACCAGTACGACACCGTCTCCTTCACGGCCGTGAACACCACACGGCTACGGGTGCTGCTCACCGGCAACGGCGCCAACTCCGTCGGTCTCCTCGAAGCAAAGGTGTACGGACCGTGACCCGTTCCAGATGCCTGTCCGCGCTCGTCGCGGCACTCCTCACGGCGGTCGCCTTCCTGGTGGCGCCGCCCACCGCCTCCGCCGCCGTCGCGTTCACCTCGACGGGGGTCAACCAGAACGGCGGCAACTGCCTCGACCTGCCCGGTGGTTCGACGACCGCGGGGGCCCAGCTGCGGGCCTTCGCCTGCGCCGCGGGCGCCAACCAGAGCTTCGGGTACACCCTGGTCTCCGGTACCGCCGACACCTACACGATCACCGGGCAGTCCGGCCAGTGCGTCGACGTCTACGGGGCGTCCACGGCGGACAACGCGGCGATCATCCAGTGGCCCTGCCACGGCGGGACCAATCAGCAGTGGCGACTCGTGCCGGTGGCGGTGAGCGGAACCGACAAGACCTTCAACCTGGTCTCCGTGAGCTCGGGCAAGTGCGTGACTCCGAGCGGCGGTTCGTCGGCTTCGAACACCGACCTGGTGCAGCTGCCCTGTGCCGCGGCGAGCGGCCGGGTGTGGCGGCTGCCCGCCTTCTCCGGCGGCGGCACGGGGACCAAGACCTTCACCAACCCGCTGTCCCAGCACGGGCCCGACCCCTGGCTGACGTACTACAACGGTTTCTACTACCTCGCCACCACGACCTGGAACTCGACGATCACCATGCGCAAGGCGAGCACCCTCGCCGGCCTCGCCTCCGCCTCCGACCAGGTGGTCTTCAACCTCACCCGGCCCAACGGCGCCGGCACCATGTGGGCGCCCGAGTTCCATCTGCTCGACGGCCCGAACGGCAAGCGGTGGTACTTCTACTACACCGCCGGGCGAGAGCCCTACGACCTCGGCACCCAGCGCATCCACGTACTGGAGAGCGCCGGGCTGGATCCGATGGGTCCCTACAGCTTCAAGGCCGATCTGCTCGACCCGACCCAGGACAACACCTGGGAGCTCGACCCGGGCATCCTCCAGCTCAATGGCCAGCTCTACCTGCTGGGCACCTTCTACAACGGCTCACAGCCCATGTTCATCCGGCCCCTGTCCAACCCGTGGACGGCGAGCGGCACCCGCCGCGTGCTCTCCACGCCCACCCTCGGCTGGGAGACGGTGGGCGGCGCGGTCAACGAGGGCGCCGAGGTCCTCCAGCGAGGCGGGAAGACGTTCATCGTCTACTCGGCCAGCCACTGCTCCACACCCGACTACAAGCTGGGCATGCTCACCTACAACGGCGGCGACCCGCTCAACTCCTCCTCATGGGTCAAGTCGCCGAACCCGGTCTTCCAGCGGTCCAACGCCAACGGCGTGTACGCCCCCGGGCACAACGGCTTCTTCAAGTCGCCGGACGGCACGGAGGACTGGATCGTCTACCACGCCAACAACTCGACGAGCGGCGGTTGCGACATGAACAGGAGCACCAGAGCACAGAAGTTCACCTGGAACGCCGACGGCACGCCGAACTTCGGCACGCCGGTGGCCCTCGGCGCCACCCTGCCCGCACCCTCGGGGGAGTAGCCGGATGACCCGATCCCGGTTCCTGCCGTTCTGGGCGACGGTGCTCGCCTTGGTGTTCGGCGCGGTCATGGGCGCCGTCGCGATCGCCCCGCCCGTCCACGCCGCGACGGCGTTCACCTCCACCGCGGTCAACCGCAGCGGCGGCAACTGCCTGGACGTGCCGGGCAGTTCCACCGCCGACGGCCTCCAGCTCATCCAGTGGACCTGCCACGGCGAGGCCAACCAGAACTTCACCTTCACCCCGGTCGGCGGGACCACCGACCAGTACGGCATCGGCACGTCGGCCGGCGGACGGTGCGTGGACGTCAACGGAGGGTCCGGCGCCGACAACGCCACGATCGTCCAGCGGGCCTGCGGCACCGGTGCGAGTCAGAAGTTCCGTCTCGTCCCGGTCGGCGGCACGACCGACGTCTTCGGCCTGCAGTCGGCGTCCTCCGGCAAGTGCGTCACCCCCGCAGGCGACTCATCGGCGTCCAACACCGGCCTGGTCCAGCTGCCCTGCACCGGCGCCGCGGCCCGGACCTGGCGGCTGCCCGGCTTCGGCGGCGGGGGCGGGGGCGGCACGACCCCGCCGACGAAGACCGTCCGGGTGTACTGGCTGAAGCCCTCCGACGTTCCGTTCGACCAGCGGTACCCCGACGGCATCGCCAAGGTGATGCGCGAGGCACAGCGCTACTACCAGCAGGAGCTCGGCAAGACCTTCAAGCTGAACACCACCGTGGTGGAGGTCGTGAACGGCGACCAGCCGCGGAGCTGGTACGAGAACACGCCCAACGGCGGTGACCGCTACTGGTGGGCCGTCACCAACATGCAGAACGAACTCGCCAGGAAGTTCGGCCTGAACAACCCCGACAGCCGGTGGCTGAACGTGGGCGAGATCAGCGCCGAGGGAGAAGGCGCCGGCGGGGGCGCGAGCCCCGGCTGGGTCGTCCTGAGCGGGCACGACGCCGACGGCGCCGCGGGCACCGGCGGACAGTCGATGAACCGCTGGTACGGCGGGATGGTCCACGAACTCGGGCACGCGTTCGGTCTGCCCGATTCGTCCTCGACCGACGGCACGCCGATGTCCGCTTCCTTCTACGACTACCCGAACACCCACTTCAGCCAGAGCCAGAAGAACCAGATCCTGGGCGGCCCCTATGGGAGCTTCCTGTCCTGACCTTCCTGTTCTGAGCCGCCGGCCCCCGGGACCGGCGGACACCTCGGCGGGCGTCGCATCGACGCCCGCCGAGGTGTGCCGTCAGGCGGCGGTGTCCGGCAGCACTCCGGGCGACCCGCCCCCGGTCATGAGTCGCACCCGCCGACACGCCGGGTGCTGAGCGCCACGTCGTCCATGCGGACGTCGTACGAGGTGGGCGTCGGACCGGCCTGGTACAGCTGCCAGCCCAGCTTGAGCGTGTCGAAGCGCGGGAAGACGAAGTCGTCCGCGGTGCCGCCGTGCGCCTTCGTGGAGACGGTCAGATCGGAGCGCTCCACGCCGTCCTGGTACACGGTGACGCGGTTGTCGGAGGCGTCGAGGTGGAACTCCACGCAGCTCCAGGTCCCGGCCGTGGCCGGGGCGGAAGTGCGCCACGCGGTCCAGTCCCCGGTGGGGCCGAGGTCGGAGCCGACACCCCAGAAGTTCGCCTGCGAGGTGGGCACGTACTGGCCGCCCAACGGGCGTACCAGCGTGGGGGCGTCGGAGCCGGACGCCTCGGCGACGGTCCAGTGCGCCCAGGCGGGGGCGGTCGGGAACGCGTCGACGCGCAGCCGCAGCCGGGCCCAGAAGCTGTTTCGGGCGGGTGCCAGGTCGGACAGGACGAGGAAGGCGCGTCCGTTGCCCTCCGTGTGCAGCCGCAGTTCGCGGCCGCGGCCGGCAGGGCTGGGTTCGACGCTCAGGTAGCCGTCCTTCGTGTCGGTGGTCCAGCCGTGGCCTGCGGTGACCGGGCCGAGCGGGAGACGGTCGAAGTTCTCCCGGACGAGGGTCTTGCGGGAGACGGCGTCGTCGGCGGAGCGGACGGGACGGACGGCGGGGGCGGTGGGTCCGTCGGGTCCGGCAGAGGCGGTGGGGGGTAACGCGAGCAGGGCGCCCGATGCGGCCAGCAGGGCGGCCGCGATCTTCCTCATGCGTGTCATGAGCACAGTGTGCAACACCGGTCCCGGGGATCACAGGGGCCTCCCCGATCACCGCGCATCACGCGGCCTGCTCGCCCAACGGCAGCTCCTCCAGGGCGGGTTGGGCGAGGGCGGGCGCGTCGGCCGTCGGCTTGCGGATCAGCAGCAGCGCGGCGTCGTCGTGCAGTCGTCCGCCGACGTGCGCCAGCAGTTCCTCGTGGAGCGAGTCGAGCGTGCGCGCGGGGTCGTCGCCGAGGTGCCGGGACAGTCCTTCGGCGAGCGGGTAGAACTCCCGGTGGCGGTCGCGGGCCTCGATGACACCGTCGGTGTAGAGCAGCAGTTGGTCCCCGTCGGCGAACGGCAGCACCTGCAGTTCGGGCCGCTGGTCGGTGAGGGCGCGCAGGCCGAGGGGCGGAGCCGGGTGCGGGCTCTCGACGGGCACGACGTCCCCGGGCTCGCGCACCACCAGCGGCGGCGCGTGTCCGCAGTTCACCACTTCCAGCTCGCCCGGCCGCGGGTGTCCGGCGACGACGGCGGTGACGAAGTCGTCCGCGCCGAGGTTGCGGGCCAGGCTCCGCTCGATCCGGTCGACCACGGCGAGGAGATCGGGCTCGTCGTAGGCCGCCTCGCGGAAGACGCCGACCACGAGGGCGGCGGTCCCGACCGCGGGCAGCCCCTTGCCGCGCACATCGCCGACGATCAGCCGGACGCCGTAGGGGGTGGGCACCAGCGCGTAGAGGTCCCCGCCGATCCGCGCCTCCGCGGCGGCCGCGCTGTAGCGGACGGCGACCTCGAAGGGCCCGACGGTGGCGGGCACCGGCTTCAGCAGGGCGTGCTGGGCGGCCTCGGCGACGGAGCGGACGTCGGCGAGCACCCGTTCCCGGCGTGAGCGCAGCGCGCCGGCGAGGGCGCTCGCCAGGGTGACCGCCGCCAGGGCGGCCAGCACGGCCGCCAGCTCCGGGCCGGGCGCACCGTCCCGGGCGCCGAGCGTCGCGCCGACCACGACGGCCAGGAGTCCGACGCAGAGAACACCGCGCGGCCCGTTCGTGGTGGCGGCCAGCGCGGGACCGGCCGCCAGCAGGGGCAGCCAGGTCATCCCCGCTCCGCCCACGAAATCGACGAGTACGACGACGCACACGATGAGAACGGGCAGGAGCGGGCCTGCCCATCGATGTCCGAACAGCCGCGTCGGGCTGGGGTCGCCGCCATGGTTCCGGGCCTGACTCATGCTGGGTATGCATTCCTCACCGTGCGCCGGGGCACATCGCACATGTCCGTTTCCTCTAGGAAAGGGGAGGGGCGCAGTGGCTCACAAGGCGCAGCTTTTCAGATAATGAACGATCAGGCGCGCAGCGAAAGAGTCCTGGTCACACGGTTGGCGGTGGGGATCAGCCGGTCGCGGACCTGCTCGATCCGGGCCAGCCGGTCGGCGGGCAGCGACACGCCGAGCGAGCCGATGACGTCGCCGCTGTAGACGGGGACGGCGACGCAGACCGTGCCGAGGGAGTACTCCTCGAGGTCGGTGACGGCCGGGGCGACGGGCGAGGCGTCCAGCCTTCTGAGCAGTTCCGGAGCACTGGTGATGGTTTTCGGGGTGAGGTCGGCGAGGTGGTGGCGCGAGAGGTAGTCCCGGCGGGCGTCGTCGCCCATCTCCCGCAGCACGGACTTGCCGAGGGCGGTGGCGTGGCCCGCGTCCTCGAAACCGACCCACAGGTCGACGCGGGGCGTCCGGGGCCCGTCGACGATCTCGGCGACCCGGATCTCCCCGTCCTCGTAGAACGTGAGGTAGGCGGCGGTCGTCAGCTCGTCCCGCAGCGCGGCGAGCGTCGGCCGGACCCGGCTGAGCAGCGCCTGGCCGTGGCCCGCGGTGTTCAGCGTCCGCAGTCTGTCGCCGAGGATGAACCCGCCGTCCTGGAGTTTTTGCAGGTAGCCGTCGTGGACCAGGGTCCGCAGCAGGTGGTAGGCGGTGGCCAGGGGCAGCCCCGACTCCCGCGCCAGCTGTTTCGCCGGCGCACCGTTCTCGTGCTCGCTGACCACCTCCAGCAGCCGGAAGGCCCGCTGCACGGAGGTGATGAGCGTGGGGCCGTCCCGCGCACTCATACGACCAGCGTGCGCCCGGCGGACCGGGCAGGCAAGACACGGGCCGCCGGCCGCGTGGCGAGGCCGTCTGCTCCGGCGCACGCGCCGGCCGTCGCCGTCAGCCGGCGAACGCCGACGCCGGGAACTCCGCCGACTCGTTCAGCTCGGCCCAGACGGTCTTGCCGCGACGGGCGTGGCGGGTGCCCCAGTGCTGCGCCAGCTGGGCGACCAGCAGCAGACCGCGTCCGCCCTCGTCGGAGACGCGGGCACGGCGAAGGTGCGGCGTGGTGTTGCTGCCGTCGGAGACCTCGCACAGCAGTCCGCGGTCGTGGATGAGGCGCAGTCTGACCGGGGGGCGGCCGTAGCGGATCGCGTTGGTGGCCAGTTCGCTGACCACCAGCTCGGCGGTGAAGACGAGCTCCTCCAGGCCCCACTCGCCCAGCTGGCGCGAGACGTGCGAACGGGCCCGGGCGACGGCGGCCGGGTCGGCGTCCAGATCCCAGGTGGCGACCTGACGTGCGGTGAGGGCGTGGGTGCGGGCGAGGAGGAGGGCGACGTCGTCGTCCGGACGGTCGGGCAGCATGGTGTCGAGGATGGAGTCGCAGATCGCCTCCAAGGAGGCCTCCGGCCGGGCGAGGGCGTCGCGCAGCCGGGTGAGACCGGCGTCGACGTCGTGGTCGCGGGCCTCGATCAGGCCGTCGGTGAACAGGGCGATCAGGCTGCCCTCGGGCAGTTCCACCTCCGTGGCCTCGAAGGGCAGGCCGCCCAGACCCAGCGGCGGCCCGGGCGGCAGCTCCAGCAGCTCGACGGTTCCGTCCCGGTTCGTCAGGGCCGGCGGGACATGCCCGGCGCGCGCCAGGGCGCACCGGCGGGAGACGGGATCGTAGACGGCGTACAGGCAGGTGGCGCCCGTCTCGCCGACGTGTTCGTCCGGGTCGCCGTCCACGTCGTCGAAGGCATCGCCCGAGGGGCGCAGCACCACGTCGTCCAGGTGGGTGAGGAGCTCGTCGGGCGGCAGGTCGATGTCGGCGAGGGTGCGCACGGCCGTCCGCAGCCGGCCCATCGTCGCGGCGGCGTGGATGCCGTGGCCGACCACGTCGCCCACCACGAGGGCCACCCGGGCCCCGGACAGCGGGATGACGTCGTACCAGTCGCCGCCCACTCCGGCCCGGCCGCCGGCCGGCAGATACCGGTGGGCGACCTCCACGGCCGACTGCTGGGGAGCGTGGCGTGGGAGGAGGCTGCGCTGCAGCGTGAGCGCGGTGGAGCGGGCGTGCGTGTAGCGGCGCGCGTTGTCGACGGCGACGGCCGCCCGGGCGGCGATCTCCTGGGCGAGCAGCAGGTCCTCGTCGTCGTAGGGGACGGGGCTGTGGTGCCGGCAGAACTCGGCGACGCCCAGCGTGCTGCCGCGGGCGCACAGCGGCACCACCAGGGTGGAGTGGACGCGGCGCCCGTCCATGCTTCGGTGGCCGTGGTGGCGGGAGGGGCGCCCGGTGGCCAGGGCGCGTGCCGTCGGCGATCCGTCGACGCAGGTGGTCAGCTGCCACGCGGCTGCGGCGGGGGGCTGCGCGTCGGGTGCGGCCTCGGGCGAGCGGGCGACACGGCGCATGACGCCCCGGTCCTCACCGGTGGCGTCGTCACCGTGCAGGGCCGAGTCCAGCAGATCGACGGTGACGACGTCCGCGAACCGCTCCGCGGCGAAGTCGGCGAGCTCCTGGGTGGTGCGGGCGACGTCCAGCGTGGTCCCGATGCGCATGCCCGCCTCGTTCACCATCGCCAGCCGCCACTGGCGCCGGCGGTCTCGCTCCTCCTGGAACGCCACGACGTCCTGCTCCGAGGTGCGGTCGACGTACAGGGTCGTCGTCGCGATCACGTTCCGGGTCGCCCTGCTGACCAGCGGCGCGTCGGCGGTGAACCGGGGCAGCTCCGCGATCAGCCGGTCGAGGACGACGCCCTGCGCCAGCCGGAAGGCCCGCAGCATCGTGCCCATGGACATGCCGTAGCGGGCGAGGCGGCGGGCGCGCTCCAGCGCGGCCGGCGGCGGTTCGATCAGTTGCGGCTCGGCCGAGAGCGCCAGGCCGGACAGCCCCGTCTCGATGTACTCGGCGACGTTCTGCGACACGGTGCGGGCGATCTCCGGGGTCTCCCAGAGCGCGGGGAGCTCCCGCCGCAGCGCCCGCTCCACGTCGGCGATCAGCTCGTCGGCCCGCGCGCCCAGCTCGCGCGCGACGCGTGACACGAGACGGTCGGCCTGGTCCTCCACACTGTCGACGGTACGCCGGATACGGGCGCGGGCCCCGCCGGGCGGACGGCCGGCGGGCAGCCCACCGCACGCGACGGTGCCCCCGGAGCCGCCGGACCGGTGGGGCGGCCGCAGGGCGGGGCGGCGGCGGAGGCAGGATGGGGGCATGAGCGTAGTCAAGATCAACGTACTGACGGTCCCGGCGGAACAACGGGAGACCCTGGAGAAGCGCTTCGCCGCACGCGGCCACGCCGTCGAGAGCTCCGACGGCTTCGAGTGGTTCGAGCTGCTCCGGCCGGTGGAGGGCACGGACACCTACCTCGTCTACACGCGCTGGCGGGACGAGGAGTCCTTCCGCGCGTGGGCCGAGGGCCCGGCGAGGGCGGCGCACCAGGGCGGCACGGAGGGCGAGCGTCCCAAGCCCGCCGCCTCGGCCTCCACCCTCTGGTCGTTCGAGGTCGCCCAGCAGGTGACGCCCAAGGGCGCGTAACGCGCCGCGCACGGGCGGCGCGCGGGCTGGGCGGCCGGGCGTGCCGGGCGGACACGGCAGCCCTCAGGGGCTGCCGGCATCGGCGTCGGCTCCGGCTCCGGCTCCGGCTCCGGCTCCGGCTCCGGCTCCGGCCACGATGGACGGCCGTGCCGGAGGGCGTCGGCGCGCGCCCGGCCGGTCACGTCCGCGGTCGCCCCGGCCCTGGCGCGCGGCCCCGCGGCCCTAGGGGGTGCGGCGGACGGATCGCGGCCCGGACACGCTCACCACGGCAGGCCGCCCAGATACGCGGCCACGCGTTCGCGATCCCACACGCCGTCGGCGACGACCACGCGGTAGCGGTACGCGAAGGACTCTCCCGGCGGGAGCGCGAACTCCTCGAAGAACGCCCAGGAGTACGCGACCGTCGGGGTCGGCTCGGAACGCACGAACCAGTGCGACTCGTGGATCGCGCTGCGCGCGTCGAGGTTCTCCGGCGCGTGGGCGAAGACGAGGGTGGAGTGAGCGTCGACGTCGTCGTGTTCGGCGGTGAAGGCGAGCCACGGCGTCTGCGCGCCCATCAGCTTCTCGGCGCCGGCGTCCGCGTCGACGTCCGGGGCGAACACGGCGCCGCCGGTGAAGTCGCGGGGGCCGCGCCAGTGCAGGCCGGTGTAGCCGGCCGCTTCGCGCCCGGCGGTGGTCGGGGAGCCGAAGACGAGCGGGGCGTCACGGACGTTGGAGAGCCGGATCGACCAGTCGAGCACCCACGCCCCCACCGCTTCGTCGACGGAGTGGACGGTGAGGCCCCGTTCCTCGCGCGCCCACTCCTCGCCGCCGTGCGTGACCCAGGTGAGCTGCTCGGTGACGGCGAGCCTGTCGTCGGTCACCGTGAACGCGGGGAAGCCGTCGTGCCGCATCGAGCCGACGCGCTCGGGCAGCGCCAGATAGCCCCGACCGTGGACGTAGGAGTTGCCGCCCCAGAAGTTCTGGCCGCAGAGGTGGCTCGCCGTCATCTGCAAGCCCTTGTGCCAGCGGTGGTCACTGGGCCGGTAGCCGGTCACGGTGCGGCCGGCGAGGGTGCGCACCGGGTGCGCGTACGGCTTGGGCGACTCGAAGGCGTCGGGGTCGGGACGGTACACGTACCGGAAGATCTCCGTCCCGTCCGCCGCCGCGACCGCGAAGTGCTCGCCGCACGCGTGACTGACTCGGATGCTCATGCGCGCTCCTCAGGGCCCGTTACATGGTCGCCGTGTTGGGTGACGGAGCGGAGAAAGCGCTTGCCCCCGTGGGAGGACCCTACGGGCGCAGCGAATGTCAGGACAACCCCTGTGTCCAGAATGCGACGAGGGCCTTCACGCAATCATCTTGACCGGACAGGGCGTCGTGCCGGGACGCGGGACGGCCGTGGCGCCACCGCGCCGGGCGAATGACGGGTCGCGGGGGGGGGACCTTTCCGGGGCTCGGGGCTCCCGGGGCGGTGGACGGGTCGGGCCGACCCGTTCCCGGCGCCTCGCCCACCGGTTCGATCCCTCGGACAGCCGAGTACCATCGACGTCACCCTCGGGAAAGAAGGAGCTCGCGTTGTCTCTGACGGACAGGGCCATCGAGCAGATCCGTGAGTTGATCCGGACCGGAGCTCTGCCCCCGGGGTCGAAGCTCCCGCCGGAACCGGACCTGGCCGCCCAGCTCGGACTCTCCCGCAACCTCGCCCGCGAGGCGGTCAAGGCGCTCGCCGTGGCCCGGATCCTGGAGGTCCGGCGCGGCGACGGCACCTATGTGACCAGCCTGCAGCCGAGTCTGCTCCTGGAGGGGCTCGGCGGGGCGGTGGAGCTGCTGCAGGGCGACTCGGCCGCGCTGCAGGACCTGATGGAGGTGCGGCGGCTTCTCGAACCGGTCGCCACCGCACTGGCCGCGACCAGGATCTCCGACGATCAACTGGCCGAGGTGGAACGGCATTTGGACGCCATGCGGGCGGCCCGTGACGACGTGGAGCTGCTCAACGCGCACGACGCGTCCTTCCACCGCGCCGTCGTGGCCGCCACCGGCAACGAGTCACTGCTCGCCCTGCTCGAGGGCGTCTCCGGACGTACGCTGCGCGCCCGCATCTGGCGCGGGCTGGTCGACGACCAGGCCGCGGGCCGCACCCTCGCCGAGCACGAGGCGATCTTCCACGCGCTGGCCGCCCGCGACGCCGCCCTCAGCCAGGCCGCCGCCCTGCTGCACGTGAGCACCACCGAGGGGTGGCTGAGGGAGCACCTGCGCGCGGGCGGAGCCCCGGGACCGGGCGGTACGAGCACCTGACGTCCCGGCTCGGCCACCGGACAGGGTCTCCCGGCTCGGCCACCGGACAGGGTCTCGCGGCTCAGCCACCGGAAGAGGTGTCCGGCTCAGTCGCCGGACGGGGTGAGCACCACGAAGTCCGCGTTCGACGGGTCGAGGCAGACGGCCAGCCGGCCGACGCCCGGCGCGTCCTGCGGGCCCATCTGCACACTGCCGCCGTTCGCGGTGACGGCGGCGACCGCGGCGTCGCAGTCGGTGACGGCGAAGACCGGGTGCCAGTAGGGCCGTCCGCCGTTCAGGGCGAGGTCCTGCTCGCGGACCTGCATGACGCCGCCCTGCATGCGCTCCTCGGGCAGCCCCTCCGGTGTGACGAGGGAGTACTCACCGCCGCCGCCCGGCAGCTCCATCGCGCTGAAACGCCAGCCGAACACACCGCCGTAGAACTCCTTCGCCGCCGCGGCGTCGGTCGTGTACAGCTCGGTCCAGCACAACGACCCCGGCTCGTCGACGAGTTCGAAGCCGGCGTTCTTCCCCGGCTGCCAGACCGCGAACTGGCCGCCCAGCGGGTCGCTGTACTGCGCCATCCGGCCCCAGTCGCCGAGGTCCCGGCTCGCCAGCCGCACCGTGCCGCCGGCCTGCTCGACGGCCCGGGTCGCGGCGTCCGCGTCGGTGACCGTGTAGTAGATCATCCAGGCGGAGCGGGCCCCGTCCTCGGTCAGCCTGCCGAGACCGGCGACGGTCTTGCCGTCCTTCTGGAACATCCCGCCCTCGGCGTCCTGCCCCTCCATGGGCTCGTACCGCCAGCCCAGCACGGCGCCGTAGAAGGCCGCGGCGGCCGGGACGTCGGGTGCGCCGAGGTCGAGCCAGCAGGGGGCGCCGGGGGTGGGGTCGGTGGTCATCACGGCGTGGCCCTTTCGCAGATCCGTCAACGCCCTCAGCCTGGCATCGCGCTCCGGCGCCCGCGCGCCGGCCGCGCCGGGGCGGGGACCGAACGGGTGGTTCCCGTCGCCCTCAGGTGACGGGCAGCCCGTAGGCCCGGTCGAAGTGCTGGGCCACCAGGTGTCCGGCGCCGTCGCAGGAGAGCTGCCACCGGTTGACGCCGGTCTCCCGGCCGTCGGTGAAGTTCCACAGCAGCCGGCCCGACGCGGTGTCGATCGCGTAGAAGCCGTCCTTGTTCTCGAAGGCCGTCACGTAAACGGCGTGTGCGCCCACCGCGACCGGGCCGTCCATGTCGAGGCGGGGAGTCTCGCAGAACCAGCGCCGGGAGCCGCTCGCCGCGTCGAAGGCGTGCACGCCGCAGGGGTCCGTGCTGGTGACGTAGACGGTGTTGCCGACTGCTCCGAGGGACGCGTACGTGCCCCGTTCCGCCTTCGCCTTCCACCGGAGTCTGCCGGTGCCCAGCTCCAGGGCGATGAGCTCGGAGCCGATCGCGAACACGGTCTGTCCGAGGACGGCGAGGCCGGGCCTGAGGTCGTAACCCACCTGGTGCCGCCAGCGCAGGCTGCCGGCGTCACGGGTGCTGCGGACGGCGATGTTACGCAGCCCGTCGGCGTAGACGAAGTACTCGTCGGTGAGCACCGGTTGCAGCGCGATGCCGACGTCCTGCGGATCGACCGGTATGACGAGGGCCTGACGCGCCTCGATGTCGACGCCGAAGACGGAGTCGGTGGAGGTCGCCACCCCCTGGTCCCCCGGCCGGCGCTGCAGCTTGGCGCCGAGCACCGAGACGGTGTGACCGTCGTAGGCGCCGAGCAACTGGTCGAACCGGTAGTCCTCGCCGAAGTCGAGGGTGAACTGCTCCGCACCGCCGACCGGGTCCACGCCGATCACCGTCGCGCCCGCCCCCAACGCGACCGCCGCGCCGTGGATCAGCAGGACGGGACCGGGCGAGAGACTGATGCCCTGGTACACCCAGCGGGGTCGCGACCCGTTCTTCACGTCGAGACCGATCATGTCCCCCGGACGGCTCTTCAACAGGGCCGTGCCGTCGTGGAAGACGGCCGGGACCTGCAACAGCGGTTCGCCCCGGTAGATCCAGGTCGGCTCGGGCGCCCGGCCGAGCGGGCGCGACGCCTTCCCGCCCGGCACTGCGCGGACGGCGAGCGCCGCTCCCCCGACGATCGCCGCGCCGGCGGTCGCGGCCAGGACCGTGCGCCGGGCGACTCCGGCGCGTGCGGGGGCGCGATGGTGGGCGGCCGTGCCGGAACGTTTCGACGCCGATTGCGGCAACGCGTCGCGCACCGGGAGCTCCGGCGACTTCCTGCCCGGAGTCGAACCCGGCGCCCGCGACCGCCCCTTCGCCGGTTCCGGCGCCTGCGCCCCTCCCGCGGGCCGCTCTGCGGCCTCGCCCCCGGACCGGTCTGCGGCTGTGCCCACGGGCCGGTCGGCGGCCCCGTCCCCGGGCCGGTCCACGACCTCGGCTACGGCACGGGCTTCGGACCCGGCTCCGGCCCGGGTACCGGCCGCTGCCCGTGACTCGGCCCGCGTGAGCGCCCTCCCGTGGGTCCGTGCCCGGCCCGGCCCGTCGTCCGGCGCGACGAACGACTCGGCCCCCGGCAGCAGCGCGGAGAGGCCTGCGCCCGCTGCTGCACCAACGCCCTCGCCGCGGGGTGCGACCCCGTTTGCGTTTCCCTTTCCGATTCCGGCTGCGCTTCTCGTTCTGTCTCCGTGTCGGCCTCCGCCAGCGCCTGCGCTTTCACAATCGCTATCGGGAGTGCCGCGCGTCGGCCGGTCGGCGGCCGAGTGGGCCGCCCCGTGTCCGGCGGGTCCGGGCGGCTCTGCGACGGGCCCCGCGGCCGGCGCCGGCGGCGCGAAGGCTCCGGGCCGCGAGACCGGGTCCGGGGGCGCGGGGCGGTCGAGGTCCCGCACGGCCGCCTGACGGGAGGCGACCATGGCGGCCACGGGCGCCGGCAGCCAGCCCTCCGTCAGCACCTGTTCGGCACCGCCGGGAGCGCAGGCCGCGGAGAGCCGGTCGGGGTGGATCCTCAGGACCGGGTCCTTGGCGTGACAGAGGCTGATGATCTTGTCCAGCGGTTCCGGCACCTGACTCAGGTCGGGCGACCCGTGCGCCACCTGGTAGAGCAGCGCCGCGCCCACCGCCCCGCCGAACGGCGAGCGTCCGGACGCGGCGAACGCGAGCACCGACCCGAGGCAGAAGACGTCGCCCTCCGGGCCCATCGGATCGCCGGTGGCCTGCTCCGGGCACATGTAGTCGAGAGAGCCGAACAGGGTGCCCGAACCGGTGAGTTCATAGCCGTCGCGGGCGCGCACGATGCCGAAGTCGATGACCCGCGGGCCGTCCGCCGCGAGCAGCACGTTGGACGGTTTGAGGTCACGGTGCACGAGCCCTTCGGCGTGCACCGCGGTCAACGCCTCGGCCACGCCCGCGCCGAGTGCGAGCACCGTCTCCACCGGCAGCGGCCCGTGCGCGGCGACCGCCTCGGCCAGGGTCGGGCCGGGCACGTGGTCGGTGGCGAGCCAGGGCGTCTCGTCGTCCGGCGCGGCGTCCACGACGTGCGCCGTGTAGGGGCCGCCGACCGCCGCCGCAGCCGCCACCTCCCGCCGGAAACGAATACGGAAGCTGTCGTCGTCCGCCATCTCCGGACGGATCACCTTGACGGCGACGACGCTGCCGGCCCGCGACCGCGCGAGATAGACCCGGCCCATGCCGCCCGCACCGAGCCGGGCCAGGAGCCGGTACGGCCCGAGTCGCTCGGGGTCCTCTGGACGCAGTGGCTGCATGACCTCGGCCGCCTGTTCTCGGTGGTGACGGGCTGACATCCCGCCCACGGTGCGGGGAAGGCCCGGTGGGGTCCGGACCACAGACTAGGCGCTGGAACGGCGGGCGGGAGCACGTCCTCACATGCGGGTTCACCCACCTCGAAGTAAGTGCCTGGCCGTCCTCCGCTTCCACCGCGCTCATATGACGTCCGGTCAGAGATCGGGTGACACGTGCTTTCCCTGCGGGAACAGTGCGCGATGAGCAACAAGTGCACGATGAAAGCACATACCGGGCCGGAGACCTCCGATGTGCCGAAGGTCACCCCCGTCGAGGCCCTCGACGCCTGTGGTAGCTTGCCGAGGCCAGTCGTACTCGTGCACGCCCCCAGGGCGTGCAGGGGTCAGGGAATCCGGTGGGAATCCGGAGCTGACGCGCAGCGGTAAGGGCGACGGGCGGGGCTTTCGGCCACTGGACGCGCATGCGCTCCGGGAAGGCGCCTCGTCCGGGTGACCCCGAGTCCGAAGACCTGCTGGCGGCCTCCGGTGTCGCAGACCGGCCGGAGGAGCGCACCGTACGACCGGGCTTCGCGCTTGAGCCCTCGACGCCGAAGGAAACCCCGTGCCGTTCGCACGTCCCGTCCGTCCTGCCGTCCTGTTCCTGGCGGGCGCCCTCCTGGCGACCGGCTGCGGCGGCTCCGCCGCCTCCTCCGGCGGTCCCGCCGGCAGCCACGCGGCCGGCCGCCCGGTCACGCTCGACAACTGCGGACAGCGGGTCCGGATCGACACGCCCCCTCGGCGGGCGGTCTCCCTCAATCAGGGCACGACGGAGATCATGCTCTCCCTCGGGCTCGCCGACCGGATGGCGGGCACCGCCACCTGGACCGACCCCCTGCCCAAGAGCCTCGAGAAGGCCGATGCCCGGGTGCGGCGGCTGGCCGACAACGCGCCTTCCTTCGAGAAGGTCCTGGACGCCGAACCCGACTTCGTGGCCGCCTCGTTCGCATCCACTCTCGGCAAGGGCGGGGTGGCCACCCGCGCCCAGTTCGAGAAGCTCGGGGTCCCGACCTATCTCTCCCCTTCCGACTGTGCGGGCAAGGACAACAGCGGCGGCGGCGACGGCGTCCGCACGAAGCCGCTGACCATGGACGCGGTCTACGGCGAAGTACGCGACCTGGCCCGGGTGTTCGGCGTCGAGAAGCGAGGGGAGGAACTGGTGGCCGGTCTCAAGTCCCGCGTGACCAAGGCCGCTTCGGGACTCGACGCCGGGAACGTCACCCTCCTCTACTGGTTCGCCGACTCCCAGTCCCCCTACTTGGCCGGCTGCTGCGGCGCCCCCGGCGTCATCACCCGCGAACTCGGCGCGAAGAACGTCTTCGACGACACCGAGGAGGAGTGGCCGCAGGTCAACTGGGAGACCGTCGCCGACCGCGACCCGGACGTCCTCGTGATCGGCGATCTGACCCGCAGGCAGCAGACGGCCGAGACCGCGGCCAGGAAGATCGCGTTCCTGGAGTCCGACCCGGTCACCCGGAACATGACCGCGGTGCGCGAGAAGCGGTACGTGCTGCTGTCCGGGCAGGCGATGAACCCGACCGTGCGCACCGTCGAGGGCGTGGAGAAGGTCGCGGCGGCACTGCGCGCGTACGGCCTCGCACGATGACCGCCGCCGGCCCTGCGGCCGCCGCTCCCACGGCGGTGGCGGCGCGGGGGCTGCGCCATGTGCTGCTGTGGGCGGCCGGGCTCGCGCTGCTGTGCGCGTCCGTCGCCGTGGCGATCACCATCGGTCCGGCCGACATCGCGGTCCGGGACGTGTGGTCCACGGTGGCCGCCCATCTCGGCCTCACGGAGGCCGGGTTGACGCCGTTGAGAGACGGCATCGTGTGGGATCTGCGGCTGCCGCGCACCCTGCTGGCCGCGGTGTGCGGAGCCGGCCTGGCCGTGTGCGGCGCGGTGATGCAGTCCCTGCTGCGCAACCCCCTCGCCGACCCGTTCGTCCTCGGGATCTCCTCCGGCGCCTCGACCGGCGCGGTCGCGGTGGTCGTGCTCGGGGCGGGCGGCGGAGCCCTGTCGGTGTCCGGGGGCGCGTTCCTCGGTGCGGCGGTCTCCTTCGCGCTGGTGCTGCTGCTCAGTCACACACTGGGCGGCGCCACGGACCGGGTGGTGCTCGCCGGGGTGGCGGCGATGCAGTTGTTCTCGGCGCTCACCTCGTTCGTCGTCATGACGACCGCCGACGCGGAGACCACCCGCGGCGTCCTGTTCTGGCTGCTCGGCTCGCTCAGCGGGGCCGGCTGGGCGGACGTGGGGGTGGGTGGGGCGGTGCTGGTCGGGGTGCTGCTGGTGTGCGCGGGGTACGCGACGACGCTGGACGCCTTCGCGTTCGGGCAGGACGCGGCCGCGTCGCTGGGCGTGCACGTGGCCCGCACCCGGCTGGTCCTGCTCTGCGCCACCGCCCTGCTGACGGCCACCCTGGTCAGTTCGGCGGGGGCGATCGGCTTCGTCGGCCTCGTGCTCCCGCACGCGGCCCGGGCCCTGACCGGTCCCGGACACACCCGGCTGCTGCCGGCCACCGCCCTGGCGGGGGCGGTGTTCCTGGTGTGGGTGGACACCCTCGCCCGCACCGTCCTGGACCCGCAGGAGGTGCCGGTGGGCGTGGTGACCTCGCTGATCGGCGTCCCGGCGTTCGTCCTTGTGCTGTACCGGACCAGGAGCGCGCGATGACGGGGACCGCCGGGGACGACGGCCTGCGCGGCGACCGCCTCGCCTACGCGGCGGGCGGTTCGCTGATCCTGGACGGAGTCGGTCTCGCGCTGCGCCCGGGAACCGTCACCGGTCTGCTCGGTCCCAACGGCTCCGGCAAGTCGACGTTGCTGCGGCTGCTCGCGGGCGTCCTCGCCCCCGCCTCGGGCGTCGTCACCCTCGACGGCCGTCCGCTGGCGCAGGTCGGGCGGCGGGCGGTCGCCCGGCGCGTCGCCGTCGTCGAACAGCAGACCGACACACAGGTCGCGTTGAGCGTTCTGGACGTCGTGCGCCTGGGCCGGGTGCCGCATCGCCGTCCCTGGGGCGCCCCCTCGCCACAGGACGAGGCCGCGGTCCGTGCGGCGCTGGAGCGGACCGGCCTCGCCGACAAGGCCGGCCGTCTGTGGCACACCCTCTCCGGCGGCGAGCGCCAGCGCGTCCAGATCGCCCGCGCGCTCGCCCAGCAGCCGCGTGAGCTGCTGCTGGACGAGCCCACCAACCACCTCGACATCCAGCACCAGCTCGCGTTGCTGGACCTGATCACCGAGCTCGGGCTGACGAGCGTCGTCGCGCTGCACGATCTGAACCTGGCCGCGATGTACTGCGACCGGGTCGTCGTCCTCAAGCAGGGCAGGGCGGTGGCCGGCGGCACACCGCAGGAGGTGCTCACCGAGGCGCTGATCGCCGACGTCTACGGGGTGCGGGCCGCCCTCACCCGCGACGGGCCCGACGGCCGCCCGCACATACGCTTCCTGGGCGCCCTGCCCGCCGGGCCGGACGGGGAGTCCGGGACCGCATCAGAAGGAGCCGCCACGTGACCGTCCGTGTCGTTTTCGTCTCGCCCGCGACGAGTTCGTCGCTGCGACAGGCCCGTTTCGACGACGGCGCCTCGATCGACCCCGCGGGGGCGGCGCTCGCCCGCGCCGCGGCCGGGTCGCTGCCCGCGGCCGCACGGGTCCTCGTCTCGCCCGGCGTGCGGTGCGTCGAGACGGCGGCTGCCCTCGGTCTCGACGCGCTGGAGACGGCGGAGCTGGCGGGGCTCGAGGTGGGCCGGTGGCGGGGCCTGACGCTCGCCGAGGTCGGCGCCGCCGAACCGGAGGCGGTGGCCCGCTGGCTCGGCGATCCCGCGTCCGCCCCGCACGGCGGCGAGTCCGTGCGGGATCTGTGCGCACGGGTGGCCGGCTGGCTGGAGACGGCCGCGGACGGCGAGGGACGCGTCCTGGCCGTCGTGGAGCCGGAGGTCGTACGGGCCGCGGTGGTGCATGTGCTGGGGACGCCCGCGACGGCTTTCTGGCGGCTGGACGTGCCGCCGTTGACGGCGACCTCCGTCAGCGGGCGCGGCGGCCGCTGGAACCTGCGGCTGGGGCTCCCGCTGGATCGGGCGGAGGCAGCCTGAGGTCGCGTCCGCCCGATCGTCGGTCTCCGGGACGGAGCCCGCGGCTCAACGCGCCGCCGTCACCGCCGTCCCGGCGGCGACCGCGGCGGGCTTCGGGTTCAGCAGCCGTTCGGCCAGTTCACCGAAGACCAGGCCGAAGCCTGCCCACATCGTGATCTGCAGGGCGAGCGAGGAGAGCCGGAACCGCCACAGCAGGGCCGCCGGGAAGTCCGTCGGCACCTCGTTGACGGAGGGCAGGAACGCGTAGGCCAGCCCGATCACCACGGTGAAGCCGAGGACGGCGACGACCGTGGCGTACCAGGCGCCCAGTCCGGGCGCGAGCCGCTTGCCCGCGATCACGGCGGCGACCGCGAGGAGCACGCCGAGCACCATCATCAGGAAGTACAGGGTGGTCCGCTTGGCGATGGTGTCGTGGTCACCGACCGCGGGCGGATTGGCCGGGTACTTGAGGAACGGGACGACGTACACGGTGAGCAGGGCCGCTCCCGAGAGCAGGAGCGCCGTGGCCCGGGGGGTGAAGCGACCCACGCGGCCGAGCGCGAAGCAGTAGGCGAGGGCGGCGATGCCGCCGAGCGCCACCCCGTACACCAGGACGCCGGTGGCGAGGCCCGCGGTGGACTGGAGGCTGCGGGAGACGAGTTCGACCTCGTGCTCGTGGGCGGGTGCGTGGGACTCCTCGAAGCCGATCGCGCTGTCGACGTTCGGCTCGCCGAGGAAGTAGGCGACGACCAGGGCGAGCACGCCGGCCGCGAGGCCGGCGAGCATGCCGCGGACGAGCAGGTTTCTTACCGTTGCGGAGTTCATCGAGTGTGCGGCGTCCCTCGTCAGTGGCAGGGGAAGCCGAGAAGGTGGCGTGCGTCGTGCACCCACTCGTGGACTCCCTCGCCGGAGACGACGGACGTGGCGCCCTGTTCGGCGCCGACGAAGTACAGCAGGACCAGCATCAGGACGCCGAAGAAGACGGCCCAGGGGGCGATGTCCTTCAGCGGCAACTTGGCGGGGACCACAGGGGTGGTGGGGGTCGGCTGGGCGACATGCTGCGCCATGGCAGGGCCTCCTCTGGGAGTTCGCGTCCCATCTCGGTGGTGCACAGGACGACGGCTCCGGGTCTGACTCTCGATGCGCTCCCGAGGAGGAGCGCACCGTTCACAGTGGCGCGACCGTGCCGGACTTCCACCGGCTTCCGTGCTGACGTCGTCGATATCAGAGCGACGGTACCGCGTGTCGAGCGCGCGGCCAATACCGCACCACCTGGCGTGACGTCGCTCTCCGCGGCCGAGTGGCGCGGATCACCGCCCGGATCGGGCGCCGATCGGCACTGATCGCCGGGCCGGCCGGGGGCTGTTCGCCGCGCCGGCGGCGGCGGACGGCTGCCGAGCCGGCCGTCACGCCGACGACGAAGCGCCGGCGTCCGGGGTGAGGAGGCCGGCCACCAGGGCGGCGAACTCGTCCGGGGCGGCGAGGCGGACGCCGAGCGCCTCGGCCTTGGCGCGCTTGGATCCGGCGCCCTCCCCGGCCACCACGAGGGAGGTCTTCCCCGAGACGCTGGAGGAGGAGCGGCCGCCGGCCCGTTCGATGAGCTCGTTCATCTGATTGCGGCTCAGCTTCTCCAGCGCCCCGGTCATCGCGCCGGTGACGACCACCGTCATCCCGGCCAGCGGACGGCCCGCCTCGTCGGCGCCCTCCGCGCCGTCGCCGTCGCCTTCGCCCTCGTCCGCTGCTCCGGTCGTCCGGGGTGTGGGCGCGGTGGCGCCCGGCTCGGTCATGTTCACCCCGGCCGCGACGAGTTTGTCGATGAGCGGGGCCAGTTCGGCGAGTTCGGCGACGATCGAGGGCGCCTTCTCGGCGCCGATGCCCTCGACCTGCCGGATCGCGTCGGCGTCGGCGGCGCGGAGGTGGTCCATGGTGGCGAAGTGCCGGGCGATGCGCCGCGACATCGAGCGGCCGGTGCCGCGGACGCCGAGCGCGCAGAGCACTCGCGACAGCGGCTGCGCTTTCGCGGCCGCGAGCGCGGCCAGCAGGTTGTCGGTGCTGGTCTCCCCCATCCGCTCCAGGCCCAGCAGCTGTTCACGGGTGAGAGTGAACAGGTCGGCGAGGTCCCCGACCAGTCGGGCGTCGACGAGCTGGACGACCCGGGTGTGGCCGAGGCCCTCGATGTCGAGCTGGTCGCGCCCGGCGGCGTAGGACAGGGAGGCGACCAGGTGGCAGTCGCGGCCGTTCTCGCAGCGCCAGCGCTGCTCGCTGGTGTCGATGCCCGAGCCGCACCGCGGACAGGTCTCGGGGAAGGGGATGGGCTGTTCCTCGCCGGTGCGCAGATGGGCGACGGGCGCCTCGATGCGCGGGATGACGTCACCGGCCCGGTGGACCATGACCCGGTCGCCGAGGCGCAGGTCGCGGCGGGTGATGTCGGCCGGGTTGTGCAGGGTGGCGTAGGTGATGGTGGAGCCCTCGATCTCCACCGGCTCCAGGACGGCGCGCGGCGCGATGACGCCGGTGCGGCCCACGTTCCACTCCACCGCCAGCAGCCGGGTGATCTTCTCCACGGCCCGCAGCTTGAAGGCGATCGCCCAGCGCGGGGCCCGGGAACCGGATCCGGCGGCCGCCTGGTCGGCGGCCAGGTCGGCCTTGACGACGATCCCGTCGATCCCGAACGGCAGCGACGCGCGCAGCGCGGCCGTCTCCTCGACCCGGGTCAGGACCTCCTCGACGGTGGACACGGTGACGCCGGGCACGGCGGTGGCGGCCGTGGTGTTCACGCCGAGCGCGGCGGCCTCGGTCATGAGGTCGCTGTGCGCGCTCTCCCGCAGACGCTCGGCGAGCGCCGGGTCGCTGTCGGCGAGGGGCAGCAGGCCGTAGCCGAAGAACGTCATCGGGACCGTGTAGGCGCGTTCCCTGGCGCGCAGGGTGCCCGCGGCGGCGTTGCGGGGGTTGGCGAACGGCGCTCCGCCGTGTGCGGTGCGCACCTCGTTGGCGTGCTCGAACTGGGCGTTCGTCATCAGGACTTCGCCGCGCACCTCCACCGTGACCGGCTGCGAAAGCTCGGTCGGCAGGCCCTCCACGGTGCCGATCGCGTGCGACACGTCCTCCCCGGCCGTCCCGTCGCCCCGGGTGACGAGCTGCGTCAGACGGCCCTGCCGGTAGCGGGCCGCGATGGCCAGGCCGTCGAGCTTGGGCTCCACGCTGAACCGGGTGACCTCGCGGCCGATGCGTCTGGCCAGCGAGACGGTCCACGCCGTGAACTCGTCGGGCGAGAACACGTTGTCCAGGCTCAGCATCGCCGTCGTGTGCGGGACGTCGCCCACCACGGCCCCGCCGGCGACCTTCCCCGTCGGGGAGTCGGCCCGCGTCTGCTCCGGGTGCTCGGCCTCCCAGGCCGCGATGGACCGCACCAGACGGTCGTAGTCGTCGTCGTCCAGTGCCGACGTGCCGGCGGCGTAGTACGCCGCCGACGCCTTCACCGCGTCCTCGACCGCCTGCGCGTAGGCGGCGGCGTCCCCGATCACTGCACCACGTGTTGTCATGCCGGTCATCCTGCCCGCCACCACTGACAACGCCCTCGAGCGCCGCCGGTGCGAGCCGCCCGGGCGGCTCGCACCGGCGGCCTCGGTGCGTCCTCCGTGCGGCGGTGATCTTCACAACTGGCTTTTGGATCAGTTGATTTGACGCGTCATCATATAGTGGGCGAGGGTGCGCGGCGGCTCCCCCAACCCGTCGCGCGGCCGGAACCCCCACTGGAAAGGCACGACCCTGCGGAACGAACCGCGCAGCGCCACTCCCGACCCGTCCGCCGCGCTGCCCTCCCCCCGCCGGTCGGCGTTCTCGCCCGCCGCCGACGTCATCGGCACGGAACTCGACCTGCGGTTGACCGCCGACCATCTCGTGCACGCGCTGACCCCCGGCTTCTGTGACGCGGCCTCCGTGTACCTGCTGGAGCGCTGGCGTCTGGAGGAGAACACGCGCCCGCGCACGGACGCGCCCCGTGTCGAGGTGCGCCGGACGGCGCTGCGCGTCGGGCCGGGCGCGCTGGCGGACTGGGAGGCCGCGCTGCCGGTCGGCGAGGTGGTCGCCCACTCCCGCCGGACGCCCTATGCCCGGGCCCTCGCCGACGGGCGGGCGCGACTGCTGGACGCGGTGGATCCGCACACGTCCGGGCGGCTGGTGGGTCCGGGCGGCGACGACGCGCGCGCCGGCGACCTGCTGCGCGTGACGTCGTTCCTGGTGGTCCCGCTGCGGCTGCGGGACCAGCCGATCGGCTTCGTCAACTGCACGCGAGGACCGGGCCGGCCGCCGTTCGGCACGGCCGACGTGGCCGCCGCGGAGGCACTGGCCGCGCGGACCGCCGTCGCCCTGGACAACGCGCGCCGGTACGAGCGGGAGCGGCGCACCGCGCTCGCCATACGCAACAGCCTGCCGTCCGGCGCCGCCGAGGAGTTCGGAGGCTGTCGCGCCGCCCACGGCTGTCTGCCGGCCGGGCACGGCAACCTCGTCGGCGGCGACTGGTCCGACGTGCTGAGGCGGCCCGGCGGCCGGGTCAGTCTGATCGTCGGGGACGCGATGGGACACGGTCCCGAGTCCGCCGTCGCGATGATCCAACTCCGCACCGCCGTGCGGACGCTGGCGGCACTGGACATATCCGCGGCCGATCTCGTCGGCCGGCTCGACACCCTCGCCGGGGACTCCCCGGGCGTCTCCTTCGCCACCTGCATCTACGCGGAGTGGGACGCCCGGCGGCACACCTGCACCCTGGTGGGGGCGGGCCATCCTCCCCCGCTGCTGCGCGGTCCGCGGGGTCGGACCGCGCCCGTCCCGCTGGCCGGGGCGGGTCTGCCCCTCGGACTGGGCGCGGGCAGCTACGAGGAGACCGTGCTGAGCGTGCCCGAGCCCGCCCTGCTGGTCCTCTACAGCGACGGCCTGGTCGAGACCCGCGACGCCGACATCGATCACGAGATCTCCCGCCTCGCGCGCACCGTGGACGCGGCAGCCGGCGAACATGTGGACGGCGACGCGCAGGACGCTCTGCCGTCCCTGTGCCGACGGCTCCTGCACGCGGCGTCCGGCACGGCCGGAGCCGACGACCGCACCCTGCTGCTCGCCGAACTGACGCCCGCGGGCCGCTGACACCGGGGCGCACCGCCGGGAGCGGCCGAACGCGCCGGCGGGCGCTCAGTCGGCCAGGTTCGCCCACACCGCGTTGCCGCCGGTGAGGCGCGACCGGTCCACGCCCCAGGACTGGGAGAGCTGCTCCACCAGGAGCAGGCCGCGGCCGCCCTCGTCGTCGGGGCCGGGTTCGCAGCGCGGCAGGCCGCGGCCCGTACGGTCGTGGTCGTGCACCTCCAGGCGCAGGCATCCCTCGGCGACCAGACCGACCCCGCACAGGAACCGGGCGCCGAGCGTGTGCCGCACGGCGTTGGTGGCCAGTTCCGAGACGAGCAGGACGGCGTCCGCGCACACTTCGCCCGGCAGCCGCCACGCGGTGAGCCACGAGGTCATGGAGCGGCGGGCGATCGACACGCTGGAGCGGTGCGCCGGGAGTTCGAGCCAGTGGGTCCGGTCCGGGCTCCAGGTGTCTAAGAACTGCGGGGAGGTCGCGTGGGGGGACACGGTGGTCGCCTTCCGTGGGGGACGGGAGCAGCCGGAGGCCGGGGAAGGTGAGCAAGAGGCCCGAAAGGAGGGGGTGTTCCGGATGGGCCCTGCACCGGTGAACTGCCGAGCAATCCAACTCACGTGGGGATGACGGAGCTTGGCGGGAGAACGCTCGAGTTCGGCGGCGCGGTTCACACAAGTAACTATGCTCGCAATGAAGTTCAAGCTGCAACCGACTGCCTGATAATTTCAGCAAGCCGATATCCGTCTGGCCGCTTCGGTACGCCGCTGCCAGACTCGCGGCGGTGTCTCTCCCCAGGAGGTAGGCGTGAGCGAAGGCCGTTCGGGCGCGGGCAGCCCCACTGCGCCCACCGTGCTGCGCATGATCCTCGGCCGCCGTCTGCAGGAGCGACGCCGCAACGCGGGCGTCTCGCTGGAGGACGCGGCCCGGGCGCTGCGGGTCAAGCCGCTGACGGTACGACGCCTGGAGAAGGCGGAGGTCGGACTGCGGCCCCTCTACGTGGAGATCCTGCTGGAGACGTACGGAGCCGGCCGGCAGGAGATCGAGGAGTTCGTCGGTCTCGCCGAGCGGGCCAACGAGCCGGGCTGGTGGCACTCGTACCGCGATGTGCTGCCGAGCTGGTTCAGCGCCTACGTCAGCCTGGAGACCGCGGCCCGGACCCTGCGCGCCTATGAGCCGCACTATGTCACCGGGTTGCTGCAGACCCCGCGTTACGCGCGCGCGGTCCTGAGCGGCGGCTTCCCCAACGACCGTGACGACGACCTGCGGCGCCGCGTCGACCTGCGGCTGCGCCGCCAGAGCCTGCTGGAGAGAGCCGACGCGCCCACGCTGTGGGTGGTGCTGGAGGAGGCCGTACTGCACCGGGTGGTGGGCGGCTCCGAGGTGATGCGGGAGCAGATCGACCGGCTGCTGGAGGCGTCGGAACTGCAGCATGTCAGCGTGGACGTCGTGCCGTTCGCGGCCGGCGCCCACGTCGGCGCGTGCGCCCCGTTCACCTACTTCCGGTTCGAGGAGCCGGAGCTGCCCGACGTCGTCTACACCGAGATCCTCTCCGGCGCCGTCTACCTGGACCAGCGCTCCGACGTCGCGGCCCATCTGGAGGCGCACAACCGCATGTCCCTGCTGACGTCGGACAACGACAGCAGGGCACTGCTGAACCGGATGCGCAAGGAGTACTCATGACCGGCGCCCAGGGCATCGACGGCCGTGCCCACCACCACGTCTACAACGGCATGCCCGCCGCAGACCTCGGCGAGCACGGCTGGGAGTCCCCGTGGAGCGGGCCCAACGGCGGGCAGTGCGTGCAGACCAAGCAACTGGCCGACGGGCGCGTGGCGATGCGGCAGTCGACCGATCCCGCCGGCCCCGCGCTGATCTACACCCCCGAGGAGATCGCCGCGTTCGTCGCGGGCGTGAAACGGGGTCTCGCCGACCATCTCACGGCAGGCTGAGCCCCGGGCTCGGACCTCGCAGAACCTCCGCCCCACCGGCGCGATCCGCCGGACACCCCCCACGCACACCACCGAAAGGCACAGGATGACCACCTCGAACGCCGCGCGGGACATCGACACCAGCAGGCCGCACTCCGCCCGGATGTACGACTACTACCTCGGCGGCAAGGACCACTTCGACGTGGACGAGCAGGCCGCGGAGACCGTGGCGTCGGTCTACCCGGGCATCTTCGTGTGCGCCCGGGAGAACCGCGCGTTCATGCACCGGGCGACCCGCGTCCTGGCACGCGAGCACGGCATCCGCCAGTGGCTGGACATCGGCACCGGCATTCCCACCGAACCCAACCTGCACCAGGTCGCCCAGTCGGTGGTCCCCGACGCACGCGTCGTCTACGCCGACAACGACCCGCTCGTGCTGAAGTACGCGGAGCGGCTGATGCGCAGCACGCCCCAGGGCCGCACGGCCTACGTCCACGGTGACGTGAACGACCCGGGCGCGCTGCTCGACGCGCCCGCCCTGGCCGACGTGCTGGACCTGGACCGGCCGGTGGCCCTGTCCCTCAACGCGCTCATGCACTTCGTCACGGACGAGCAGGACCCGTACGGCATCGTGGGCCGCCTGCTGGACGCCCTGCCGTCGGGCAGCGCGCTCGCGCTCAGTCACTGCACGCCCGACTTCGACCCGGTCACCTGGCAGAAGGTGACCGACATCTACACGTCCGCGGGCACGCCGGTGCGGTTCCGTTCGCAGCAGGACGTCGCCCGCTTCTTCGACGGGCTCGACCTCCTCGAACCCGGCATCGCGGTCGGCCACCGCTGGCGTCCGGACGGCGCCGTCGAGGCCACGGACGCCACCGTCAGCCTCTGGACGGGCGTCGGCATCAAGCCGTGACCGGCCGCCGCACCGGCACACCGACACACCGCCGCACCGACTGTGGACGGGAGTTGCACATGCACGACACGGGCGACCTGGGTGACGTCGTCGCGGAGGCGTACGCGCTGGGCTCCGGCGACTGGACCATGGAACCGGTCGCCCGCGGCGCGCTCGGGCAGATCTGGAAGCTGACGCGCAAGCACGCGCCGAACGGCCCCTCGGGCGGCTCGGCGGGCGGGCCGTCGTCCGGGCCGGCATGGGCGGTGAAGGAACTGCTCTTCGACGGTGACGAAGAGCAGGTGCTGCGGGAGTCCGCGCTGCGCGACGCCGCGGAGAGGCTGGGCATCGCCTCTCCGCGGCTCTTCCCCGACCGTGCCGGCGCCTGCCTCTCCCGGCTCGGCGGTTCGCCCGGCGGGCCCTGCGTGAAGCTGTACGAGTGGGTCGACGGGGCCCGGGCGGACCCCCGCGACCCGGAGATCCTCAGCTGGTGCGGCCGGACGCTCGCCGCCCTGCACCGGGCGGGGGCACAGGAGACCCGGGCGCCCGATCCCTGGTACGAGCGATGTCCGTCGCCCGCTGAGTGGGACAGGCTCCACTCGCGGGTGCGGCGGGCCGGCGTGGCGTGGGCCGACGACCTGGGCCGGTTCGCCGCCTCGTCGGCCGGGAAGCTCGCCCGCCACGTGACCGCGTCCGTCGCCGACGGCGTTCCGGCCGCCGGTGAGGTGGTGGTGACGTCCCATCTCGACGTGCAGCCCCAGAACGTGCTGGTGGGGCCGCACGGGCCGGTGCTCCTCGACTGGGACAACGCCGGGCCGACGTCGGCGGGGCGCGAACTGGCGCAGGCCGTGTTCGTGTGGTCCGGCGGGAACGACTTCCACGTCGGGTCCGCCCGGCGGCTGGTGCGCGCGTACCGGGAAGCCGGGGGCCGCCCCGTCCTCAGGGGCCCGGACTCGTTCTCTATGCTCTTCGCGACGGCCCTGAACTACGTCCGCGTGCAGGCCGAGTGCGCGATCGATCCGACGGTGACGCCGGCGCAACGGGAGTTCGCGAGCGGTCAGGTCGTCGCCTCGCTGCGGAATCTGCCGGATCCGACCGCCGTCGCACGACTGGCGGAGTGCCTGGAGCCCTCGTGGTGAGGGCGGCCGGTGGGCCCGGGGGCCGAGGTCAGCGGTCCGTCGGCGGCAGTCGGTCCAGGCCCGTCTCCCGCAGAACGCGCCCGACGGTGTCGGCGAGGGCGCTGTCCGCGCCGATGACGGTCTCGGCCCCGCCCGGCAGCAGATCCAGGGGGCGGTACCAGTCGCGCAGGTCCGCCTCGCCCACGTCGTGCGCGATCGGCTTGGTGGCGTGGCGCACCAGGGTCTCGGCGAACGGCACGTCGAGGTAGTAGGCGTGGGTGGGGCCGCGGTGGTCGGCACGCAGCCGGGCGAGCATCGCGCCGTAGTGGTCGGCGTACAGGAGTCCCTCGAGGACGACGTGGTAGCCGGCGTCCAGGGCGTAGCGGGCGACGGCGTCGATCAGCCCGATGTTCGCCGCCCCCGGCCGGTCGCGCTCGCGCAGCACCTGCCGGCGCAGGTTGTCCTGTGCCACGAGCGCCAGACCGCGGCCGAACCGGTCCCGCAGGGACGCCGCCACCGTCGACTTGCCCGAGGCGCTGTTGCCGCGCAGCACGATCAGCCGGGTCTCTCGGGTGCCTGCCCTCACGGTGGCCACCGTACCGGCCCGCGCCCCCGGTGGCCCGGTCGCCGGTGCGCGTGCGCCGGCCCACGCGCCGACGCGTCCGGGAGTGCTTTTCCGCCACGCCGGGCAATTGTGCCGATAAGCTGCCGTTACCGACCGAAAATGTGAACTGGTGTCCGTAACATGGTCGTTGGGACGTAAGTTGTGGCTAGACCTGCTCACGCCACGGCTGAAAGACGGACGCCCCTCATGACCGACCATGTCACCACGCCCGGACCGGCGGCCCCTCAGAAGATCGACACGACGGTGCCGCACTCGGCCCGCATCTGGAACTACTGGCTGGGCGGGAAGGACAACTACCCCGTCGACGAGCAGGCCGGCGACGCGTACACCGCCGTCTTCCCCGGCATCGTCACCATCGCCCGCAGCAGCCGTGCCTTCCTGCGCCGCAACATCACGTTCCTCGTCGCCGAGGCCGGCATCCGCCAGTTCCTCGACGTGGGGACCGGCCTGCCGACCGCCGAGAACACCCACGAGGTCGCCCAGCGGCTGGCCCCCGAGACACGGATCGTCTACGTCGACAACGACCCGCTGGTCCTCGCCCACGCCCGTGCCCTGCTCACCTCCACCCCGCAGGGCGCGACTGCCTACGTCGACGCCAACGTGCTGGACCCCGAGCGCATCCTGGCGGCCGCCGCCGAGACCCTGGACTTCACCCGCCCCACGGCGCTCATCCTCAGCAACATCCTGGGCCATGTCGCCGACTACGACGAGGCGCGTTCCGTCGTCACCCGGCTGATGGCCGCGCTGCCCTCGGGGAGCTACCTGTCCGTCAACGACGGTTCGCGAGGCGTGGACCCGGTCTTCGAGCAGGCCCAGGACGCCTACAACGAGAGCGGCGCGGTCCCGTACAACCTGCGCACGGTCGAGGAGATCACGGCGTACTTCGACGGTCTGGAACTGCTGGAGCCCGGGGTCGTCTCGGTCCCGCTGTGGCGTCCGGAAACCGCCTCCCCGGCCCCGGCCGTGATCGGCGAGCACGGCGGACTCGCCCGCAAGCCGTAACCGGCGTCCGGCCGACGGCCGGGACGGAACAGACGTCGCCTCCGCCGCGACGGCCCGTCAGGGGCGTCGCGGCGGAGGCGGCGTGCCGTCGCCCCCTCCCCCCACGTCACGGACGTGCCCCCCACGGGCCTCACAGCAGTCGGCGGATGTCGCCGCGGACCCGGTAGAAGCCGCCGGCCGCCGAGTGCAGGGCGTCCACCGCGTACCGCGCCCCGGGCTCGCGTATCTCGCGCGGGAACTGCACGTTCCACGAGGTGTCGTAGCCCTCGGAGACCACGTGCACCCTGATCCGGCCGCCTTCCCGGACGCACTCGACGACGACGGCGCCGGCGGGCGCCTGGGCGACCGTCGCCACCGCGCTCGCGGCGGTGACCGGCGCGTAGGTCGGCAGGACCGCGGCGAGCTTCACGTCCCGGGCCTGCGGGACGGTGCCCCGCTGCGCCGCGGAGACGGCCGCCTCGCTCGCGTCCACGCAGACCAGCGAGCCGTCCGTGGTCACCAGGTACAGCCGGTCGTCGTGATACTGCATCGACAGGGCCGATCCGCCGCCCGTGCCGAGCTTCCACAGACGCGTGCCGTCCCGGTCGAAGCAGTAGACGGACGACGACGCGTCCCCCGCGAACACGAACCGGCCGCCCGGCGAGGTGGCGCACGAGTACACCGCGCTGTCACAGCCGTACGTGGCCTCGATCGCGCCGGTTGCCTTCGACAGCCGCTGGACCACCCGGTGTGCGGTGCCCGCGTACACGGCGTCGTCCTCCTGCCAGCCGAACAGGACGCCGCCTCGGGTGGCCGTGTGCCAGAGCTCGCCGCCGCCGTCGGGCGCGTAGGCGGTGACGCCCCGGTGGTGGCCGTGATAGACGCCGCGGTCTTCGGCGCGGACCATCCACGCGTGCTCGCCCTGGCTGCGGCGGGCCCACTGGTGTTCGTCCTCGTGGTCGATGACGGTGAGCCGGCCGCCCCGGTCGGAGACGTTCAGCACGCCTTCGTGGATGTCCAGCCAGAAGATGTCGACGTCGGCCGTGATGTCGTAGGCCGCGAAGGGCAGTTTGGACGACAAGTCGTACACCTTGCCGTCGTCGCAGCCGGCGTAGATCCAGAAGTCGTCGGCGACCAGGCACTTCACGCCGTCGGGCAGGTTGAACCGGGCGAGGACGCCGCCCTCGTGGTCCAGGGTGAAGACGTCGCCCGCCTGGTTGCCGACCCAGCAGTGGTCGTCGTCGACGTGGATGCCGAAGGCGGAGGAGCCGGTGCGGAAGCGCCACAGGACCGGGGCGACCGCGCGTGCCGTGGACGGCGCCGAAGCGACCTGACGGCGCGTGACCGCGCGGGGGGCGCGCTGCCCGGCGACGGCGGGGGCATAGCCCTTGCGGACCTTCTCCCCGACCTTCTTCGCCGCGGCGGCGCGCGCCTTCTCGGCGGTGGGGAACGCGGTCGTCTGCACCTGGCCCGGGGCGCCGATCCGCCCGTACCGCACCGTCACCGCCGTGCCGTCGACGGTGACTTCGTAGAACTTGTGCGCACTGCCGTCGTCCTGAGACAGCTCCAGATACGTCGTGGACAGCGTGCTGGACCCGGTAGACATGACACACCTCTCCCCAAGGCGGGCCCCCGGCCGTTCCGGCGAGTCCCACTGATCGAACCGTAGGCGCAGGCACTGACATCGAGGCGCCGCCCGGTCCCGGCGGGGCCGGCACGCGGGCCGCCGGGGTCAGTCCTCGGAGTCCTTCGCCGGGCGGCCGGGCGGGGCCTCGCCGGCGGTGAGGTGCTCCAGGACCTCGACCAGTTCCTGACAGGCGCGCTCCACGGAGCGGCGGGTGTTGCGCTGTTCGGTGATCACCGCGGAGAGGAGCAGGGCGGTCAGGGCCATCGTCCCGTTGAAGGCCTGCAGCTTGATCATCACCTCGATCCGGGTCAGCCCCTCGAAGGGCCCGACGGCTTCCGTCGCGGCGACCGTGGCCAGCACCGAGGTGAACAGGGCGCACAGCATGCTGCCCGCGAGCTGGAAGCGCAGCGCCGCCCAGATCAGCAGCGGGTAGACCAGGAACAGGAGGCTGACAGAACTGCGCGTGGCCAGCGGGACCAGGACGCAGGCGCTGAGCGCCAGTCCCGTGGCCTCCTTCCAGCGCGACAGGTCCAGGGGAAGCCGCATCGCGGACAGCATCAGCAGCACGGGGGTGACGAGCAGCACGCCCATCGCGTCGCCGACCCACCAGGCCAGCCAGACGGGCCAGAAGCTGTGCGCGCCGAGGCGGTCCGTGAGCAGCAGGAGACCGACGCCCACGGTCGCGCTCACCAGCATCGCGGTGAGCGCCCCCAGGAACACCAGTGCGAGTCCGTCGCGCAGCCGTGCCAGGTCGTTGCGGAAGCCCACCCTGCGCAGCAGGAGGTACGCGCACACCGGGGCGGCGGTGTTGCCCACCAGATTGCCGATCACCACGGGCCGTAGCGAGGTCAGCGACATGATGACCAACAGGGCCCCGAGGGCGATGCCCGGCGCGCAGCGGAGGCCGAGGAGCAACAGGCAGGCCACCGCGACGCCGGTGGGCGGCCAGATGGGGGTGAACACCGCGCCCTCGACGACGAGCTCCCGCATGAGGCCCAGCCGCCCCGCCGCGTAGTAGCAGAGGGCCACGGCCAGCGTCAGCACGACGAAGCCGGCCGGCCGGCGCAGATCCTCGGTACCCACCACAGCAGCCATCAGACACCGGCTGCGCGCCCTCGGCGAGGCGGGAGCCTCCGTGTGGCCCTACGGCGCAAGCGCGGCGGCCCCCACCGCCCCTACGGCCGTACGCGTGGCACGTCCGGCGCGACCAGCCCGTCGTGCCCCACGACCAGCACCGCCGCGTCGTCCTCGTGCCCGACCCGCTCGGCGCCCCTGATCACCGCGGCGGCGAGCGAGCCCGCCTCCATGCCCGCGACGGCGGCTATGCCCGCGAGCCGTACGACCTGGTCGAGGCCCTCCTCGACGCTCAGCGTCGGCCCTTCGACGACGCCGTCCGTGAGCAGGACGAACACTCCGCCCTTGGTGAGCCGGTAGCGGGTGACGGGATAGTCCGAGCCCTCCTGGACGCCCAGCGGCGGTCCGCCCTCGTCCTCGGCGACGCCGGACTTGCCGTCCGCGGTGGCCCACACGCACGGGATGTGGCCGGCTCGGGCGCTCTCGAGCACGCCGGTGGCGGGATCGAGCCGCATGAAGGTGCAGGTGGCGAAGAGCTCGCTGCCGAGCGAGAGGAGCAGGTCGTTGGTCCGGGCGAGCAGCTCGCCCGGCTCGCCGGTCACGGAGGCCAGGGCGCGCAGTCCGGCCCGGACCTGGCCCATGAAGGCGGTCGCCTCTATGTTGTGGCCCTGGACGTCGCCGATGGACAGGCCGACCCGTCCGTCCGGCATGGCGAAGGCGTCGTACCAGTCGCCGCCCACGTTGAGTCCGTGGCAGGCGGGCGCGTACTGCACGGCCAGCCGGAATCCGGGGCCGACGGGGAGGTCCCGGGGCAGCATGCCGCGCTGCAGGGCGAGGGCCAGCTCCACGCGGGAGCGTTGCTGCTCCGCGCGCTCACGCGCCTGGGCGGTCAGCGAACCGAGTCTGGCCAGCAGCTCGTCGCCGTCGTCCGTGGTGCGCTTGCGGGACATGATCACTCCGGCGGGACGGCAGCTCGTCGGGAGGACGGCCCTGTCGGGCAAACCTCACATTTTACCTTTAGAGGATGATAGCGGGCGCGGGGCGAGACCCGTCGGGCAAACCGAGCAGGGGGTGCACCCGCCCGGCCCTGCGGGACCGCCGCCGCCGCGGAACACCGGCGGGCACGGGAGCGCCGACGGGCCGTGCGCGCGCCCGGGCGGCACGCGCCGGACCCTGGGAGCGCCGGCGGCCACGGGACGTCGGCGGGCAGGGCACGGGCACACCGGGCGCGGTCCGTGCCGACCCGCGCCGGTGTCAGCGCGCTCCGCCGGTGCTCAGCCGCCCAGTGCCGCGTCGACCACGTCCTTGGCCTCGTCCTGGACCCGGCGCAGGTGGTCGGGGCCGAGGAAGGACTCGGCGTAGATCTTGTAGACGTCCTCGGTGCCCGACGGTCGGGCCGCGAACCAGGCGTTCTCGGTGGTCACCTTGATGCCGCCGATGGAGGCGCCGTTGCCCGGGGCCTCGGTGAGCACGGCGGTGACCGCCTCGCCGGCCAGGGTGTCGGCGGTGACCTGCGCGGGCGACAGCCTGCCCAGCAGCGCCTTCTCCTCCCGGGTGGCCGGGGCGTCGATACGGGCGTAGGCGGGGGCGCCGAAGCGGTCGGTGAGCGCCGCGTAGTGCTCGGAGGGGGTCTTCCCGGTGACCGCCGTGATCTCGGACGCCAGCAGCGCCAGGATGATGCCGTCCTTGTCGGTCGTCCAGACGGATCCGTCGCGGCGCAGGAAGGACGCTCCCGCCGACTCCTCGCCGCCGAAGCCGAGCGAGCCGTCCACCAGGCCGTCCACGAACCACTTGAAGCCGACCGGCACCTCGACCAGCCGGCGTCCGAGGTCGCCGGCGACGCGGTCGATCATGGAGGACGACACCAGTGTCTTGCCGACGCCCGCGCTCGCGGGCCACTGCTCGCGGTGCGCGTAGAGGTAGGCGATGGCCGCGGCCAGATAGTGGTTGGGGTTCATCAGGCCCGCGTCGGGGGTGACGACGCCGTGCCGGTCGGCGTCGGCGTCGTTCCCCGTGGCGATGTCGAACCGGTCGCGCTGCCCGATGAGGGAGGCCATCGCGTACGGCGACGAGCAGTCCATGCGGATCTTGCCGTCCCAGTCCAGCGTCATGAACCGCCAGGTGGGGTCGGTCAGCGGGTTGACCACCGTCAGGTCGAGGCGGTGCTGCTCGGCGATCCTGCCCCAGTAGGCCACCGAGGCCCCGCCCAGCGGGTCGGCGCCGATGCGCACGCCGGCGGCCCGGATCGCGTCCAGGTCGAGGACGGCGGGCAGGTCGGCGACGTACGCGCCGAGGAAGTCGTACCGCTGCGTCGTGGGGGCGGCGAGGGCCCGCGCGTAGGGGACGCGCCGGACGTCCTTCAGACCGGACACGATGATCTCGTTGGCCCGGTCCTGGATCCAGGAGGTGGCGTCGGAGCCCGCGGGCCCGCCGCTCGGCGGGTTGTACTTGAAGCCGCCGTCGGCGGGCGGATTGTGCGAGGGGGTGACCACGACGCCGTCGGCGAGGGCGGCGGTGCGCCCTCGGTTGTGGGTCAGGATCGCGTGCGAGACGGCGGGTGTGGGCGTGTAGCCGTCGGCGCCGTCGACGAGCACGGTGACGCCATTGGCCGCGAACACCTCGAGGGCGGTGACCCGGGCCGGCTCGGACAGGGCGTGACTGTCGACCCCGAGGAAGAGGGGACCGTCGGTGCCCTGCGCGGCCCGGTACTCGCAGATGGCCTGGCTGGTGGCCGCGATGTGGTCCTCGTTGAACGCGGTGTTGAGCGACGATCCGCGATGGCCCGAGGTGCCGAACGCCACGCGCTGCGCCGGGTCGGCCGGGTCCGGGTGCAGCGCGTAGTACGCGGTGACCAGCCGGGCGACGTCGACGAGATCCTCGGGTCCGGCCGTCCGGCCCGCTCGCTCGTGCTGCATGTGCCCGCTCCTCCACGTCGGTCGACCATTGCCGTGCGGTCCCATCTTCCCTCGTGGCAAGGGCTGTCCGCGAGTACGGACCGGCTTTCCGCACGCGGGGCGCCGGCCGCGCGCTCAGCGTCGGCGGCCGCGCACCGCCCATCCGCTGCCGATGCCCGCGACATGGAGGGCCAGCGCGGTCAGGCCGAGGAGCATGATGTTGGTGGAGGTGAAGGTGTCGTTGGTGGAGATGTCCGCCGCGTTGATCAGGAAGGCGACGAAGAACAGCACTGCCGAGACGATGGCGACCACGGGGTCCGTCCTTTCGGGGTGGGGGCTCCTCCAGGAGCCGCTGTTCTGCGCATGCCCCCGACCGGGCTGTGAACACCGGTGCGTGCGGGAGGCGTTCGGCGGGGGGATCTGAGTAGCGGTACTCAGGCGTGGCCTGCCGTGACCCAGGACACTGATGCTCCGACCGCCCTTACGGAGAGGCATCCTCGTGTTCAGCCGTGCTGTCATCGCCCTGACGCCGCTCTTCGGGCGGCTCACCGTCACCAGTGAGATCAAGCTGCGTCTGCCCGCGGGCAGCATCTTCGTGGCCAACCACGACTCCCTGGCCGACCCCGCCGTCGTCATGGCCGCCCTGCACCGGTTCGAGCTGGACCCGGTGGTCATGGCGACCGCAGGGCTGTGGCGCATACCGCTGCTCGGCCGGGCGCTGACGCGGGCGGGACACATCCCGGTCCACCGTCGTACGGCGCATGCGGCGCTGGCCCTCGACGCCGCCGCCGAGGCGCTGGCGGGCGGCCGGCACGTGCTCCTGTACGGCGAGGGCGGGCTGCCGCGCCGCAGGGACGCCGCGGCGACCGCGCCCGAACCGTTTCGCACCGGGCTGGCCCGCCTGGCGCAGACGACGGGCGCGCTCGTCGTGCCGGTGGGCCACGCGGGCGCCCGGCGCATCGCCTCCGGCTCGGCCGCCAAGCAGTTGGCCGGCACGTTGACGGCGCCGGTCCGGCGCCCGCACTGCCACGTCCACCTGGGCGCGCCGCTGCGGCTGCCCGCGGAGACCGAGCGCGGGACGACGGCGGCCCGGCTCGCCGTCACCACGGCCTGGCGCACCGCGGCCCGGGCCGTGGGCGAGCACCCGAGCTGACCGGCCCCGGGCGGACACAGGCGCGCGGTCGCCGAGCATCCCTGCCCGGCGCGAGCGGCCCCGGGCGGGGCCGGAGCACCTTCCCGGACGAGCACCGCCTGCGCCACCCGCCACCCCCACCCAGCACGCTCGGCGCGCTCACGCTCACGCGCCCGGGCCCGCCGGCGGCGCCGGCGTCAGTGCGCGCCGGGCGGCGCGGCGGTGCTCTGCCGGAGCACGAGCCGCGTCGGCACCAGCGTGGTCCCGTGCTCGGCGCCGTCCGGGCGCATCTTGCGCAGCACGGCCTGGACGCACAGCCGGCCCACCTCGGCGAAGTCCTGGTGCAGGGTGGTGAGCGGGGGCAGGAAGGAACTCGCTTCGGGGATGTCGTCGAAACCGATGACGCTGACGTCCTCGGGCACCCGGCGGCCGCCTTCGTGCAGGGCGCGGAGCAGACCCAGGGCCATCTGGTCGTTGGCCGCGAAGACGGCCGTGCACTCCTCGCGGGCCGCGAGCTCGAGGCCGGCCCGGTAGCCGGACTCCGCCGACCAGTCGCCGCGGACCAGCGGCGGGGCCGGACGGCCCGCCTCGGCGAGAGCGGCGCGCCAGGCGTCCGCGCGGCGTTGGGCGGCGAACGAGCCCTCGGGTCCGCCGAGGTGCCAGACGGTGCGGTGACCGAGGTCGAGCAGGTGCTGGACGGCGTTGCGGGTGCCGCCGGCCTGGTCGGTGTCGACGACGGTGTAGTGGTCGCCGGCGTCGGAGTCCACCACGACGACCTGGACGTGCGGCGGGAGTTTGACGGTCGCCGCGTCGAGCAGGTGCACCTCCATGATGACGATCACCGCGTCGACCGCCAGTTCCTCCAGCCGGGAGAACGCGCCGCGCACCTCGTCGGAGGTGGGGACGGCCACCGGGAGCAGCGTCACCGCGTAGCCCTCCTCGGCCGCGGAGGTGGCGATCGCCTCGAGCGTGCGCACGTTGCCGGTGGTGGACAGCGTGAAGGTGATGACGCCTATCGTGCGGAACTCCCCGCGCTTGAGGGCCCGCGCGGCGCTGTTGGGCCGGTAGCCGAGCTCTCTCATGGCCTCGAGCACCTGCCGGCGGGTCTCCTCGTTGACCCCGGCGTACCCGTTGGAGACCCGGGACACCGTCTGCGAGGACACCCCCGCGAGCCGCGCGACATCCGCCATGGAGGCCGTGGCCCGCACACGCCGTGACCCCTTCGCCGGTGTTCTTTCGGCCATGCTCACCCCGTGTGCCCACCTCTCTGTCGGCTCAGCTGTCCCGGTCTCCCCGGAGGGCCCTTGACCATCGTTATCGGGGCAGTGTAGACATGCCGCCATCAGATGTTTACGTAAACATAACAGCTTTGTACAGCCCCCTTGCGTGGCTGATGTTTACGCAAACATCATGGTGGCGATGGGGCGACCGGAAATCTCCGCGCACCATCGCCGGTTCCAGGACTGGACGAGCGAGGAACTACATGACGACGCTGCAACCGCCGGTGGCCGCCGAGCCGCGGCCGGCACCGCCTCCGGCGAAACGGGACCGCCGCTCCTGGACCGGGTGGGGTTTCCTCGGTCCGTTCGTGGCCGTGTTCGCGCTGGTCTTCCTGGCCCCGATCGTGTACTCGATCTACCTCAGCCTCTTCCGCAACCAGCTCATCGGCGGAAACCAGTTCGTCGGCCTGGACAACTACACGCGGGCCCTGCAGGACGACGCCTTCTGGGGCGCGGTCGGCCGGGTGGCGCTCTTCCTGGCCGTGCAGGTGCCGCTGATGCTCGGCATCGCCCTGCTGGTGGCGCTCGCACTGGACAGCGGCCGGCTGTACGGCAAGAGCTTCTTCCGGATTACGATCTTCCTCCCGTACGCCGTGCCCGCCGTGGTCGCCACCCTGATGTGGGGCTTCATGTACGGCACCAAGTACGGCCTGGTGGGCGACATCAACTCCGCGTTCGGCGTCACCCTGCCCGACCTGCTCTCCCCCGGCTGGGTGCTCGCGTCCATCGGCAACATCGTGACCTGGGAGTTCGTCGGCTACAACATGCTGATCTTCTACTCGGCGCTGCGCGTCGTGCCGACCTCGCTGTACGAGGCGGCGGAGATCGACGGCGCCGGTCAGTGGCGGATCATCCGCTCGATCAAGCTGCCCGCGATCCGGGGAGCGATCGTCATCGCCACGATCTTCTCGATCATCGGCAGCTTCCAGCTCTTCAACGAGCCGAGCATCCTGCGTCCGCTGGCGCTCAACTCCATCACGACGGACTTCACGCCGAACTTCTACACGTACTCGCTGTCGTTCAACGGCCAGCAGCACAACTACTCCGCGACGGTGGCCATCATCATGGGCGTCATCACGATGGTCGTCGCCTACGCCGTCCAGCTGCGCGGCATGCGCAAGGAAGCGTGACCCGATGAGCACCTCTGTCGCCGCCTCCCCCGCGAAGAGCGCCGCGCCCCGACTGCGGACCCCGCGCAAGAAGCACACCCCCGGCAAGCCGAAGCGCAACGTGCTGCTGACGGTGCTGATGGCCCTGATGGTCCTCTACACCGTGGTGCCGCTGATCTGGCTGATCATCAACTCGACGAAGACCCAGTCCGGCCTGGCCGACTCCAACGGCCTGTGGTTCGCCCGCGACTTCGCGCTGTGGGACAACGTCCGGGACACCTTCACCTACCACGACGGCATCTTCGGCCGCTGGCTGCTGAACACCCTGCTGTACGTGGGACTCGGCGCGGGCGGCGCGACGTTGCTGGCCGTGCTCGGCGGGTACGCGCTGGCGAAGTTCCAGTTCCCCGGCAGGCGCGCCGTGTTCGCCGTGGTGATCGGCGCGGTGGCCGTGCCGGGTACGGCACTGGCGGTGCCCACCTTCCTGATGTTCAGCAAGATGGGGCTGACCGACACCCCCTGGGCGGTCATCATCCCGTCGCTGGTGTCGCCGTTCGGCCTCTATCTGATGTGGGTGTTCGCCGCCGAGGCGATCCCGACCGAGCTGCTGGAGGCGGCCCGGATGGACGGGGCGAGCGAGGTGCGGACCTTCTTCCAGGTCGCGCTGCCGCTGCTGGCCCCCGGGATCGTGACCGTGCTGCTGTTCACCACGGTCGCCACCTGGAACAACTACTTCCTCCCGCTGATCATGCTGAAGGACCCGAACTGGTACCCGCTGACGCTGGGCCTGAGCGCCTGGAGCTCCCAGGCGCAGACCATCGGCGGTGACGTGATCTTCAACCTGGTGATCACGGGGTCCCTGCTGACGATCCTTCCGCTGATCGCCGCCTTCCTGTTCCTCCAGAAGTACTGGCAGTCCGGCCTCGCCGCCGGAAGCGTCAAGGAGTGACGTGGACGGCCCCCTCAAGCCCCCCATTTGAGCCTTACCAGCACCACCCCCACCCTCACCTGTCCCACCCACGAAGAAGTGGAAGCCCCATGCGCAGAACAACGAGCCGCATACTGCGCGGCATCGCCCTCGTCTCCACCCTGGCCCTGGGCGTCACCGCCTGCGGCGGCTCGGACGACGGATCCGACACCAAGGCCGTCTCCGCCGGCGACATCCAGGCAGCGCTGGACAAGGGCGGCGACATCACGGTCTGGGCCTGGGAGCCCACCCTGAAGACCGTGGCCGCGGACTTCCAGAAGAAGTACCCGAAGGTCAAGGTCAACCTGGTCAGCGAGCGCTCCGGCGACAAGCACTACACCGCGCTGTCCAACGCGATCTCGGCCGGCAAGGGCGTGCCGGACGTCGCCCAGGTCGAGTACTTCGCCCTCGGCCAGTACTCCCTGACCAAGGGCCTCACCGACCTGGCCCCCTACGGCGCGGACAAGCTCGCGTCGAAGTACACGCCGGGCCCGTGGAACGCGGTCAGCGACGGCGACAAGGTCTACGGCCTGCCGATGGACTCGGGTCCGATGGCGCTGTTCTACAACAAGACGGTCTTCGACAAGTACAAGATCGCCGTCCCCACCACCTGGGACGAGTACCTGGACGCGGCCCGCAAGCTCCACAAGGCCGACCCGAAGGCCTACATCACCAGCGACCTCGGTGACGCGGGCCTGACCACCTCCCTGCTGTGGCAGGCCGGTTCGCGCCCCTACAAGGTCGACGGCACCAAGCTCGGCATCAACTTCGACGACGCCGGCGCCAAGAAGTACGAGGCGGTCTGGCAGCAGCTGATCAGCGAGAAGCTGCTCGCCCCGGTCAACGGCTGGACGGACGACTGGTACAAGGGCCTTGGCGACGGCACCATCGCCACCCTCGCCACGGGCGCCTGGATGCCCGCCAACTTCAGCACCGGCGTCCCGAACGCCAAGGGCCAGTGGCGCGCGGCGCCGATGCCGGCCTGGACCAAGGGCGACAAGGCGAGCGCGGAGAACGGCGGCAGCTCGCTGGCCGTCCCGGCGCTGGCCAAGAACAAGGAACTCGCCTACGCCTTCACCGAGTACGCCAACGCCGGCGCAGGCGTCGCCAGCCGTGTCAGCGAGGGCGCCTTCCCCGCCACCAAGGCGGAGCTCGCGTCGCCCGCGTTCCAGAGCAAGAAGTTCGACTACTTCGACGGCCAGGAGGCGAACAAGATCTTCGCCGACTCCGCCGCGAACGTGGCGAGCGACTGGTCGTACCTTCCGTTCCAGCCCTACGCCAACTCGATCTTCAACGACACGGTCGGCAAGGCGTACGTCTCCGGCACCAAGCTGGCGGACGGCCTGAAGGCCTGGCAGGACGCCTCGGTCAAGTACGGCGAGGAGCAGGGCTTCACCATCCAGAAGTAGACGGCGAAGCAGTCGACCGCGAAGCGGTCGGCACAGCACCAGCACAGCAGTAAACGCCGGGCGGCGCGGCACCCGGGCCGCGCCGCCCCCGTGCACCACCTTCGGAAGGACCGCCATGATCTCCACCCTCCAGTCCCGCATGCTGAGCGGGGCGGACGGTGACCCCGCTCCGCGTCTGGCCTACGGCGCCGACTACAACCCCGAGCAGTGGCCCAGGGACGTGTGGGAGGAGGACGTCCGGCTGATGCAGGAGGCCGGCGTCACCGTCGTCTCCGTGGGGATCTTCTCCTGGGCCCGCATCCAGCCGGGCCCGGACACCTGGGACTTCGGCTGGCTCGACGAGGTCATGGACCTGCTGCACGCCGGCGGGATCGGCGTCGACCTGGCCACCGCCACCGCCTCCCCGCCGCCGTGGCTGACCACCGCCCACCCCGAGATCCTGCCGGTCACGGCGAACGGCGAGACCCTGTGGCCGGGGGCGCGCCAGCACTGGCGGCCCACCTCGCCGGTCTTCCGCGAGCACGCCCTGCGGCTGGTCCGGGAGATCGCCGGCCGCTACAAGGACCACCCGGCGCTGGTGGCCTGGCACGTATCCAACGAGCTCGGCTGCCACAACGTCTACGACTACTCCGACGACGCGGCCCGCGCCTTCCGGGTCTGGCTGCGCGCCCGCTACGGCTCGCTCGACGCCCTCAACCACGCCTGGGGCACGGCGTTCTGGTCGCAGCGTTACAGCGACTGGGAGCAGATCCTGCCGCCCCGGCTGGCCGCCTCGCACCCCAACCCGACCCAGCAGCTCGACTTCAAGCGGTTCTCCTCGGACGCCCTCAAGGACCACCTCGTGGCCGAGCGGGAGATCCTGCGGGAGATCACCCCCGAGATCCCGGTCACCACCAACTTCATGGTGATGGGCGGCACCAGGGGCATGAACTACCCGGACTGGGCGAGCGAGATCGACTTCGTCTCCAACGACCACTACGTGCACCCCGGCCCGCAGGACCGCGACGAGCTGTCGTTCAGCGCGAACCTCGTCAGCGGCATCGCCGGGGGCCGGCCGTGGTTCCTGATGGAGCACTCCACCAGCGCGGTCAACTGGCAGCACGTCAACGTGGCCAAGCGGCCCGGCGACCTGGCCCGCGACTCGCTGCTGCACGTGGCACACGGCGCCGACGCGGTGTGCTTCTTCCAGTGGCGGCAGTCCGCGGCGGGCGCCGAGAAGTACCACTCGGCGATGGTTCCGCACGCCGGCGCCGACAGCGACCTCTTCCGCGCGGTCGCCGACCTCGGCGCGCAGCTCAAGACACTGGCCCCGGTGGCCGGTTCGGAGCGCGAACCCGCGTCCGTCGGCATCCTCTACGACTGGGAGTCGTGGTGGGCGAGCGAGCAGGACTCGCACCCCACCGCCCTGCTGGACTACCGGCAGGAGGCGCTCGACTGGTACTCGGCCCTGCTCGCCCTCGGCGTCCGCGCCGACCTCGTCACCACCCGCGCCGACCTCTCCCGGCACCGGGTGCTCGTCGCGCCCGTGCTGCACGTCGTCCCCGCCGAGCTCGCCAAGGAGCTCACCCGGTACGCCGAGCAGGGCGGCCACCTCGTCACCACGTACTTCTCCGGGATCGTCGACGAGAACGACCACGTCTGGCTCGGCGGTTACCCGGGCGCCCTGCGCGACCTGCTCGGCCTGCGCATCGAGGAGTTCGGCCCGCTGCTCGCCGGGGAGAGCGTGGAGCTCGACGACTCCACCTGGGGCACCCTGTGGACGGACCGGATCGCCGTGACCGACGACGACACCGAGGTGCTGGCGCACTACCGCACCGGAGTGCACGCCGGCCGTCCCGCCGTCACCCGGCGGTCCACGGGCGCCGGCTCCGCCTCGTACGTCTCCACGCGGCTGGGCGTCGACGGCCTCAGGTCGCTGCTGCCGAGGCTGCTGGACCCGGCCGGCGTCGGCAGTGAGCTGCCCGCAACCGCGCGGGGCAAGGTCGAGCTGACCGTCCGCCGCGGCGCCGGGGAACGGTTCCTGTTCCTCGTCAACCGGACCGACGCGACCGTGCCGGTGAGCGGGCTTGAGGGAGAGATCCTGATCGGCTCCGCCGGCCCCGACGGCGCCCCCGTGCTCGGCCCGCGGGAGGTCGCCGTCCTGCGACAGCCCGCGGGCTAGTCAGGCCCCGCCGCACGTCGCCTCGTCGCACCGCATCCCCCCACGACTCCCCGGCTCGGCACTGTGCCGCGCCGGGGGCCATCCCCTGCCGCCCGCGCGGCGGCAGGGGCCCACCACAGCGACCGCACCGCAGTTGGGAGCACAGATGGCACGCCGTACCCGCAGCAAACGGACCCTCGGGGCCGCCGCACTCACCGCACTGGCCACCGGGGCCGCGCTTCTCGGCGTCCCCGTGCAGGCGCACGCCGAGGCCGCCGTCACCGTGACGCCGGACCCTTCGTACCAGCAGCAGAAGTTCGAGGGCTGGGGCACCAGCCTGGTCTGGTTCGCGAACGCCACCGGCGACTATCCTCCGGCGGTCCGCGAGAAGCTCTACAAGCTGCTCTTCGGCGACGACGGCCTCGCGCTGAACATCGCCCGCTACAACATCGGCGGCGGCAACGCACCGGACGTGAAGGACTACCTGCGCGCGGGCGGCGCTGTCGAGGGCTGGTGGAAGGCCCCCGCCGGCACCACCCGCGAGGACACCGACTGGTGGAGCGCGGACGACCCGGCGGACTGGAACAAGAACGCCGACGCCACCCAGCGCTGGTGGGTGGACCGCATCAAGAAGGACATCACCCACTGGGAGACGTTCAGCAACTCCCCGCCGTGGTTCATGACGGAGAGCGGTTACGTCTCGGGCGGGTTCAACGCCAACACCGACCAGCTGAAGGCCGACTCGGTCGACGACTTCGCCGCCTACATCGCGGGCGCGACCAGGCGGCTGGAGAAGGCCGAGGGCATCAAGGTCGACACCGTCGACCCGTTCAACGAGCCCAACACCGGCTACTGGGGCACCCGCCTCGACGCGAACGGCCTGCCGGTCGGGGGCCGCCAGGAGGGCGCCCACATCGGTCCCGCGCTCCAGCAGAAGGTGCTCGCCGCACTGGCGCCCGCGCTGAAGAAGGCGAAGACCAAGGCGAAGATATCGGCGATGGACGAGACCAACCCGTCCATCTTCGCGACCAACTGGAACTCCTACTCGCAGGCCTCCAAGGACCTCGTGGACCAGATGAACGTCCACACCTACGGCACCGGGCAGCGCACCACGGTCCGCGACCTCGCCAAGGCCGCCGACAAGCCGCTGTGGATGAGCGAGGTCGAGGGCGACTGGGGCGACGGGCAGAGCTTCACCGACATGCGCCCGGGCCTCGGGCTCGCCCAGCAGATGGTGAACGACCTGCGCGAACTGGAGCCCAGCGCCTGGGTGTTCTGGCAGCCGGTCGAGGACTACGACAACATGAAGCCGGGCGGCGAGTCCGCCAAGGGCGGCAACTGGGGCGAGGTCCAGCTCCCGTTCAGCTGCACCAGGGCGGACACCCTGAAGTCGTGCCCGATCTACACGAACACCAAGTTTGACACGGCCCGCAACTTCACGCACTTCATCAAGCCCGGCGACAGGCTGATCAAGGTGGACGACACCTCCAGCGCCGCCGCCGTGACCAAGGACGGCAAGGGCCTCTCCCTCGTCCACGTCAACTCCACCACCGCGGCCCGCACGGTCACCATCGACCTGTCGAAGTTCCGCACCGTCAAGCGGGGCGCCACCGTCACACCGACCGTGACCAGCGCCGACGGCAAGCTGAAGCAGCAGGCCCCGGTGAAGGTCGTCGACGGCAAGGCCACCTACACCGTCCCGGCCCAGTCCGTGACCTCCTTCGCCGTCAAGGGCGTCTCGGGCGTCGCCAAGAACGCCGCCCTGTTCAGCAAGGGCCACTCGTACACGCTGACCGGCGTGCAGAGCGGCAAGGCCGTGACCGTGGCCGCCAACGGCTCCAACCTGGTCATCGGCTCGGCCAACGGCGCCGTCGCACAGCAGTGGCAGCTGGATGCCCGGTACGGCGAGAAGGGCGCCCGTCAGCACTACGTGTTCGCCAACCCCGCCGAGGGCAAGCGCCTCGCGGTCCGCGACAACGTGCCGGTGGCCGAGCCCGACACCGGCAAGCGCGACCCCGCCACCGAGTGGATCATGTCGAGCACCGGTGACGGCACGTGGACCCTGGTCAACACGGCCACCGGACGTCTCCTCGAGGTCGGCGGCCAGGCGACGAACGAGGGCGCGGCCGTGACGACGTGGCAGGCCAACTCCGGCGCCAACCAGCGCTGGAGGGTCACCGACGTCACCCCGTAGCGCCCGCTAGCCGTTGGGCTCCGCCCGCATCGCGATCGTCGTGATGCGGGCGGAGCCGTGTGCGGGGGCGGCCGCCGGGATCCGTTCCAGGACGCCGCCGGCGAAGACGTCGTACAGCGGAAGCGTCTCCAGGTGCACATAGCCGATGTGGCAGTCGCACACGGCCAGCGGGCAGGGGCGCGGGCGCAGCACGGCGCGGTACGAGCCGTCGTAGAGGTTGCCCAGCTCGGCGCGGACGAAGTGACAGCGGCGCACCGTGCCGTCCCCGTCGACGGAGATCACGGACTCTCCGGTGCGGCAGGGCAGGCCGGCGCTGCGGTGCGGGTGGCGGCTGTAGGGGAACAGCGGGTCGAGGGCCGTCCACAGGTCGGCCTCGGCGTCCTCGTAGACGTGGTCCTCGGCGGCGTTGATCCACAGGTAGACGTGCCCGGGCAGGTCCGCGCGCAGGCGGCGGGCCGCGTCGAGGTGTTCGGGCAGGCCGACGACGCCGACGCTGAACCGGACGCCCCGGTCCACGAGGTCGCGGCATTTGGCGAGGAAGCGGTCGTAGGGCGTCTGGCCCGGGTGGTAGGTGCACCACAGGGCCAGGGTGGCGGGGTCGGCGTCGGCGAGCCACTCGGTGCGGCAGCTGAGGTTGGTCTGCACGGCGACGCGGCGGATGTGCGGGAGGCGGGAGAGGTCGGCGAGCGTGCGCCGGTACCAGGAGCGGACCAGGCTCTCCCCCCACGGCGTGAACAGCAGCGACAGCCGGTCGTCGGTGCGGGACGCGGCCCAGTGCGCGAACCGTTCGAGGGCGGCCCGGTCGGCGCGCAGCTGCGCCGTGCTGTCACGCCGCTTGGCGAACGGGCAGTAGGGGCAGTCGTAGTCGCAGGACGCGAGTGGGCCGCGGTAGAGCAGGGTCAGGTCCATGACGGCCTCCTCACTTGCGCTCGTAGGCGGCCATCGCGGCGCGGACGGCCGGGGAGAACAGGTCCGGGCCGACGGCGTCGGAGTGGGCGAGCCCTTCGGGGGTGAGGCGCAGCCGTGCGCGGTCGCCGGTGAGCCAGCCCCGGTCGGCGAACGCGGCGAGCTCCGGGCCGAAGTCCTCGGCGGGGGCGCTGCCGAAGCGGGCCCGGTAGTCGTCGACGTCCACTCCCGTGGCCTGCAGGAGTGACTGCAGGAGGTGCCGGCGGCGGGACTCGTCGCGGGTCATCGGGTGACCGACCTCGGCGTGCGCGAAGTCGGTCGTGCTCACGTAGTCGTCGACGATGCCCCGGATCTCGTGCATGCCGACCGCGTAGTCGAAGGAGTAGTGCAGTGCGGCCGTGTAGGAGCGCGCGCCGCAGCCGAGGCCGATCATGCCGTCGGTCTGGCAGGCGTAGTCGTCGGCGCCCTGGGCGGGGGCGTCGGCCCGGCGGAACATCCGCATGGACTGCTGGGTGTAACCGTGCGCGAGGAGATGGTCGCGGCCGCTGCGGTACAGGCTCAGGCGCTGGGCGTCCCAGGCCGGGTCCGAGCCCGTCGTGGTGCGCCGGCCGAGGCCGGTGAGGGGGCGGACGTAGAGCGGGTAGAGGTAGAGCTCCTCGGGCCGCCAGGCGAGCGCCGCGTCCAGGGAGTGCAGCCAGCTGCGCTCGGTCTGGCCGTCGATGCCGTAGATGAGGTCGATGTTGAGGACCGGGATGCGGGCCTCGCGGACGCGGGCGAGGGCGGTCTCGACGTCGGCGCGGCGCTGCGGGCGTACGGCGGCCCGTGCCTCGGTCTCGACGAAGCTCTGGACGCCCAGGCTGAGCCGGGTGGCGCCGCGCTCCGCAAGGACGGCGAGCCGGTCGGCGGTGGCCGTCGCGGGCGAGGCCTCGACGGAGAGCGGGACGGCGCGCAGGTCGGCGCCCATGCGGTGCTCGGCGATGTCGCAGAGGCGCTCCAGCTCGGCGGCGGTGAGGAAGGTGGGCGTGCCGCCGCCGAAGGCCGCCGTGGCGAACCGGACGCCGCCGGTGTCGCCCAGCGCCTCGCGCACGGCGGTCGCCTGCCGTTCCAGGGCGTCCAGGTAGGCGCCGGTCAGGCCGTCGGGCGCGCCGACGCGGGTGAAGAGGTTGCAGAAGCCGCAGCGGACCTCGCAGAACGGTATGTGCAGGTAGAGCGAGAGGGCGTCCTTGGGCTCGGCGGCCCACAGATCCGCAAGGAGGGGACGGCCGGGCAGCGGCCGGTAGGCCGTCTTGTGCGGGTAGGCGTAGACGTAGTGCTGGTACGGGCTGGTGCGGGTGACCGGCTCGGCGGTGGTCATCGGGCGGTCTCCGTCGGACGGGGTGCGGGGTCACTGGGTGCGGGGTCACTGGGTGCGGGGTCACTGGGTGCGGGGTCACTGGGTGCGGCGTCGAGGAAGAAGTGCGCGTACGGGACGGTCCACACGCACTCGTGGCCCAGGCGGTGACCGGTGTAGCCGTCGTCGCCGTAGGCGGTGCCGTGGTCGGAGCAGACGACGGCGAAGCAGCGGCGTCTGCTGCTCGCGGCGGCGAAGAGCCGTCCGATGTGCCGGTCCACGTACTCGAGCGCGGCGGCGTGCGTCGCACGGCTGTCGCCCGCCTCGCGGGTCGCGCCGGGCAGGTGGAACCAGTTCGGCTGGTGCAGGGCGGAGACGTTCACGAAGAGGAACAGCCTCTGTTCGGCGGGGAGTTCGCCGATGACGCGTTCCGCGCAGGCGATCTGGTTCTCGAAGGAGTGCGGCGAGGTGACGCCGAACTCCGGTGCCCAGTGCGACTCGTGGAAGAGGCCCGGCAGTACCGAGCCGAGCGGCCCCTGTTTGTTGAAGAAGCCCACTCCCCCGATGCAGACGGTGCGGTAGCCGGCCTGCGCGAGACCGGAGACCAGGTCCGGGGTGTCGTAGACGAACGTGCCGCCGGCGGTGGTCTCGCTGCCCGTGAAGCTCGCCGCGAACAGGCGCGGGTGCGGGCCGGGGGCGGCCGGGGTGGGCAGGAAGCCGGCGAAGATCGCCTGGTGGGAGGCGTAGGTGAAGCTGCCCGGTGCGTGCCGTTCCTCCCAGCGGCCGCCGGGCAGACGCCGGGCCAGGTGCGGGATGCGGCCCGCCCCGGCCAGCTCGGCGGCCACGTCGTACCGCAGGGTGTCCAGGGTGACGAGGAGGATGTCGTGGCTGCCGACGACGTCGTTCATGTCGGGGTCAGGCATGCGGTGTTCCTGTTCCGTGCGGGACGGGACCGCGCAGCACGGCCGCCACCTGGGCCGCGTACGTGTCCTGGCCCTCCGCCCCGCCGCCGGGCAGCCCGGTGAGCCGGGGCAGCAGGTCGCCGAAGGCGTTGACCTCGCCGATCGCGGCCCTGCGCCAGCCGACGGCCGGCAGCAGGTCGACGCCCACGCACAGGGTGCGCGGGAAGCAGGCCGCGGCCTGCTCGCACACGCCGAGCACGTCGGCCCAGCGGGCGCCCGCCGCCTCGACGGCCTCACGGGCGGTGTCCAGATCGCCGCGCCGGCCCCCGAGGTGGAGGTTGGTCAGGGGCGAGCGGCTGGTGCGGACGACGGCGTGGGTGGCGCGGCCGGCCACGACGACGACCCGGAGGTCGGCGGCCCTGCCGTGCTGGGAGGCCTTCGGCAGCCAGCGTTCCAGGTGCAGTCCGTCCGGGGCGAGCGCGTCGACGACGGCCGCGACGTCCTGCTCGCGTTCGTAGCGGCGCACCCGGAGGGAGTTGTACAGGGCGCCGTCGGCGGTCAGTTCGACGGAGGTGGTGGCCCTGATGCGGCCGCCGCCCGTCTCGACGGCGAGGACCCCCGACGCGGACGACCCGTGCGCCGGCTTCACGAAGAGCCGGGGCATCCGGTGCTCGCGCATCACGGCGCGCACGTCGTCCCAGCCGCGCACCGGCGTGCCGTGCGGGCCCGAGGTGGGCGAGGCGGGCACCGGGACGCCCGCCGCGCGCAGGACGCCGTGACAGAGCCGTTTGTCGAAGAGCACGGCCAGGTCGTCCGGGTCGGTGAGCCGGACTCCGCCGCGCAGACTGCGCACGGCGGCGACGAATCCCGCGTACCAGCGGGCCGAACCCTCGACCCGGGTGGGATCCTGGGCGCCCCGCAGCAGGCGGTCGACCTCGTGATTCTCCCCGGGTGAGTCGATCCGGACGATCTCGTCGTCGGCGAAGTCGGCTCCCCGGGCGCGCAGGACGTCCGCCCAGGAGACGATCCGCGGTGCGGGCAGTCCGGCCGTCCGCACGGCCACCTCGAAGAGGGCGACCCGGCGGTTCTCGGGGTTGGCGACCACCGCGAGTCGCGGCAGGGGATCACTCACCGGCGCAGGCGTGCCGTCCATGGGCGTCGTCGCTCACTCCCCCACGGCGACGTATCGCCACACCGTGCCGTCGTCGTCCGCGTCCTCCTCGGCGTCGCCGCGGTCGAGGTCCACCTCGACGCCCGCGGCCCCGAGGGTCTGCCGGACGCGCTCCTGGAGCTGCTCGCCGAGGTAGTGGTGGTGCAGGTCCAGCTTCCTGAGATGGGTGAGCGGCTGTCCGCCGAGCAGGGCGGCGGCGCCCTCGTCCGTCAGCACTCCCATGGAGAGGTCCAGCACCTCCAGCCGGGCCACCACCGGGGCCGCCGCGACCGCGACGGCCACCGCGTCCTGTATCTCGCTGTTGCGCAGGGCCAGGTGGCGCAGGAGGGGCAGCCGGGCGCCGGACAGGATCGGCTCGAGGTCGGCCGCCTCGCTGTCGCCGCCGTATTCGGGCGTGCCCAGCCACAGGTCCAGGTGCTCCAGCGCGGGCAGGTCGCTGCCGGCCACTCCGCGCACGACCTCGGCGGGCAGTCCGCCCGTCTCGATCACCAGCCGGCGCAGCGCGCCGTGGCGCACGGCGGGGAAGCGCAGCCCGGACCCGCCGCGCACCCCGAGCTCCTCCAGCGCGGGGAACGCCGTCAGGAGCGGGGTGACGTCGGTCTGGTTGATCCAGGAGATCTCGCACTCCTCCATCACCATGTCGCCGAGGAACAGCGCGCGCAGGGCCGGGAACCGGTCCCGGGCGGCGGTCAGCGCCTCGACGACGGCGCCGGGGTCCTCCTCGTAGGCCTCCTCCCACGCTCCGACGATCAGCGCCTTCACGCGGGTGGTGTCGACCGCGGCGCAGAAGCGGGCGAACGCGTCCGTCCACTTCTCGCCGGAGTCGTAGACGTCGGCGCCGACGCGCCAGGCCACGGCGTCCGGTTCGACCGGGCGCGGCTTGTGCCCGGCGCCGGGGAACGTGTAGGCGGGCAGCCCGTGGAGCGCCTCGAGGTGTTCACCGATGGTCATACGGCTGCTCCCGGGGGGAAATGGTGTGCGAACTGCGATGTGCCCGCAGTTCTACCAACAGCCACTGACATCGCCTGTCCCGGGGGCGGGTTCGGGGGCCGGAGCCCGTGCCGGACCGGCACGCGGACCGCCCGCCGCCTCCCCACGACGGCCGGGCTCCACGACGGCCGGGCTCCACGACCGCGGGGCCGCACTCGGGCGGCAGGGGCGCGCGACACCGACAGTGGCGCGCGCCGGGCGGGGGCGCCTGTGGCGCGGCCGACGGCTCTGCGCGCCCCCGGAGCGCCTCAGCCGGCGGCGCGGGCCAGGACCTCGCCGACCTGGCCCCGCACGGCGTCCCGGGCGCCGGGCGGCAACTCGCCGAGCTCCGTGCCCTCCAGGTCGCGCAGCGCCTCCTCTGCGCCGGTGCCGGGCTCGTACGGGGTGCTCGCGCCGAGCACGTCGTAACCGTCGCGGACGGCCACGCGCAGGACGGCGCGGCCGTCGTCCCCGGCGTGCAGCGCGACGGCGACGACGAGGGGCGGCGCGCCGCCCGCCTCGCCCTCCAGCTTGCGGTATCCGCTGACCAGCGGTGTGCGCCAGCGCAGGGCGAGCAGCACAGGGCGCTTGGCCGACAGTTCGGTCAGGTCGGTCTCGTAGACGCCGTCGGCGGTCAGCACCGTGGCCCGGGCGTCGAGCACGAGGGCGGCGGGGAGCAGACAGCGCAGGGTGCTGCCGACGATGTTGCCGCCCACCGTGGCCGCCCGGCGCACGGCGCCGGTGCCCACTCCGGCGGCCGCCCGGTGCAGCACCTCGGGCACGGTCGCGTCGACGCGGTGCAGCAGGACGGCCCCGCCGAGTTCCTCGGGTCCGAACGCGTTTGCCTCCGGCAGCCGGCGCAGCGACACGGCCTGCTCGGGAAAGCCGTCCCGCTGCCAGCCCGCCCACACGAGCGTGGCCCCGCCGACCGGCACCGCGCCCTCGGCGAGACACCGCTGTGCTTCGGATATGGAGGAGGGAAGACGCAACTGCACGACAACCGACCCGCCTTCCCGTGGAGTTCGTGGGGCGACCGCGCGCCGGCCCCGGCGTGATCAATGGCAGAACGGATTCTGCCCAGAGACCCGGGGGCGCATACAGGGCTCATGACCGCATCGCGCGCCATGTGAAATCGTTTGCGGCCCCGGACCGGTCCCCTGGACCCTGGGTGGCATGTTCTCCCTTCTGCGCCCCGCCTCCCTCGCCGACGCTCCGGCCGTCGCCGGGCTCCTCAACGAGATCGACCTCGTCGAGATCGGCCGCCCCGAGACGGACGTGCACTCCGTCGAGGCGGACATGACGCATCCCGACGTCGATCTGCGGCGGGACTCCTGGCTCGCCTTCGACGGGGACCGGCCGGTGGTCTACGGGCTGTTGTGGGACGAGTCGGGCGGCGAGCGGGTCGACATCGACCACTACGTGTCGCCCGACCGGCAGCAGGCGGGGCTGCTCGTCCTGGCCGCGATGGAGGCGCGGGCGCTGGAGAAGGCCCGGGAGAACGGCGCGGAGCGGGCCGTGGTGCATCTGAACCTGAACGCGCGGCCCACCACGGACGTCTCGCTGCTGCGGGAGCGGGGCTGGTCCGTGGTGCGGCGGCATCATGTGCTGCGCCGGGGACTGGACGGGGCCGCCGACCGGCCGCCGCTGCCGCCCGCCGGTGTGCGGCTGCGGCCCTGTGCCGCCGAGGCGGACCGGCGGCGCGTCCACGAGCTGTTCCAGGCCGCGTTCGCCGAGCACTTCGACTTCCAGCCGCGGCGCTACGAGCAGTGGCTGCACGACGTGGACGCCGCCGGGCTCGACTGGTCCCTCGTGTGGATCGCCGCCACCGACGACGCGGGCGACTGCGGTTTCCTGATGGCCCGCGACGACCGTGAGGCCATGGGCTGGATACCGGCCGTCGGCGTGCTGCGCGAGGCCCGGGGGCGCGGTCTCGCCGGGCTGCTGCTGCGGCACGCCTTCGCCGCCTTCGCCGCCCGGGGGCGGGACACCGTCGGGCTGGGCGTGGACACCGCCAACACGACCGGCGCGCCCGCGCTGTACGCCCGCCACGGCATGACGCTGCACTACGCCGTGGACACCTGGGAGGTCGTCCTGCGGTGACCGCGACGCCCCGCGGCCGGGGGCCGCGGGGCGGTACCCGGTCGCCGGCGGGTGAGCGCCGGCGACCGACCCGTCAGCCGACGACGACGAGCAGGTCGCCGCCCTCCACCTGCTGGATGCGGTTGATGGCGAGCCTGCTCACCCGGCCCGCCTTCGGCGCGGTGATCGTGGCCTCCATCTTCATCGCCTCGATGGTCGCGACGGTCGCGCCGGCCGCCACCTCGTCGCCCTCGGCGACCGCCAGGGTGACCACGCCCGCGAACGGGGCCGCGACGTGCCCGGGATCGCTGCGGTCCGCCTTCTCGGTCACGGGGATGTCGGAGGCCGCGGCCTTGTCGCGGACCTGGATGGGCCGCAGCTGGCCGTTCAGGGTGGACATGACGGTGCGCATGCCGCGTTCGTCGGCCTCGCCGACGGCCTGCAGCTCGATCAGCAGACGCACGCCCGGCTCGAGGTCGACCGCGTACTCCTTGGCCTGGCGCAGACCGTAGAAGAAGTCCTTGCTGTCGAGGACGCTGGTGTCGCCGTAGGCCTGCCGGTGGGTCTCGAAGTCACGCGTCGGGCCGGGGAAGAGCAGCCGGTTGAGGGTGGCGCGGCGGGTCTTGTCCAGGCCCTCGCGGTCCTCGGCGCTCAGCTCCTGGACCGGCTTGGCCTCGCCGCGGCCCTGCAGGGCCTTGCTGCGGAACGGCTCGGGCCAGCCGCCGGGCGGTGTGCCGAGCTCTCCCCGCAGGAATCCGATGACGGAGTCGGGGATGTCGTACCGGTCGGGCGTGGCCTCGAAGTCCTGCGGTGAGACGCCGGCGCCGACGAGGTGCAGGGCGAGGTCGCCGACCACCTTGGACGAGGGGGTGACCTTGACCAGGTGGCCGAGGATGCGGTCGGCGGCGGCGTACATCGCCTCGATGTCCTCGAAGCGGTCGCCGAGGCCGAGCGCGACGGCCTGGGTGCGCAGGTTGGAGAGCTGACCGCCGGGGATCTCGTGGTGGTAGACGCGCCCCGTCGGGGAGGCGAGGCCGGCCTCGAAGGGCGCGTAGATCCTGCGGACGCCCTCCCAGTACGGCTCGAGGTCGCCGACGGCCTGGAGGTCGAGGCCGGTGGGCCGCTCGGAGTGGTCGGTCGCGGCGACGATCGCCGACAGCGAGGGCTGGGAGGTGGTGCCGGCCATGGAGGCGACGGCGCCGTCGACGGCGTCCGCGCCGGCCTGGATCGCGGCCAGGTAGGTGGCGAGCTGGCCGCCCGCGGTGTCGTGGGTGTGCAGGTGCACCGGCAGGTCGAACTCGCGGCGCAGCGCGGAGACGAGCGTGGCGGCGGCCGGGGCGCGCAGCAGGCCGGCCATGTCCTTGACGGCCAGGACGTGGGCGCCGGCCTCGACGATCTGCTCGGCCAGGCGCAGGTAGTAGTCGAGGGTGTAGAGGCGCTCGTTCGGGTCGGACAGGTCGGAAGTGTAGCACAGGGCGACCTCGGCGACGGCCGTGCCCGTCTCTCGTACGGCGTCGATGGCGGGCCGCATCTGGCCGACGTCGTTGAGGGCGTCGAAGATGCGGAAGACGTCGATGCCGGTGGCGGCGGCCTCCTGCACGAAGGCGTCGGTGACCTCCGTCGGGTACGGGGTGTAGCCGACGGTGTTGCGGCCGCGCAGCAGCATCTGCAGGCAGATGTTCGGGACGGCCTCGCGCAGGGCCGCCAGCCGCTCCCAGGGGTCCTCGGCGAGGAAGCGCAGCGCGACGTCGTAGGTGGCGCCGCCCCAGCACTCCAGGGAGAGCAGGTTCGGCAGGGTGTGGGCGACCAGCGGGGCGGAGGCGAGGAGGTCCTTGGTGCGCACGCGGGTGGCCAGCAGGGACTGATGGGCGTCGCGGAAGGTGGTGTCGGTGACGCCGATGGTGGGCGACTCGCGCAGCCAGCGGGCGAAGCCCTCGGGGCCGAGGTGGACCAGCCGCTGGCGGGAGCCCGCGGGCGGCTCGCCCTCGGGCGTCGCCGGCAGCTTGGCGACCGGGTCGATCAGGTCGGGCCGTTCGCCGTGCGGCTTGTTGACGGTGACGTCGGCGAGGTAGGTGAGCAGCTTGGTGCCGCGGTCGGCCGAGTGGCGCGCGGTGAGCAGGTGCGGGCGCTGTTCGATGAAGGACGTGGTGACCCGTCCGGCCTGGAAGTCGGCGTCGTCCAGCACGGCCTGCAGGAACGGGATGTTGGTGGCGACGCCGCGGATGCGGAACTCGGCGACGGCGCGCCGCGCGCGTCCGATCGCGGTCGGGAAGTCCCGTCCCCGGCAGGTGAGTTTGACCAGCATGGAGTCGAAGTGGGCGCTGATCTCGGTGCCCGCGTGGGTGGTGCCGCCGTCGAGGCGGATGCCGGAGCCGCCCGGGGAGCGGTAGGCGCTGATGCGGCCGGTGTCGGGCCGGAAGCCGTTGGCGGGGTCCTCGGTGGTGATGCGGCACTGCAGGGCCGCGCCGCGCAGGGTGACGGTCTCCTGCGACAGGCCGAGGTCGGCGAGGGTCTCGCCGGCCGCGATGCGCAGCTGGGCCTGGACGAGGTCGACGTCGGTGACCTCCTCGGTCACCGTGTGCTCGACCTGGATGCGGGGGTTCATCTCGATGAAGACGTGGTTGCCGGCGGGGTCGAGGAGGAACTCGACGGTGCCGGCGTTGCGGTAGCCGATCTGCCGGGCGAAGCGGACGGCGTCGGCGCAGATGCGGTCGCGCAGCTCCGGGGCGAGGTTCGGCGCGGGGGCCATCTCGATGACCTTCTGGTGGCGGCGCTGGAGGGAGCAGTCGCGCTCGAAGAGGTGGATGACGTTGCCCTCGCCGTCGGCGAGGATCTGCACCTCGATGTGGCGGGGGTCGACGACGGCCTTCTCGAGGAAGACGGTGGGGTCGCCGAACGCGGAGGCGGCCTCGCGGGAGGCCGCCTCGATGGACTCGCGCAGAACGGCCGGGTCCTCCACCCGGCGCATGCCGCGTCCGCCGCCGCCGGCTACGGCCTTCACGAACACCGGGAAGCCGATCTCCTCGGCGGCCCGGACGAGTTCGTCGACGTCGTTGGAGGGCGCGGACGAGCCGAGCACGGGTACGCCCGCGGCGCGCGCCGCGGCCACCGCGCTCGCTTTGTTGCCGGTCAGCTCGAGGGTGCGGGCGTCGGGTCCCACGAAGGTGATGCCCGCCTCCTCGCAGGCGCGGGCGAGATCGGGGTTCTCCGAGAGGAACCCGTAGCCGGGGTAGACGGCGTCGGCGCCCGCCCGGCGCGCGGCGCCGACGATCTCCTCCACGGAGAGATAGGCGCGCACCGGGTGTCCCGGTTCGCCGATCTCGTACGCCTCGTCGGCTTTCAGCCGGTGCAGCGAGTTGCGGTCCTCGTGCGGGAAGACGGCGACCGTGCGCGCGCCCAGCTCGTAGCCGGCGCGGAATGCACGGATCGCGATCTCGCCGCGGTTGGCGACCAGCACCTTGCGGAACATCCTGGACCCCTTCAGCCTGACGGTGACGGGACCCATCGTGTCGGTGGGTGACCTTGTTGGCCATGTGAGTCGGGCCACTCACCGCAGGTGTCGCTCGATTGGACCGTGTTTGTCCCGGCGGACTGCCGGGCCGGCTCACCAGGCGCGGCCTTCGCGGCCGCCCGCACGGTTCACCCACCTCGCACCGGTGACGATCGCTCACCGGGCGGCGAAACGCTCAACTCGGCACCGGGCACGAGCTGCTGGACACGACTCCAACTGTTCGACCTGTCGGACATGGTTCGGAAAGCCTTGACGCGGCCATGCACACCGTTTGACACTCCTGCAACATCACGTCACACGGTTGAAACGGCGGTCCCCTCCATGGCGCACAGACATCGACTCCGGAGTCGGGCAGGACGGGGGGCAGGACGACTGGCAGCACTGACCGCCGTGTCCCTGATCGCCGGCCTGGCCGTGGCCACGACCCCGGTCCAGGCCACGGAGACCGCCGACGTCACCGAGGGCCTGGCCCTCTGGTACAAGTTCGACGGAGCCTCCGGCACCACCGTCGCCGACGCCTCCGGCCACGGACTGAACGGCACGGTCAACGGGACCGCCAGTTGGTCCCCGGCCGGCCAGGGCCTCTCCTTCAACGGCTCGGACACCTTCGTCAAGGTGCCGAACGACGTGCTGAAGGGCATGACGTCGATCAGCGTCGCGATGGACGTGAAGATGGACGCGACCCAGGCCACCCCCTACTTCCTCTACGGCTTCGGCAACACCAGCGGGGGCAACGGCAACGGTTACCTGTTCGCCACGGGCAACTCCCTGCGCACCTCGATCGCCACCGGCAACTGGTCGACCGAGCAGAACACCAAGCCGGCCGACTCCCACAACCTGACCCGCGCCGTGTGGAAGCACCTCACCTACACCCAGACCGGCACCACGGGCGTGCTGTACGAGGACGGCGTCGAGGTCGCCCGCAACACGTCGGTGACGATCACTCCCGGCGCGATCGGTTCGGGCACGACCACCGCGAACGCCATCGGCAAGTCCGTCTACTCGGGCGACCGGCTGTTCAAGGGCCAGATGCGCGACTTCCGCGTGTACAACCGCGCCCTGGACGCCGGCGAGGTCTCGACGCTCGCGCTGCCCGTCGCCACCCAGGGCGTCGCGGACGACAAGGCCGCCCTGACCCTTGGGGACACGAGCGCCGTCACGGCCGACCTGACCCTGCCGAACACCGGCCCCGCCGGCGGCTCCACCATCACCTGGTCCAGCGACCACACCGATGTGGTGTCCGACGCGGGCAAGGTGACCCGGCCGGCCGCGGGCGAACCCGACGGCCACGCCACGCTCACCGCGACCCTGAAGAAGGGATCCGTCTCCGCCACCCGGACCTTCGACGTCACGGTCCTGCCGGCCCTCGACGACAAGGCCGCGACCGAGCAGGCCGCCAAGGCCCTCGTCGTCCACAACCTGGACGACGTGCGCGGCAATCTCGCCCTCCCCGCGACGGGCGCCTACGGCACCTCCGTGACCTGGTCCTCCGCGAGCGAGGACGTCGTCTCGTCCGACGGCGTGGTGCACCGTCCCGCGCACGGCGCCGGCGCCACCACGGCCGACCTGACGGCGACCGTCGCCAAGGGCGACGCGAAGACGACCCGCACGTTCACCGCGAAGGTCCCCGAGCTCCCCGTGAAGGAAGCCCTCAAGGGCTACATGTTCAGCTACTTCACCGGCGAGGGCACCGCGGACGGCGAGCAGCTCTACGCGGCTCTCAGCAAGGGCAACGACCCGCTGAAGTGGCGGGAGCTCAACGACGGCAAGCCCGTCCTGACCTCCACGCTCGGTGAGAAGGGTCTGCGCGACCCGTTCATCATCCGCTCCCCCGAGGGCGACAAGTTCTACCAGATCGCCACCGACCTCAGGATCTACGGCAACGGCGACTGGGACCGCTCGCAGCGCAGCGGCAGCAAGTCCATCATGGTGTGGGAGTCCACCGACCTGGTCCACTGGACGGACCAGCGCCTGGTGAAGGTCTCCCCGGACAGCGCCGGCAACACCTGGGCGCCCGAGGCGTACTACGACGCGAAGCTCGGCCAGTACGTGGTGTTCTGGGCGTCGAAGCTGTACGACAACCCCTCGCACTCCGGCGACACCTACAACCGGATGATGTACGCCACCACCCGCGACTTCTACACGTTCAGCGAGCCCAAGGTCTGGATCGACCGCGGCTACTCGGTCATCGACTCCACGGTCATCCAGCACGACGGCACGTACTTCCGCCTGTCGAAGGACGAGCGCAACAACAGCTCCTCCACGCCCAACAGCAAGTTCGTCTTCGAGGAGAAGAGCGACTCGCTGCTGAACCTCTCCTGGACCGCGGTCGCCGAGGGCATCGGCAAGGGCGCGATGAACGCGGCCGAGGGGCCGCTGGTGTTCAAGTCCAACACCGAGGAGAAGTGGTACGCCTTCCTCGACGAGTTCGGCGGCCGCGGCTACATCCCGTTCGAGACGAAGGACCTCGCCAAGGGCGACTGGACCCCGTCCACCGGCTACGACCTGCCGTCGAAGCCGCGTCACGGAACCGTCCTGCCGGTCACCCAGGCCGAGTACGACCGGCTGCTGCGCGCCTACCAGCCGGACCAGATCGTCACCGGCGTCGAGGACGTCTCGGTGAAGACGCGGATCGGCGAGGCGCCCGTGCTGCCGGCCACCGTGATCGCCGAGTACGCCGACGGCGCGAAGCGGCCCGTCACCGTCACCTGGGAGGACGTCGACGCGTCGCAGTACGCGCAGGCCGGCTCCTTCAAGGTGAAGGGCGACCTGCCGGGCGACGCGGCGATCGAGGTCCACGCCGACGTCACGGTCTCCGCCGAGGGCCCCGACGTCCCGGCCGACCTGCTCCTGCACTACGGCTTCGACGAGAGCGGCGGCAACATCGTCCGTGACTCCAGCGGCCACGGCTTCCACGGCACCTACGTCCGTACGCCCGCCTTCGGGACCGGCGTCGACGGCGGCTCGTTCAAGATGTCCGGCGGCTCCAGCACCTCCGACTCGCCTTATGTGAAGATCCCGGGCGGCGTGCTGAAGGGCGTGGACAGCGTCACCGTCTCCACCTACGTCAAGTGGAAGGGCGGCGACAACTTCCAGTGGCTGTTCGGGCTCGGCCCCGACAGCAACAAGTACCTCTTCGCCACCCCCTCCAACGGCGGCGGCAAGCTGTTCTCCGCCATCACCAAGGCCACCTGGTCCGGCGAGAAGCAGATGATCGGCGGCGCTCAGCTCACCCCGGGTGAGTGGAAGCACCTCACCGTCACTCTCGACGGAGCGACCCAGACGGCGGTCCTCTACGTGGACGGCGCCGAAGTCGCCCGCGTGAACGGCGTCACCGTCAAGCCGTCCGATCTGTACGACGCGGCGAAGGACGCCTCGGGCTACATCGGCAAGTCCCTGTACTCCCCGGACCCGTACTTCGCGGGCGAGGTCGACGACTTCCGGATCTACAACCGGGCCCTGACGCCCGCCGAGGTCCTGGAGCTCGCCGGCAACACCACCGGCATCGCCGCGGCGACCCACCCGGCGCTCAAGGTGGACGCGCTGATCAACGACAAGAACAGCACGATCGTCCTGCCGCTGACCGAGGGCAGCGACGTCACCGCCCTGGCGCCGCAGTTCACCCTGGCGCACGGCGCGGGCATCAGCCCGGCCTCCGGCACCCTGCGCGACTTCAGCAAGCCGCTGACGTACGAGGTGACCGGCTCCGACGGCAAGAAGCGCACCTGGACGGTGTCCGCGCTCATCATGAAGAGCCCGGTCCTGCCGGGGCTGAACGCCGACCCGAACATCGTCCGCTTCGGCGACACCTTCTACATCTACCCGACCACCGACGGCTTCGAGGGCTGGAGCGGCACGCAGTTCAAGGCGTACTCCTCCACCGACCTGGTGCACTGGACGGACCACGGCGTCATCCTGGACCTCGGTCCCGACGTGAGCTGGGCGGACAGCAGGGCCTGGGCTCCCACCATCGCCGAGAAGAACGGTAAGTACTACTTCTACTTCTGCGCCGACGCCAACATCGGCGTCGCCGTCTCCGACTCCCCCACCGGGCCCTTCAAGGACGCTCTCGGCAAGCCCCTGCTGAAGGCGGGCCAGTTCCCCGGCCAGATGATCGACCCGGCGGCCTTCACCGACGACGACGGCCAGTCGTACCTCTACTTCGGCAACGGCCACGGCTACGTGGTCCCGCTGAACGACGACATGACCTCGATCGACACCGCGAAGGTCAAGGACATCACCCCGAGCGGCTACAACGAGGGCGCGTTCGTCATCAAGCGCAAGGGCGTCTACTACTTCATGTGGTCGGAGAACGACACCCGGGACGAGAACTACCGGGTCGCCTACGCCACCGGAGACTCGCCCACCGGCCCCTGGACCAAGCAGGGCGTGATCCTGGAGAAGGACGCCGCACAGGGCATCCTCGGCACCGGTCACCACTCGGTCGTGAACGTGCCCGGCACCGACGACTGGTACATCGCCTACCACCGGTTCGCGATCCCCGGCGGCGACGGCATGCACCGTGAGACCACCGTCGACAAGCTGGAGTTCGACGCCGACGGACTGATCAAGAAGGTCGTGCCCACGCTCACGAGCATCGACCCGGTGGGCGTCGTGCACGCCGGTCCGAACGCCAAGGGCGTGGAGGGCAGCAAGATCGCCCTGAACGGCACGCTCTCCGGGGCGGGCAGCCCGAAGTGGACGGTCGAGTCGGGCGCGCCCTGCACGGTCGCCGAACCGACGGCCACCCGCACGACGGTCACCTGCACCGACGACGGCACGTTCACCCTCACCCTGACCGCCGGGCGCAGCACCGACAAGACCCAGGTCACCGTGGTGAACGCGGCTCCCACGATCACCTCCGCCACCGGACCCAAGTCCCCGGTGTCGGTCGGCCGGCCGGCGGTCGTCACCGTCAAGTTCGCCGACGCGGGCGCCCGTGACACGCACACCTGCGTGATCGACTGGAAGGACGGCAGCACGCCGGCGAAGGGCGCCGTCACGGCGTCCGGCTGCCGGGCCGAGCACACCTACACCTCGGCCGGTCTGCGCCGCCCGGTGGTCACCGTCACCGACGACGACGGCGGCAAGGCCACCACGACCCTGCCCGAACTGGTCGTGTACAACCGGGCCGCCGGTCCGGTGATGGGCGCGGGCCTGTCCGCGTCCCGCGGCAAGCCGAAGTTCTCCCTGTCGGCCGGCTACCTGCCGGGAGCCACGGCCCCGGCCGGCGTCGTCACCCTCGACCTGCGGTCGCCTCTCACGAAGTTCCGGTCCGCTCACCTCGACTGGCTCGTCGTGACCGGCAACCGGGCCGTCCTGGAGGGCTCCGGCACGGTCAACGGCAAGAGCGGCTACCGCTTCCGCGTCACCGCCACGGACGGCCCGGACACCTTCCACATCAGGATCTGGAAGGCGTCCGACGGCAAGGTCGTCCACGACACCGGCATCATGACGAGGGTCGCCGGCGTCATCACGGTCGGGCTGCGGCACCGCTAGAAGGACCGGCCTGGCACGCGCTCGTGCCGGACGGTTAGGGTCATGGGCCCCCTGCCACCGCAGGGGGCCCATGCCTATGCAGGGGGACCCCCACATGCGCACGCCCGACAGGATCTGGTCCGAGGCCGACCTGCCGACCCGGCGGCTGGCCGGACTCGCGCTCAACCCGTCCACACCCCTCGACGTGCTGCTGCGGCTGCTGGCGGACGCGCCGCTCGCCGTGCGGATGGTGCTGTGCCGGGACCGGTTCCTGCCCGACGCCGTCGTGGACGCCGTCGTCGAGCATCCCGACGCCTACACGCGCAGCTTCCTCGCCCGCAACCCCCATGTCGGCCCGCGCACCCGGGCACGGCTGGTGACGGACCCGGACTGGATCGTCCGCGGCCACCTCGCCGACGGACCGCAGCCGACCGGTCCCGTCGGCCCGCCGCTGCCCGACGACGCCGTCGTCCACATGATCACCTGTTACGAGACCGAGCTCCTCGGCGGCTCCTTCTACCGGCAGATATCCGCCGGCCTGATCGAGGCGATGCCCACACACCCGGTGGCGAAGGTCCGCGTCTGGGGAACCGGCGCCTGGGACACCCTCCCCGCCGCCACCCGGGCCGCCCTGCTGGCCGACCCCGACGACGAGGTCCGGGAGAGCGCCGAGCGCAGGGTGCAGGCGGAGGACCCGGAGTGGGTGGAGAGCGTCCTGCCCCCGCACTCCTGCCACGGCCGTACCCATGCCCTGCTCCACCAACCGCTCAGCAGAGCCGTGGTGGACCGTGTCCTCACCGACCCGGCCGGCCCCGACGACCGCTCGATGATCGCAGCGAATCCCGGTCTCCCGCCCGACGTCGTGGCCCTTCTGTCCGGCGACCCCGATCCAGAGGTCCGGCGGGAGATCGCGTCCCGACGGGACCTCCAGCCCGCCGAACGCCGCGCCCTCGTCGGGGACCGCGACGCCGCGGTCCGCCGGACCGTCGCCCGGCACCCGGACCTCGACGCCGCCGAGCGCGCCGCCCTCGCCGCGGACTCCGACCCCTGTGTACGCCTGTCCGTCTCCGTCCACCCGGCCTGGAGCGAGACGGAACGGTCGGCCATCGACTACCAGGTTCCCCTGCACGGCGACTTCGGCCCCCACCACTGCTCCGCGACGCCGCGGGACGCCGGAGCCGTCCGCCGGGACGCGCTCTCCGCCCACCCGCTGCTGCGACGGGAAGCCGCGAAGGAACGTGCACTGCCGCCGGACCTGGTGGCCCGGCTGGCCGGGGACGACGACCTCGGCGTCCGGGTGCTGCTGGCCCAGAACCACCCGCATCCCCCGGCCGACCTGCTGCTGCGCTGCTTCCTCGAGTACACCGGCAGCGAACGCGCGCACCTTCTGACGCGGCCCGGCTTCCCGAGCGAGGGTCTCGCCGTGCACGCCGCCGACGCCGACCCGGCCGTGCGCCGCCTGGCCGCCCGCGACCCGCAGACCCCCGCGCACACCGTGGAGCGGCTGACCCGGGACCCCGACCCCGCCGTGCGGGCCGCCGTCGCCCGCCACCCGAACCTGCCCGGGCCGCGGCTGACGCAGCTCCTCGAGGACGAGGAGCTGGTCCACCACGCCGCCGCCAACCCGGCGTTGACCACCTCGGCGATACGCCGCCTGGTGACGTCGTCGCTGCCGCTCAGCTGACGGACAGCAGCGCCTCCAGCGCGGCGGCGGTGGCCGGGTGGCGGCCGAGGAGGACCGCTCCGGACGGGGCGGACCCTTCGGTCTCCCACTCCCCGTCGCAGCCCAGCAGGTCCGCCAGGGCGTCGCAGGTCGCCGGGTGGGCGGCCAGGAGCGGCACGCCGCCGCGTCCGGCTCCCCCGCCGGCCCGCGGACCCACGCCCGGCGGCTGCTGCGGCAGCCGCCACGGCGGCACCCAGGCGTCCAGCTCCGGCAGCCGGGCGGGGAAGACGCGACCGGCCTCGCGGATCAGCAGCGGCGCCAGCTCGGCGCCGCCGGCGCGCAAGGTGGTGATCAGCGTCGGCAGCCACGGCAGCAGCACCCGGTCGGGGAGGCGGGCGAACGCGTTCGACACGGCCTCCACGACGAAGTCGGCCAGGCCCGGCACCGGTTCCAGCGCGTGCACGAACCCGCTGAGGTAGCGGGGGTAGGCGGGGACCACCAGCGGATTGCCGAGCAGCTCGTCGCAGCGCGCCCGCAGGAGCGGCCTCGACAGTGTGCCCAGGTGGGTCTGTGCCGCCCACAGCAGTGCGGTGCGCGCGGGCTCCGTCGGGTGGGACTGGGCGAGGGCGAGCTCCAGCTGGGCGCGGTCGCAGCCGAGGGACAGCGCGAGGCTCTCCATGGAGAACAGGAAGCCCAGCATGGCGGCGACCTGACGGACGGTCGCGTCCTCGTCGGTGAACGACGTCGGCAGCAGCGTGCAGTAGTGCGCGTAACCCGTCTTGACGAAGGACTCGATCCAGGGCGGCAGGACCGGCTCGGCGGTGCGGTAGTACGCCAGCAGCCGGCGGACCCTGCGCAGCACCTCCGGCGCCCCGTCCACCGAGCGTTCGTGGGCCAGCACCTCCAGTGCGCGGGCGCCCAGCTCGTCGGCCAGGCGGCGGCTGCGCAGGAGGAGCGTGGCGTCCTCGACGGCCTCGAGGACCTGGGCCGCGGTGGCCTGGGGGTCGTACGCGGCGCGGCGCAGCCGCTGTTCGAGGACCTGCTCGATGCTGACGCCCTCGTAGCCGAGTTCGATGAGGGCGCGCTGATGGGTGCCCAGCGCCAGGTCCCAGGACTCCTGCAGGGAACGCTCGCCGAGCCGCCGTTCGCCCATGATCGGCCGGGCGGCGCCCTGCGGCAGCAGCCGGCGCAGCATCCACAGCAGGTCGGAGCAGTGCGCCAGTTCGGGCTGGGAGGCGATGTCCAGCAGGGCCCGCTGCACGCCGCGCTGCTGGAGCCTGAGGTTCAGCGGGGCGAGGCGGTCGTGCACGTCACGGGCGAGCGGCGGCAGCGCGTCGTAGCCGACCTGGCCGAGGCGGTCGCCGCCCATCATGATCTCGACGAGCCGGCCCACGTCCCGCCGGCCCGGCACGGCGTCCTTCTCGATGCAGGTGACCGCCGCGTCCTGGAAGTCGTACGGGGTGGGCTTGGCGCGGTCGCGCATGCCGGCGAGCAGGATGGACGTCTCGAAGACGGCGATGGCGTCGGCGGTGGAGGCCAGATAACCGTTGCGGCGGGCGGCCCGCACGATCTCCACCGACCAGCCGAGCAGTTCGGCCTCGTCGAGGGCGTCGAGGGCGGGCGGGCGCCGGAGGAAGCCGGTGAGCCGGTCGGCGGGCGGGGCCGCGGGCGCCGGGGCTGCGGGCAGGGCCTTCCTCGGCTTCGTGGTCTTCTTCGTGCCCGCCTGGCCGTCGAGGCGGTACGGGCGGACGCCGGTGCGCCGGACATTCTTCGCCCATTCCGCCGCCGCGATGGACACCGATCCCGCCGCGAGTCCGAACTGCGCCTCTATCGCCGCGTGGCTGGAGGGGATGAGGCCGTGCCGCCACCGGGTGCCGCTCGGCGGGCTGATGACGAAGCCGTCGCTGCCGTGCACGCCGAACTCCGCGACGCGGCTGGCCGCGTGGAACGCGCCGCAGACGTAGAGGCAGTCGGCGGGATCGGCGCCGGTGGCCGCCAGGTGCTCGCGCATCCTCGTCCACATGTACCGTTCGCGGTCCTCGTCGACCCGCACCTTCCCGGGGTCGCCGGGGGCGAGGCGCCGGAAGAGGCTGCCGATGAGCAGCATCACCTGACGGTAGGTGTCGTGGTCGCTGTCGCCGAGGGGCAGCTCCACGTACTGGTGCCACCACTCCGACCAGTGCCGCACCCGGCCGTGACGCAGCAGGTGCTGCTCCAGTTCGGCGAACCGCGGGCGCAGGTCGCCGATCTCCACGCCGACGGCGTCGCCGTGCAGGGCCGCCTGCTCCTGCGCCTCGGGCACCTCGGCGCCGCCCTCGGCCAGGGGGTCGGCACCGGGGTCCGTCTCCCACTGGAAGACGTGGTCCGAGGAACGGTCGACGAGGACCAGTTCGACGCCCGGCGTGTCGAGCGCGTAGGCGATGGCCTGGTACTCGGCCGAGGCCTCGGTGACCGGCGCGACCACCGACAGCGGCGACCAGTCGGCGGGGAAGCCCTCGATCTCGGTGGCGAACGACTGTACCGCCACCGGCAGTCGGCAGTTGCGCAGCTCGGTGAGGAGCGGCGCCATGTCCTCGCACAGCTCGAGGTAGACGACCTTCGGCTGCTTCTCGCGCAGCCGGCGCGCCATGGCGATCGCCGACGCCGGCGAGTGGTGGCAGACGGGGAAGATCTCCAGCGGCTCGCGCACGGCTCGCTCGACATCGTCGACGATGCCCCGCAGGATGCCCTCCAGGGCTCCGGGTCCGTCGGCGAACGCCGTTGCGGCGTCGTGCAGTTGACCGCGCAGCGCGTCGAAGGCGCCGCTCATGACAGGGTCGCGATGGCGTCGCGGCCGCCCTCGAGGAACTCCGGCCAGCAGCCGCCCTCTTCCTTGCTGCGCGGTTCGACGACGCCGTGCAGGTACTTGTTGAGGATGGCGAGGTCCTCGGGTGCGCGCCGGGCCAGCGAACCGACGAGGGAGGAGGCGAGGGCGCGGGCGGTGAGGGCGCGCTCGCCGAAGAAGTCGCTGTGCAGGACGGCGTCCTCGAGGACGCCGATCTGTTCGGCGGTGGACAGGGCGGACTCCAGCTTCTCGTCGTCGCTGCCGGCCGCCGCCGAGGAGGCCCGCAGGTCGGCGAAGCTCTGCAGCAGCACGTCGAGCAGGGTCGGCGGGACGTCCAGCTCGATGCGGTGGCGGCGCAGCAGTTCCTCGGTGCGGAAGCGGACGATCTCCGCCTCGCTCTTCTTGTTGGTGACGACGGGGATGCGGACGAAGTTGAAGCGGCGCTTGAGCGCCGAGGAGAGGTCGTTGACGCCCCGGTCGCGGCTGTTGGCGGTGGCGATGACGGAGAAGCCGGGCTTGGCGAACACGATGTTGTCGCTGTCCCGGTCGCTGCCCAGTTCCGGGACGGAGATGTACTTCTCGGAGAGGATCGAGATCAGCGCGTCCTGGACGTCGCTGGTGGAGCGGGTGAGCTCCTCGAAGCGGCCGATCGCGCCGGTCTCCATGGCGGTCATGATCGGCGAGGGGATCATCGACTCCCTCGACTGGCCCTTGGCGATGACCATGGAGACGTTCCACGAGTACTTGATGTGGTCCTCGGTGGTGCCGGCGGTGCCCTGCACGACCAGGGTGGAGTTGCGGGAGATGGCGGCCGACAGCAGTTCGGCCAGCCAGCTCTTGCCGGTGCCGGGGTCGCCGATGAGCAGCAGGCCGCGGTCGGAGGCGAGGGTGACGATGGAGCGCTCGACGAAGCTGCGGTCGCCGAACCACTTCGGGGCGATCTCCCGGTCGAGGCCGTCGGCGCGCTCGGAGCCGAGGACGAACAGCCGGACCATCTTCGGCGAGAGCCGCCAGGAGAACGGCTTGGGGTTGTCGTCGATCGACTCCAGCCAGTCGAGTTCCTCGGCGTACTTGAGTTCGGCGGGGGCGCGCAGCAGGTCGGTCATCGGGGGGCCTTTCGGAAGGAGGGGTGCGGGTCAGGTGAGGAACGTCTTGAGCTCGTGGACGAGCTTGTCGATGTGGCCCGAGATCACGGGTGTGCCGAGCGCCTTGAACCGCTCCCGGAACCAGGGGTTGACCTCTTGCCGGCCGAAGCTGGTGACCGAGCCGACGGGGATGAACCTGACGCCGGAGCGGTGGACTTCCTCGATGGCCTCGAACAGGGGCTGGGAGCGGCCGAACTCGTAGAAGTCCGAGATCCACGCCATGACGGTGTTCTTGGGCTCGGCGATCTTCGGACGGGCCATGGCCATGGCGACCGGCCCGTCGTTCCCGCCGCCGAGCTTGGTGCGCAGCAGCACCTCGAACGGCTCACGGACCCAGGGAGTGAGGTCGAGCGCCCGGGTGTCGTACGCGATCAGGTGCACGTCGACCTTGGGCAGTCCGGCGAAGATCGACGCCAGGATGGTGCAGTTGACCATGGAGTCGAGCATCGAGCCCGACTGGTCCACGACCACGATGAGCCGTTGCGGCGTCGTTCTGCGGGCGGTGTGCCGGTAGTAGAGGCGGTCGACGTAGAGGCGCTCCTCTTCGGGGCTGTAGTTGGTGAGGTTCTTCCAGACGGTCCGGTCGAGGTCGAGGTTGCGGTACACGCGCTTGGGCGGCACCGAGCGGTCGATCGGGCCCGCGGTGGCCTTCTCCACCTGGGTGCGCAGCACGTCGGCGACCTCGTCGACGAAGCGGCGGATGAGCGCCTTGGCGTTGGCCAGGGCGACGCCGGAGAGGTTGTTCTTGTCGCGGAGCAGTTGCTCGATGAGCGACATGCTCGGGGTGAGCCGTGCGGCCAGTGCGGGGTCGGCGAGCACTTCGCGCAGGTGCATGCGCTGCACCAGGTCGGCTTCCACGCCGGCCAGTTCCTGGCCGATCCCGGGGACGAGGCCGCCCGCGCCGGCGGCCGGACCCCGGCCGCCGCGCAGCTCGCCCGGGCGGCATCCGAGGGCCCGCTCCAGCCAGCCTGCGTCACTCTGCCACCGGGACAGCTGCTCGGCGCTGACGGCTCCGGTGCCCGTCGCGAAGACGTTCAGCAGCACTTTGGACACGAGCGCGGCCCGCCGCACCTCGTCGGCACGGTCACGGCCGTCGTCACCGGAGGCTCCGGCTTCCGTTTCGGCTTCGGATTCGGCTTCTGGAACCATCAACCCGTCGAATTCCGCCGCGAGCTCCGGGTGGCGCTGCACGAGGGAGTCCACGGAGGTCTGCGGGTCCAGCAGGGCGGGCGGCAGGCCGATGTCCTCGACGACGGCGAGACTCGCCGACTCCAGGGCGATCTGCTCCTCGGAATCGAAGAGCCGGGCCAGCAGCCGCCAGTAGAGAACCTGCCGGCGGTTGTCGTCGGGGACGGCAGGGCCGGCGGATACGGCGGGGACCGTGGGAGCCTCGGGATCCGTGTGCAGCATGTCGTCGCTCATTTCCGCAGCAGCCTTCCCGCCCGTTCGCGCAGGACCGTCACGGCGTCGGTGGCGGCCTTCTCGGCCCGGGCGCCGGCCTTGTCCGTGGTGCCGCCGGCCCACGCGCCCGCGTGCAGGGCGACGGCCTTCCTGCGCACGGTGGTCTCCACGGCGAGCGGCTGGAGACGCAGGCCCCCGTCGTCCCAGCGCAGCAGGCCCACACAGGCGCGGGAGCCGGCCACGGCCTCGGGCGTGAGCGGTCCGGCGGCCGGGATGCGGTCGGTGTCGACGGGGAGATCGCGGCCGGCGACGGTGAAGGTGAGGACGTCGCCCTCCTGCCGCCGGTCGTAGCCCTCCAGGAAGACCGGCTCGGCGATGCGCGCGGGATGGCGGTTCAGGGGCGCGGTGGGCGGCGCGGCGGCGGCCGGCAGGACGACCCGTGCGGTGGCGAGGGCGTCGGCGGGGTCGCCGGGGCGGGCCCGGGCGTCGTCCCAGAGGAGGTCGCCCTCCTCGGTGAGGGGCATGGCGTCGAGTTCCATCGACCGGCCCTCGCCGAGGGCGGCGAGCAGCGAGAGGTGCGGCCGCAGCAGTTGCCAGACGCCGGCCGCGACGACCGTGTCCGGTTTCGGCGCGCTGACGCTCGCGCGGACCAGCCGCGGCGTACCGCCGTCGGCCGGTTCGAAGACCGCGTGGACCTGGGCCTGTGCGGCGGTTGCGTGTTCGTGGAGGTCGACGCCGAGCGGCAGCAGCCGGCCGGTGGCGGCGCCGACCACGGGGGCGTCGGCCGCGCCGGGAACGGTGAGCAGCAGGGCGCGGGCCCACAGGTCGGCCCATCGGCGCTCCGGGACTCGTTCCAGGGCCGCGCCGGGGCAGGAGGCGGCGAGTTCGGCGGCGAATCCGTCGAGCAGGGTGGCCAGCCGGCGCAGGCCCGGTTCCGGCAGCATGGCGGAGACGATCGGGGCGGCTCCGCCGGCCAGCTCGTGGTCGATGCCCAGCCAGCCGGTGCGGGCGAGGTCCGCGAGCCAGGCGCGGGCCGCCGCCAGCAGGTTCACCGCCGTGCGCGGGCCGGCGGCCGCGGGGGCCGGCTCCTCGCGAAGACGGCCGCTCAGTTCGTCGGTGCTCACGACGAGGGCGTCGTGCACGGAGCCGAGCAGGGCGGTGCGGGCGGCGGCGAGGGCGACGAGATGGTCCTCGCCTGCGGAGCCCGCCGCGGCCTTCTCCGCCGCCTCCTCCACCCGGGCGGCCAGCGGACTTCCGGAGACCGCGCGGGCCAGGTCGCCGAGTCCGCCGACCCGGTCGGGGCGGGGGCGCAGCAGACCGGCGGCGAGGGCGTGGTCGAACGCGTCGACCGCCGAAAGCGCCTCGCCGAGTCCCCCGGCGGATTCGGCCCCTGCACCGCTCGGGGCCTGCTGCCGGGTCTCGGGCTCGTGCCCGTTCGCTGCCGGGACGCTCTCCATCCGGGTCGGCGGGAACCACTGCAGCTCCGGCAGCGGCACGGTGACGGGGGCGAGCTCGAGATAGGCCAGGTGCCGCAGGAACCGGCTGAAGACGGGCGCGGCCGCCGCCTTGCCGTCCGCCTGGGGCGGGCGGGCGCCGGTCATCGCGGCGGTGAGGGCGCCGGCGTCGGCCTCGGGGCCGGCGGTCTCCACGCGCAGGTAGCGGGCGACGCGGTCGGCGCCGTACTGCAGCACGGCCTCGGTGATCAGTGCGCGGATATGGTTGCAGAACGAGCCGCGCGCGCCGCCGCAGGGGCGGTTGTTGTTGGTGCTGCACGCGAAGGCATGGGTGCCGGCGGCGACCGACGAGACGTACACCCGCTCGATGTCCGAGCCGCTGGAGACGACGCCCTGCAGGCGTCCGTCGGCCAGTTCGACGAAGGGGACCTTGGCGAGTTTGCGCGGCCGCGCGGGGGGCACCACCCGGGCCGTGCTCGCCCTCTCCCAGTTCTCCCGGTCCGAGAACACACCATCTCCTTTGCGGCATGCGGCTGCACACGCCGACTCGGCGCAGCACAAGGGGGGGTCGTCGCACCGGAGCGGGGCGACACGAACGAACTTAGCGGGGGCCACTGACAACGCCGTGCGCGACCGGTGATCTGCCGCGGGGTGCGGGCCGGTCGGAGAAGGAGGGCGTCAGGGGCGCGGGCTGCTCCGGCGACGCCGAGGGGCGCCCACGGACATCGAGGGGCGCCGACGGACGTGGTGCGAACGGGCCTTCCGGTCCGCCTGCGGGTCTGTCCGCGCGGGATCGCGGGGGAGCCGCGGCCTCCCGAACCGGCTCAGGAAACGGGACGGCTGCGGCCGTACTTCCATGTACAGGCCACCAGGGTCAGCCCGGCGACCGTCGCCGCCGCGGCCGCCGTCCCGCGCGAACGGCGGGTGAGCACCGAGCCGGTGGAGCGGGCGCTCAGCACCGAGCCCGCACTGAGCCAGGATCCGACGGAGGCGACGGACAGGGCGGAGCCGACCGATCCCACGGACAGGAAGCCGCCGACAGAGGCGACGGACAGGGAGCTGCCCACCGAGCCGACGGAGAGGAAGGAGTTGACGGAGCCGATCGACAACGCCGAATTCCTCGACCACAGCGAACACCAGGAGCCGTCGGCCCCGTCGCGCTTCGTCACCCGTCGTGTCATGAGCCGAGCATAGGGGTGGACCGGTCAGGACGGCGGCAAGTCGCGGTAGGCGACGCGAGCCAGGTCGTGGATTTCCCCGACGGTGCCCCACTCGTCGCCGCCCAGCCTCGAGAGGGGCCGCAGCCGGCGGATGTCGGGGCGGCCGTCGACGACGACGTCCTCGTGCACGACGGCGTGCACGACCTCGCCGAGGACCAGCGTGCAGTCACCGACGACCACGGTGGAGTGCAGGCGGCACTCCAGGGCCACGGGCGAGTCCGCCACGCGGGGCGGCCGCACGCGCAGGGAGGGCTCCCGCTCGATGCCGACCGCGTCGAACTCGCCCTCGTGCGCCGGGAAGTCGGTGGCGGTGGCGTTGATCTGCTCGAAGAGCTCCTCGGGTGCGAAGTTGACGACGAACTCGCCGGTGGCCTCGACGTTGCGCAACGAGTCCTTGCGTCCCACGGACGTGAACTGGACGATCGGCGGGTCGGTGCAGGCCACCGTGAAGAACGAGTGCGGGGCGAGGTTGGCGGTGCCGTCCGCCGCGAGGGTCGACACCCAGGCGATCGGCCGGGGTACGACGACGGCGGTGAGCAGCCGGTAGAAGGCGCCCGCGCCCAGGGCTCGGGGGTCATGGTCGACGCGCATGTCAGCCATTTGTACCCGAGAGCGTGCCCGGCGGCGGAACCGGCCGCCGTGCGGCGGCGCTCGCATCGGCTGCTTGCCGCGGGGCGCTCCCCCTACGACCTGATCTCCGCCACTGCCGCGGTCACCGCTTCCGGCAGGGCGGCGCCCGGCCCGGGGTTTCCCTCGACGGCGGCGACCAGGTCCCGGGCCAGGCCCCGTACCGTCCCGTCGGTGTTCCGGGCGGCCAGGGCCAGGACCCGCCACGCGTCGTCGGCGTTCAGTCCGAAGGACGCCATGAGGACGCCGCGGGCCAGGTCGATCACCGGGTGCGTCCGCAACGCGCGCCGCAGTCCCACGAGTTCGATGCGACGTCGCAGGGGGCTGCCGGCGGGTGCTTCGCCCGGCAGACCCGTTGAGCGCGTGCCGCCCGCGTGCGGGCCTGCCCCCTGCCCGGCAGCTCCTTCGCCGGTGCGGTCGACGGCGTCACGGGCGGCGGCGCCGGTGCGGGCATCGGGGGCGGCCGCGAACAGCGGCCCCGTGCCGGTCAGCGTCAACAGCCTTGCCACCGCCGGGCCGACCGAGCGCAGGACAACCGTCCTGCCCTGCCGCAGGCCTTCCTCGCGCACGGCGAGCAGCACGTTGAGGGCGGAGCAGTCGCAGAACAGGACCCCGTCCAGCTCCAGGTCGATTCCCTCCTCCGCCGCGTCGAGCGCGGCGCTCAGGGCCCGTCCGAGGGGCGCGGCCGAGTCGAGGTCGAGGTCACCGCGCACCGCCACGACGACCCGCTCCCCGTCGGCACGGACCGTGATGTCAGGGGGCGTCGCCCCGACGGGACGCCCGCCCTGGGACTCCGCACCCGCGCGCGCATCCCCGCCGCCCGCATCCGCGTCGTACACCGGTTCCGCCATGACCGCCTCCCCCGGTCACCTCACATGTCATCTCAAGACTCACTCTCCGAGCGTCATACGTCAACAGATACACGAAATGAAGTTCCGTCCTTTGTGTTCGCGAAATCCGGGACATAAGATGACCCCATGGAGGCAGCGCCCGAGCCACACACCGGATGGACGTTTCTGACCAACCACGCCCGCGTACTGGCGGCCATCGCGGACGACCACAGCGCCCGCATCCGGGACATCGCCGCACACTGCCGGCTCACCGAGCGGGCGGTCCAGAAGATCATCGCGGATCTGGAACAGGACGGTTATCTGTCCCACACGAAGGACGGGCGCAGCAACGTCTACCGGATCGAGCCGGGCCAGGTGCTGCGCCATCCCGCCGAAGCGGGGCTGAGCGTGGCGGCGCTGCTGTCGCTGCTGGCCCACGACGAGGCCGGCCGCGCCCGGCGTCCGTGAGACCGGGACGCGGCGACCCTCCGACCGTGACGGACAGGCGTCGAGCGCACACAGCCGGACACCGGGATGCGCCACACCGTCGGCACGGCAGCGGGCATCGCCGGCAAGAGACGAAGGTCACGAATACGTATCGGACATTTAACACCTCAATCTTCACACCAGGCACACAAGTTGGTTAGGTTGACGCCAGGCCGTTCGACTGCCTTTCAGGGCAGGGGGCTTGGGTCACCCGCAACAGGGGTCGCCCGGATTCCGCCGCAACACACCGGCGGAGCACGGAAGGAGAACGTCTTCCATGGCGACGGATCGCAGCCCTCGGTCCCCAGGCGGCAGCAATGAGCCGAGCCGGGCGGAGATCCAGCAGCGTGTCAGCTCGCTGTACGACCGGGCGGAGACCGACACGGGCACCTACAACGCCACGCGTGCCATGTCGAACCTCTCGCGCCGGACGGTCGGCTCCGTCGCCAACAGCGGTCGCGGATCGGCCGATCCGTCGCTCGACGCCGTGGCCAGGCAGTGGTTCGAGGGGGCGCGCGACAAGATCGGACCGACCACTGCCGCCGTGCTGCCGGCCGATCGCCGTCCGGCCCGTCCGGCCCGGCCCGCACCCTCCGCGGACAGTGCGACGATCCGCGAGCTCGAAGCGGCGGCGAGACGGATTCCGGAACTCACCGGACCCGCCGTCGCCGCGCCGCCCGCGGCCATCGAAGCGCGCCGCAACGAGCCCAGGGCCCTGGAGGCCGCCGCACCGGCCGCACTCCCCGCGCCCCGGGCCGCCCTCCCCGCGCCGGCCGCGCTCCCCGCCGCTCCCGCCCCGGCCGCCTCGCCCGCCGTCGCCCCCGTCGACCGGCAGGCCTCGCTCAGGAGCACCAAGGAGCGGATCGGGCGCAAGCTCGCGACGGCACGCGAGATGCTGGCCCGGGCCGTCGCCCAGCCCGCGCCCTCCGCGCAGCCCCCGCTCACCGCGTTCATCCCCGCGCAGTCCACGTCCTCCCCGTCGACGCAGTCCCTGCCCGCGGCGACCGCGCAGCCGGGCGGTCCGCCGACCGGCGGACCGCAGCAGCCGGTCGGCCCGCAGGCGGTCCAGCAGCCCTGGGACACCGCGGAACAGCAGGCGTTCCGTGCGGAGATCACCGCGGCGTGGGCAGGAAGGCCCGCCGCCGCTCCGGCCGACGCTGCGGCCGCCGCGCCGTCGGCCGGGCCGGAGAGCCTCCTCGACACCGGGGGGTTCTCGTTCGCCGCACCGGCGCCGGCGTTCTCCGCGTCCGACATCGCCCTGGTGGAACCGGCGCCCGACCTCGGGGGCGCGGAACTCGCCCTCGGGACACCGTCGTTCGGCCAACCGATACCCGGCCTCGGCGCCACGGCGCCGGAATCCGGCTTCGCGGCTGCACCGATGGGTGCGATCGCGCCGGACCACCTCATGGACGAACTGGGGCCGCTGACGCCTCCCAGTGGATACGCGTACCCCGAAATGCCGCTGCCGGCACCCGAGTTCGGCTCCTCCGCGGCCGGCGTCGCACCCGCCCCGGCCTACCCGACGTCCGGACTGGGCATCCCGGCCTACCCGACGTCCGGACTGGGCATCCCGGCTCCCGCGCCGGACGCGCTGACCGCCGGTCAGGGCTACCCGACCTCCGTCGGCCTCGCCGCGCCCGTGGCCCCGCTTCCCGAGCCCGTCCGGCCGGCCGCCCCCGTCGACGTCACCGTCAACGCCACCGGGACGGCCTACCTGGGCAAGGCGGACAAGGCGCTCGCCTTCGCCCGCGCCCAGACCGGACGGCCGTGCGTGTGGGGAGCCACGGGACCGGAGTCCTACGACTGCTCGAGCCTCACCCAGGCCGCCTGGAAGGCCGCCGGCGTGAGTCTGCCGAGGGCCGCCATCGACCAGGCCAAGGCCTTCACCCGGATCAGCCTGGCCGACCTGCGCGCCGGCGACCTCGTCTTCTTCTTCGACGACCTCAGCCACGTCGGTCTGTGCACGGGCAACGGCATGATGATCCACGCCCCGGGTCCGGGCGCCGCCATCCGCGAAGAGGCGATCCTTCCCTACGGGGAGGGCGCGCTGCGCGGCGCCGTGCGCCCCGCCTGAGACCGACCCTCCGCGAGACGTCGGCCGCGCCGCGCGGGCGCGGAGAACGGCCGCCGTGACGTGCGCCGCCGCCCCCTCAGTGCATGGCGGGGCGGGTGCGCATCTGCGTCCTTCTGGCGTTGTTGTAGGCGCGCAGGAGGAGTTTGGAGACGGCGCACGGCGCCCCGTCGTAGTGGCACTGACGGCACACGCGGGCGTGCTCCTCGTACGCGGCGCGGGTCTCCTGCAAGACGTCCTCGGGTGAGCTCATGGGGGTCCTCCGAACGAAACGACGGTCCGCGGCCGCCACGGCTACTCGCCAGTAGGTTCCGCGTCAAGAGGATTGGATCATGTTACTTACGGTAGTGGAAAACATGATTCCGGCCCGATTCGGGAAGTCTTTCCGCTCACCTGGCGTGAACCCATCCGTGCGAGGCCCCCCGGGACCCGCACATCACGAGAAGGAGCCGACGTGACGAGTGAGGACGACGGACAGCGCGCGGCGCGGGTGTTCGACGCACTGGGGCCCGCGTACGAGAAGGCGTTCGCGCACTCGGAGGCGCACCGCAGATCCCTGGACTGGCTGCTCGGGCGGCTCGCGCCGGGCAGCGACGTGCTGGACGTCGGCAGCGGAACGGGACGGCCCACGGCGGCGACCCTGGCGGCCGCGGGCCATCGCGTGCTGGGCGTCGACGTCTCCCCCGTCATGGTGGACCTCGCCGCGCGCCAGGTGCCGGACGCCTCCTTCCGGTGCGCGGACGTACGCCGACTCCCGCTGCGGGAGCACTCCTTGAACGCCGTCTGCGCCTACTTCTCCCTGCTGCAGATGGAACGGGCACAGCAGAGCGAGCTCATCGGCCGGCTCGCGCGGGCGCTGCTGCCGGGCGGCAGCCTCGCCCTGGCGACCGTGCCGGTGGACGTGGAGGGCGTCGACGCCGTGTTCATGGGGCAGCCGGTGCGGGTGACCAGTTACGCCCGCCAGGACCTCGTCGACGTCGTCGCCGCCGCCGGCCTCACCGTGCTGGACGAGGAGAGCGTCCTGTTCACCCCCGACCACCCCGAGGCCGTCCCCGAGCCCCATCTGTTCCTGCACTGCGGCAAGCCGTAGGCCCGCCGCCGGCGTTCAGTCCCCGACGCGGGCGGCGAGGGCGAGGACGAGGGCCGCCGCACCCGTGCCGAGGACCGCGCCGGCCACCACGTCGCCCGGATAGTGCACACCGGTGTGGACCCTCGAATAGCCCACCGCGCAGGCCAGCACGCCGAGCGGTACCGCGGACACCGGCAACGTCGGGCCGACGGCGGCGGCGAAGGCGACGGCCGAGGCGGTGTGCCCCGACGGGAACGACGCCGAGTGCGGCATCGGCACGTGCCGCCCCGGGTACGGCGAGTCCTCCGCCCGGTGCGGCCGGGGACGGCGCACCAGCTGCTTCCCGAGCAGGTTGGCACTGGCCGAGGCGACGCCGATGGCCGCGACGCCGAGCACCGCCGCGCGGCGCGCGCGACCGCCGCGCAGGGCGAGCGCGGCGGCTACCGCGAAGGAGAGCTTGGAGTGGTCGGCCGCCGCGGACAACCGGCGCAGCGCGGTGTCCAGAGTGGGCGTCCTGGTCACGGTGACGGCCTCGTACAGAGCCTGGTCCAGGGTGGCGAGGTCGCCGACCAGTCGCCGGGCGGTCACCTTCGCTGGGCGGTCAGACATCGTAGGCCTCCTTGATCGTACGGGGGTCGGGATGGCCGAGCGCGAGACGGGCGACGCGCCGCCAGTCGACCGTGGGGGGCGCGTAGGCCGCGCCCGGGCGGTGCCGCGGCACCCGGACCCGCAGCGCGGCGGGCCGTACCGTGCACACCACGGGAATGTCGAGTTCCAGGGCCTCGCCGTCGACGGCCACCGCGATGCGCTCGCGGTCCGCCTCGACGACGACGCGCTTGGAGGTCACCGAGGTGATGCTGCCCGCGCGCTCGCCGAGCAGGGCGAGTTCCGCGGCCTGCGCCGCGCCTTCCACCCGCAGGCCGATCACTCCGAGGAGCCCGGAGTCGAGCCGGGGGCGCCGGCCGCCGCCCAACGGGTCGGCGCGGGCGTAGGCGTTGTTGCTGACCAGCAGCGCCTGCGGCGCGTGGACGGCGGTGTCGTCCGTGCGCACGTGCAGCACCGGGCCCGAGGCGCCCTGCAGCAGCTCGGGCAGGTGGTCCAGGGCCGTGGCGGCCTTGGCGTCGCGGTAGTCGGGACTCTGCACTATCTCCGCGTACGCCCCGAAGGAGACGGTGTTGACGAAGGGCCGGCCGCTCACGTCGCCGAGATCCACGCGCAGTTCGACGCCGCTGGTGAGGGCGTCCAGGCTGCGCACCGGGTCGGTGCGGTCGAGGCCGAGGTCCATGGCGAAGTGGTTGCGGGTGCCGGCGGCGACGACCAGGAACGGCACGTCCAGTTCGGCGGCCACGCCGGCGACCAGCGCCTGGGTGCCGTCGCCGCCCGCGACGCCGAGCAGGTCCGCGCCCTCGGCGACGGCCCGGCGGGCCTCCGCCGCCGGGTCGACGTACCCGTCGTCCACACCGAGCAGGATCACCCGCGCGCCCAGGGCCTCGGCGCGCGCCGCGAGATCGTGCTTGACGACCTTGCCGCCGCCCGAGCGCACGTTCATGATCAGAACCGGGCGGCGCGGCGGCGGGGTCCTGCGGCCGTGGGTGCCCTTGGGACGGCGCACGCTGCGCAACGCGGCCCGGGCCGACGCCAGCGCCCCCGCCCACAGCCCGAGCGCGCCCACCGCCACCGGCCACAGCCCCGACGTCGCGTACAGCACCAGCACGCCCACGGGGGCGCTCACCGCCAGCAGACCCCCGAGCAGCCGGGCCCCGCCGCGGTGGGCCAGCATCCACCACACGCCCGCCGCGGCGAGCGCGAGCAGGGCGAACCCGGCGAGCAGCACCAGCCAGCCGCCGGAACCGACGCCGGCCATGACCACCGCCACGCACGCGGCCACCAGCGACAGGGCGAGCCGCGCCCAGCTTCGCGCGCGGGCGACGGCGTCCTGCTGCGCCCGGCCGACGTGCGGCAGCGCCCACTTCGATCTGCCTGTTCCGTTCACCGTGCGCCCGCCATGCTCCGAGGCTCCTTGTCGTGCGTCGACAGCACCAACGATCTCGGTCAATTGTCCATGGCGCGGGGCCCCGGCGTGACCGCGACCCCTGCATGCGGTGTCCCGGACGCCGGGTGGCCGCCGCCGCGCGGGGCCCGCCCCAGGGGTCCTGGCCCCGGGGAGGCACACGACCAGGGGCCCGTCGCGGGTGCGACGGGCCCCTGGTCGTGCCGACCGGACTCAGCAGCTCAGTTGCGCCGGGCGTCGCGGCGCAGGACGACGAAGCCGCCGATCACCAGCAGCGCGCCGAGCACGCCGGGCCACAGGTCGGCGCCGGTCTCGGCGAGGCCGCCCTGAACCGCCTGCTGCTCCGTGCCGCCGGTGACGGCGGTGACGGCGCCCGGGTCGGCCGGAGGCCGGGCCTGGGCCTGGGACTCGGACTGCGGCGGAGCGGACACGGTCGGCGGAGCGGTCGCGGGGGCGCCGATCTCACCGCCCGAGCCCGCCGGAGGGGCCGAGGCGGCCGCCTTCGCCGACGGCCTCGCGTCGACGCGGGGCTCGTTCTTGGCCTGCGCCTCGGGAGCGGGCTTGCCTGCGGACGGCTGTGCGCCCTGACCTTCACCGCCGGCGTTTCCGGAACCGTTGTTGTCGGCGTTGCCACCTCCGCCGTTGCCGCCGGTGTTCTCGGAACCCTTGTCGCCACCGTTTCCGGAACCGTCGCCGCCGGCGTTTCCGGAACCGTTGTCACCGGCGTTGCCGTTGTCCCCGTTACCGGAACCGTTGCCGGTGTTTCCGTCGCCGTTTCCGTTACCGCCGTTGTCGTCGCCGTTGCCGGTGTTTCCGTCGCCGTTTCCGTTACCGCCGTTGTCGTCGCCGTTGCCGGTGTTTCCGTCGCCGTTTGCGTTACCGCCGTTGTCGTCGCCGTTCCCGTTGCCGCCGTTTCCTTCGTCACCGCCGCCGTTCTGGCCGGCTCCGCACTTTCGGCCGCCGTTGATGCAGTCGACCATCTGCCGCATCAGGGAGTCGTCGAAGACGTTGATGAAGTCGCCGTGGTCGGTGACCGCCTTGTGCAGCTGCTCCGGGAAGGAGTCCACCGCGAACAGCGGGGTCGTCCTGCCGCCGTCCTGCAGGCTCGGCGCGTCGACGTCGTACACGATGCGCTGCACCAGCTGCGGCACGGCCTCGAAGCCCGCAGGGCAGGAGCCGTCGGCGCCGGCGAACGCCACATGGGTGCGGTGGTTGGCGCTGTCGATGTTGGAGCCGTCCCAGCAGCTCTGGAAACGGAAGGTGCGCACCACGTCGCTGCCGGACGGGCAGAGCGGGTACTTGTCCTTGAGCTGACGGTCCTCGAACCCGGTGCAGCTCCACGACGCGTTGGCGTTGGCCGTGCCGTTGACGAAGGCCTTGGCGTCGCCGGTGATGATGCGCAGCAGCCGCGGCATGGCCGTGACCTTGGAGCGCGGGTTGCCGACGAAGGTCAGCGTGACGTCCTTGGGGGTGATGATCTTGCCCGCGTTGCCCTCGACCCCGCCGCCCGGGCTCTGTGCGTCCCGTTCCTGGGAGCCGTTCTGCAGGCGCAGCACGGGCCAGTAGTAGGTCGACTTGTCGCCCTGGTCCACGCAGCTCGTCCGGGCCTTCGCGAGGTCGTCGTCCGAGGCGAAGGCGGTGTTCGACTGGTTGCCGACGTAGTCGTGGAAGTGGTGGGCGCCGTTGCTGACGCCCGGCGCCACGATCACGTTGTCCGAGTTGAACAGGCCGTTCGCGTTGACGCCGCAGCTGGTGACGAAGACGCCGCGGGAGGGGCCGGAGCGGGGGTCGGGTGTCTGCTGCGCCGGCTGGACGGAGGCGATGTCCGCGAAGTCCGCGGCGACCGGGCCGTTCCCGGCCTGTCCTCCGTTGCCCTGCTGCCCCTGTCCGCCCTGCTGGTCGCCGCCCTGACCCTGACCCTTGTCGTCCTGGTTCTGGCCGCCTTGCCGGTCGTCGCCCTGGTTCTGGTCGCCGTTGCCGTCGGCGCCCTCGTCCGCCTGGTCGTCGGAGGCGCGCAGGGTGCAGGAGGCGAGGGACTCCAGACCCTCGGGGCGGTCGCCGACCCGGTCGATGGCGACCGCGATCCGTTCGATCACCGCGCCCCGCTTCTCCTTGAGCGGATTCATCACCGCGTTGTCGGCGAAGCCCGCGTCCTGGCGCACGGACTGCGCCGACTCCTGGAGTTGCCGGTAGGCCGCGGCGATCTGCTCGTCGAGCACCGCGAGTTCGCGGTCGACCTCCGCCGAGGCCTGGTCCGGGACCGTCGTGAGCCTGGCGCCCACGTCCGGGCAGTCGACGGTGACGGCGCTGTTGCCGCCCTTGCGCACGGAGTTGGCCTCGGTGCCGTCCTCGGTCGCCGAGGCGTAGACGTTCGCCGCCATCAGCCCACCGCCACCGAGGATGAGCGCCATCGCGGCGAAGCTGGCCCGCCGTCCGCCCGTCGGTCGTCTGCGCCTGTTCTGTGCCAAGGAGTGCTCCTACGCGTCGTCGGCGGCCATGGACATGAGAATCCCCAGGCCCTATACGCTGCCGGACGCGGAAGTGTTCAACCGCACCGCGAATTCACAGCAAGATCTCAGGTAACCGTCCGTGCCGCGGTGGCGACGACCCTGCCCCGCCACGGCGAGCGGGGCCGGACGCGGCGCGGCGCGGCGGGCGCCGCCGGCCCTCACCCGGCCGGAGCCTCCACCAGGCCGGGCCGGGCCTGCCGTCTGCGGTCCGCCCACAGTTGCAGCAGACCCATGACGATCGCGGCGGCCACGGCGATCAGGTGCTCGCGACCGGCGAGATTGGGTTTGGCTATCGACTCCCACACCATCGAACCGCCGGTGAGCGTGAAGACGATGGGCGCGCGGCGGACCACGGAGAGATAGGTGAAGAGCCCGACGACCGCGGCGGAGGGACCGGTGTCGAGCACCTGTCCGGCCTCGGGCGGCAGTCCGAGGCACCACTGGCCTGGTCCGATCGCCAGCATCACCCGCACGCTGAGGGTGCCCGCCATGGTGGAGGCATAGGCGATCAGCAGGGTCCTGCGGCGTCCGAGGGCGAGCTCCGCCAGGGCGAAGGCGAGGAACAGCTGGGTGATGCCGGCCCACACCGGCAGGTCGAGTGCCGGGACGTACAGGGAGACCGGGGTGCGCAGCAGGGCCAGCCACAGCGGCAGGTCGCCCTGGACCCCGCCGAGGAGCCGGACGGCCGTCGCTCCCACGGGATGCTGGGCGATGCCGTGGAAGAAGATCACACCCACGCAGGCGACGACCGCCAGCAGCAGCGCGGCGGGCCCGCGCCGGGCCAGTTGCCGCACAGGGTCGACGACGATGCCGTGCCACTCGCCCCGCAGCGTGCGGCCGACGAATGCGGCGGCACGGCGGAGCGGGCTGCCGGACGGCTTCCTCGCGGTGCGGTCGGCGCGAGGCTCGCCGTCGGCGCGGCCCTCGTGAGGCCGCTCCGCTTCCGGGCGCAGGCGCAGCATGCTCATGGTCTCCCCAACCACTCGTCGCACGAGATGTGTGCGAGTCCCGCTCTGGGAGACGCAGAGATCGGGCGGCAGGATCACTCGGGGGGCCGGTCTTGACTCCCGGTCACCCCGGCGTCACCCCGGTGTGACGCGGGTGGGCTAGTGTCACCGCTGTGGATCGCACTGACCAGCGGAACATGACCCCGTCCGGATTACCGGGCACGGCGGGCCCCGGAGGGCTCCGGCGCCCGCGGCCCCTGCCCTTCCCGGCGGCCGCCGCGTGAACCGCGCCACGCCCGTCGGGAACCGGCCCGCCGCCGAACCCGCGCCGGTTCTGCGCGCCGACGGCCTCCTCACCGAACGGCTCGCCCTGGCCGCGCCGGAGGGCACCAGGGTGGTGGTCGCCGACTACGAGATCCCGCCGGGAGGCTCACTGCCCTGGCACTATCACGACGGCCGGGTCGTCGCCGTCGTGACGGCCGGGGTGCTGACCCGGACCCTGGCGGACGGCTCCGAGTGCGTGACGCCCGCGGGGGGCTGCATCGTGGAGCCGGTGGGGCCGCAGGGCGTCCACATGGCCGAGAACCGGGAGCCCCGGCCCCTGCGCATCTGCGCCCTGTTCTTCCTGCCGCGGGACTGCGCCTTGTCTACGCGCGCAGAACCTCCGCCCGCGGCAGTGCGCGACTGACCGGCCGCTCACGCCCCGGACGGGCGACACCGCACGCGCGGCCGGGGCGGTCGCACACCACGGCTTGAGGCGGCGCGCACTCCGGCCGGGGCGGTCGCACACCACGGTCGCGCGGCGCACACCCCCGTCGGCGCACGGCCCGTCGGCGCACGCGCCCGCGGCGTACGGCCCGTCAGCGCTGCGGGCGGCGGCCCGTCTCCTGCAGGGGGAAGGTCTGGTCGGCGCCCGGCACGGTGGGCTTGGGCAGGGTGGCGACGTCCGTCTGCGCCTTCGCCAGCTGTTCCTGCGTGTCGCCGGGCAGCGCCGGCGCGGGTGCACTGCCGTCCGAGAAGCGGAACGCCGAGGTGAGATCGCCGAACACGCTGCGCCGCCAGTCGCTGATGTTGGGTTCCAGGACCCCGGTGAGTCGTTCCAGCAGTCGCAGGGTCGAGGTGTGGTCGAACGTCTCGCCGGCCACCCAGCCGCCCACGGTCCACGGCGAGACGATGATCGCCGGCACCCGGAAACCGCCGCCGATCGGGAGGTCGCCGACGAACTCGCCGGGCGTCCCGACGGGCGGGGTCGGCGGCGGCACGTGGTCGAAGAGGCCGTCGTTCTCGTCGTAGTTGAGGATGAGCGCGGTCTTGGCCCAGACCTGCGGGTCGGCCGCGATGGCCTCGATCTTCGAGGCGACGAAGGCCGCGCCGGCCGCCGGCAGGTAGTCCGGGTGCTCGGACTGATGACCCGGGGGCATGATCCAGGACACCGTCGGCAGGCGGTCGTTGCGGGCGTCGTCCTCGAAGGCGCCCTCCGGCTGCGGCCGTACGCCCCGCTCGTACAGTTCGGCGCCGGGCAGCGCGTTCCTGAACGCGGCGAACTGCTCCAGCACGTTGCACCCGTAGTCGTCCTCCTGCTGGTACACCTTCCAGCTGACGCCGGCTGCCTGGAGGCGTTCGGCGTACGTGGTCCAACTGAAGGGCGTCGGAGCGGAGTTGCGGGTCACCGGGCCGCCGTGCAGCGCCTCAGGGTCGATGGAACCGGTCATCCACATCAGGCGGTTCGGCCAGGTCGGGCCCAGCACCGAGCTGAAGTAGTGGTCGCAGACGGTGAAGGTCTCGGCGAGGGCGAACTGGAACGGGATGTCCTCGCGCGTGTAGTAGCCCATGACGTAGGGGCCGTTGGCGCCGTCGGCCTGGCGGTGGGCGGGCAGCCAGCGGTCCATCCGCCCGGCGTTCCAGGCGTCGTGCTGCACCGACCAGGAGTGGCTGGTCGAGGGGATGGCCTGGGCGCTGGAGGTGCGGGTGTCGAGGTGGAAGGGCAGTAGGTAGCCCCGGGGGTTCTCGTCGTCGGGCTGGTGGAAGACCGACCGTCCGGTCCCGAGGGTGAGCGCGTCGGGGTCGGCGAAGCCGCGCACGCCGGACAGGGTGCCGAAGTAGTGGTCGAACGAGCGGTTCTCCTGCATCAGCAGGACGACGTGCTCGATGTCGGCGAGCGATCCCCGACGGGGCGCTCCGGCCGCGACGGCCTTCTGGACGCTCGGCGGGAGCAGGGAGAGGGCCGCTGCGGCGCCCAGCGCGCCCGCCGCCGAGCCCAGGAGTCTGCGTCGGGTCAGCTCTGCCATGTGTGGTGTGCCCCTTGGTGGTGGGAGGAACCGGTGGGAAGGCCGGCCCGTGCCCCCGCAGGGGCATTGCTCCGCTCGTCCGCGCCCGGGCCGGGAACGCGGGGGGCGCTGCGGCCGGCAGTCCGTGTCGCGCCGGCAGCCTGCGCGCCGGCGGACGACGCCGCAGGCCGCCGTGCCGCGCCGGGCCGTTTCAGTTCCACAACTCGTCGCTGTCGCACACCCGGGCGCCCATGTTGCGCCGCATCATGCTCAGCGCGGCGTCCGCCAGGTCGTCGTGGATGTGGGCCACGGCGTCCCGCGGAACGGTCACCCGGAGATGGCGGATGTGGGCGTCGAGCGCCGAGTAGAGCACGCACTGTTCCGTGACCTGCCCGCAGAGCACGACGTGGCCGATGCCCTCCTGGTCGAGGAGGTACGACAGCGGCGTCTCGAAGAAGATCGAGTGCCGCGCCTTGACCACGAAGAGGGACCCCTCGTCCGGCGCCAGCGGCTCGACGAGCCGGGCATGACGGCCGGCGAGCGCCGTGTCGAGGAGTTCGCCGTGGTGGGAGCGCCACTGGCCGAAGTTGTCGTTGACGTAGACGACGGGCACGCCCGCGTCGCGGGCCCGTTCGAGGAGACCGGCGATCACCGGGACCACCCTGTCCGCGGACGGCAGCAGCAGCTCCGCGTCCGGATGGTCGTAGGTGTTGATCATGTCGATGACGATCAGCGCGGTCTTGCTCATGCGGCTATGGGTTCCCGTTCGTCCCATTCGAACGCCGATATGACGGTACGTCACTCGTCCGCCTCACGGGCCGCGGTCCGCTCGTGCGAATCTCGGTGGCGGAGGCGGCGCACCCCTCGGTTACAGTGCTGCGCCGGCAACGCGCCGGCACGGAGAGGGGACTCAGCGGTGCGCTTCGGGGTGGGGAACACGGGGAACGCGGGGAACGCGGGTAACGCGGGTAACGCGGGAAGGGTGCGGCGGGGGGTGGCGCTGGCGGCCCTGGCGACAGGACTCGTGACGGGGTTGGTGACGGGGTGCACGGCCGAGCGGGAGGGCTCGGGCGCCGCGTCCGGGACGTCCGCGAAGGGGAGCGCGAAGGTCGCGAAGCGCGGGGGGTCGGTCGGGGCCGCCGGGTCGGCCTGCGAGCTTCCGGTCGCCTTCGACATCGCCGAGTTCTGGAAGGCCAAGGCCGTCGACGGCGCGGACGCGTCCGGCGCCGACGGCGACCTGGCCGAGCTTCTGGACGCGTTCGCGCACCAGGGCCCGGTCACCCTGGCCTGCGAGATCGACGCGAAGCCCGCTGGAAAGATCGGGTTCCTCCGGGTGTGGACGGGTGCGCCCGGAAACGCCGACGCGCGGACCGTGCTCAAGGAGTTCGTGGCCGCCGAGCCGCAGGCGAGCGGGGCGGTGTACCGCGAGGTGAAGGCCGGTGACGTCACGGGCGTCGAGGTCGCGTACACCACCACGAGCAAGCTCCTCGACGAGAGCAAGCAGGAGCACGCCTTCGCCGTCACCACGTCCGAGGGCCCCGTCGTCCTGCATCTCGGGGGACTGGACACCGGCGAGCACGACGCGATGCTCCCCGCCTACGAGCTCGCCAAGAGCACCCTGCGCACCACCGCCGCCTGACGACCGCCGGTACGGCGGGGACCTGTTCAGTCGCCGAGCAGGGCGCGCATGCGCGCGGCGGCCCCGACGGCGGCGTCTCCGCAGCAGTTGTTGAACAGCACATGCACCTGCTCGGTCCGCCGGGCGAGCGCGCGGATCCTCGGCGCCCATTCCCCGAGCTCGTCGGGGTCGTACTCGTGGCGGAAGCGGTCCTCCTTGCCGCCCGTGCCCCAGTGCGGGCTGCGGCCGTGCAGCCGGACGACCGCCAGACGCTCGCAGGTGACCGGGGTGACGGGCGGGACGGCCGACGGCAGGGTCTGCAGCATGTCGACGGCGACGGCGGCGAAGCCGTGGGCCCGCAGCAGGTCGGCCGTCGACCGCTCCGCGCCGTCCCGCCACCACTGCGGATGCCGGAACTCGACGCAGACCGGCCGGCCGGCGGTGCGCTCCGCGCACTGGGCGAGGAACGCGCGGGCCCGTTCGCCGGGACGGAACCAGGGCGGGAACTGGAAGAGGACCGTGCCGAGCCGGCCGGCGTCCCGCAGCGGGCGGATGCCGTCCGCGAACCTCCGCCACACCTCGTCCAGGGCTCGCGGCCCGCGGGGGTCGGCCGGCAGGCCGGGCGGCATCGCGGCGGGCCGGGTGGGATGCCCGGTCAGCAGCGAGAACGCCTTCACGTCGAACACGAACCCGTCGGGGGTTCGCTCCGTCCACAGCCGGCTGGTGCGTTCGACGGGCAGCCCGTAGTACGTCGCGTCGACCTCGACGACCGGGAACCGTTCGGCGTAGTGCAGCAACCGGCCCGCCGCGTCGCGCCGCCCGGCCGGATACCAGCCGCTGGAGACCAGCGCCCGGTCCGTCCACCAGCAGGCGCCCACCAGGATCCGACCCATGAGCGGCCGGTTACCCCGTCCGGCGCTCTTTTCTCCCCTGCGCGCGGATGCACATCCGGTCACATGTGGCGCATTCTTGCTGTGTCGCCCCACGCGGCGGCGCACGGACGAGGTAGGGCCGATGACTGGGAGCGCCAGGGACGAGCGGAGGCCGTCCGGACCGCCGCCCGCGCTGCTGACCGGGGCCGTCGCGGACGCGTTGCGGACGACGGCCGGGCGCGCGGCGGGCGTCTACCTGTGCTCGGGGAGTTCCGGGCTGCTGCGGCTCGCGGTCCTGTCCGGACTGCCCGGTCAGCTGTTCCGCCCCTGGTGGCGGTTGAGCGTGGACCGGCCGTTCCCGGTGGCGGACGTGCACCGGACGGGCGTCCCGGTGATGCTGGCGAACGCCACCGAGGTGATGCGCCGCTATCCGCAGTTCGCGGCCGGACTGCCCTTCCAGTTCGGTTCGCTGCACGTGCCCGTCGTGGCGGAGGGCCGGGCCTTCGGGGTGCTGACCGTGCTGCGGGCGGCGGCGGCCGACGCGGCGGAGGTGCAGGCGGAGGGCGAGCGGCTGGCGGCCGTCGCGGACGCCCTGGGCGCGGACCTGCTGCGGCTGGACGCGGACGGCGGGACCGTCACCTGGGACGACGCGCCGCTGTGCGTGCGGCCGCCGGCCGCCGGACCGGCGCCGGGGCGCGTCGGACGGCTCTCGTGGATCCCGGCGACCGGTGCGCTGGCCGTGGATGCGCAGGCTTGCACCCTGCTCGGGCTGCCGCCGGGCGACTTCCCCGGCACGCTGGACGCCCTGTCCCGGACCCTCGACCCGGCGGACGCCCACCGGCTGCCCGGGTTGCTGCACCGGACGGCCCGGGGCCGGCCCCCGCCGCTGCCGGTCCAGGTGCGGACCGCCGCGGGCGGTCTGCGGCTGCTGGACATGTGGCGGGCGACGGAGGCGGAGGCCGCGAGCATCCAACCGGCCGCCGATGCCCGTCGGCCCGCCGTCCGCAGCGGGGAGGCAGAGGAACACGGCGGGACGCCCGCGCACCCGGGCCCGCCCCGGCCCGCCATGGCGGCCGGGGATACCTCGGAGACCCTGCTGGACCGGGAGACCGGCGGGTCAGCCGCGCCAGACGACGGCGGAGCCGGCGCCTCTGCCGACGCACCGCGCCCCGTCGCCGGGGTCCTCCTGGACCCGGGGCCGGGAGCACTCGCCGACGGAGCGGCCGATCTGCTCCCCGAGGGCGTGTTCTGCCTCGACCGGACGGGCCTCGTCGTCTACGCCAACCCCCGGGCCGGCCACCTCCTGGGCGTGCCGCGGGAGCTGCTGGTCGGCCGGCAGCTGTGGGAGGCCGTGCCGTGGCTGAACCAGCCCACGTACGAGGAGCACCTGCGGGGCGTCCTGCTGTCGCCGGAGCCCGCCCACTTCGACGTGCGGCTGCCCGCCGCGCCCGAGAGGCCCGCGGCGCCCCGGCCGTACGAGGGCGACTGGCTGCGGCTGTCGCTGTACCCGGGGGCGGATCTCGTCACCTGCAAGGCCGTCCCGGCCGACCGCGTGCCGCACGACGACGCCCCCGAGACCGCCGACGGAGGGGTTGCCGCGCCGGACGCCGCCGCGTCTACCGCCCCGCTGTACCGGCCGATCGTGCTGGCGATCGCGTTGACGGAGGCGGTGACCGCACGGCAGGTGTCGGCGGTGGTCATGCAGGAGCTGCTGCCCGCGTTCGGCGGCCGCCGGCTGGCCATCTACCTGCTTCAGGAACGGCATCTGTACCTGGCGTGGGAGTCCGGGTTCCCCGAGGGCTTCCTGGCGCCCTTCGAGGGGGTGGCCCTGGACGCCCGGCTGCCGGGCGTGGAGACGCTCACCACGGGCCGGCCGCTCTTCTTCGACTCGATGCAGCAGCTGGCCGACGCCTACCCGGGCATCGAACTCGACGCGGAGGAGGGCGCCCGCGCCTTCCTCCCGCTGATCGCCTCGGGCCGCCCGGTGGGCTCCTGCATCCTGGGCTTCGACCGCTCGCGCAGTTTCGGCTCGAAGGAACGCACGGTGCTGACCGCGCTGGCCGGGCTGATCGCCCATGCGATGGAGAAGGCCCAGCGCTACGACACCGAGGCGGCCCTCGCGCGCGGTCTGCAGCAGGCGCTGCTCCCCCGCCGGCTGTCGCAGCACGCGCGCGTGGAGACCGCGGGGCGCTATCTGCCGGGCACCGAGGGCATGGACGTGGGCGGCGACTGGTACGACGTGGTGGAGGCCGGGGACGGACTGGCCCTGGTCATCGGCGACGTCCAGGGCCACGGGGTGCAGGCCGCGGCCACCATGGGCCAACTGCGCAGCGCGGTGCGCGCGTTCGCGCTCGGGGACCGGCCGCCCGAGGAGGTCATGGGCGGCACGAACCACCTCCTCATCGATCTGGACCCCGGCCAGTTCGCGAGCTGTTGCTACGTGCGGCTGGATCCGTCGACGGGCCGGGCCCGGGCGGCCCGCGCCGGGCACCTGCCCCCGCTGCTGCGCCACCCGGACGGCCGGACCGAGGTGCTGGACCTGCCCGGCGGGGTGGTCCTGGGGGTGGATCCGCGCGCCCACTATCCGGTGACCGAACTGCTGCTGGAGCCGGGCGCGATCCTGGCCCTCTACACGGACGGGCTGGTCGAGCAGCCCGGCCACGACATCGACGACGGCATCGCGGCGTTGCGCAGGGCGCTGACCGAGGCGGGCGGGGCGCACGGCCGCCCGCGTGAGGGAGACCGCGTCGCCTCGGCCGACGCCGCCGGGCCCGCGGGCGCAGGACGCTCGCTCGCCTACGTGGCGGACCGGCTGACCGCGGCTGCCCGCCGGTCTGCGGACCGGTTCGACGACATCGCGCTGCTGCTGGCCACCCGGAGCGGCCGGGCCGGGCCCGGCCCGGAGCCGCCGCGCCGGGGCTGAGCGGCGCGGGCGGTCACCATGGGTGACACTCTCGCCTCCGGGAGCCGGGCAGTGTAGACATGAGCACATGGTCCGACTCCTGGGGCGCTCGGATGCCCGTCAGGCCCGTGGTCCCCGGGGCCCGCGGGGTCGGCGTGCTCCCGAGACCACGCTGGGCGGGCGCAGTCTCGCCGCGCAGGTGTTCGTGCTGCAGGTCGTCATCGTGCTGCTGCTGGTGGTGGCGGCCGTGGTCGCGCTGCTGCTGCAGGTGCGGCACGACAGCACGCAGGAGGCCCGCAACCGCTCCCTGGCCGTCGCGCAGACCTTCGCGAACTCGCCGGGCATCGTGCAGGCGCTGGAGGGGCCGGATCCGACGGCCGTGCTGCAGCCTTCGGCCGAGGCCGCCCGCAAGGCCGCGGACGTGGACTTCATCGTCGTCATGAACACCGACGGCATCCGCTACACGCATCCCAAGCCGGACCGCATCGGCAAGAAGTTCGTCGGGACCCTCCAGCCGGCGCTGGACGGGGGCGTGGTGGTCGAGGAGGTCGACGGGACCATCGGCCGACTGGTCCAGGCCGTCGTCCCGGTGAAGGCGCCCGACGGGCGGGTGGTCGGGCTGGTGTCGTCGGGCATCACGACCGAACACGTGGGCGGCACCGCCGACCGGCAGCTGCCGCTCGTCCTCGGCAGCGCCGCTCTGGCCCTCGTGCTGGCCACGGCGAGCACCGCGCTGGTCAGCCGTCGGCTGCAGCGCCAGACGCACGGTCTGGGGCCGCGGGAGATGACCCGGATGTACGAGCACCACGACGCCGTGCTGCACTCCGTGCGGGAGGGCGTGATCATCGTCGGGGCCGACGGCGATCTGCTGCTCGCCAACGACGAGGCGCAGCGGCTGCTCGATCTGCCCCCGGACGCCGAGCGGCGGCAGGTCCTCGACCTGGGCCTGGACCGGGACACCGCCCAGCTGCTGGCCTCCGGCCGGATGGTCACGGACGAGGTGCACCTGGTCGGCGAGCGGCTGCTGGCGATCAACCAGCGGCCCACCCATCTGGCGGGCGGACCGGCCGGCAGCGTCGCGACCCTGCGCGACTCCACCGAGCTGCGCGCCCTGTCGGGCCGGGCGGAGACGGCCCGTGAGCGTCTCGACATGCTGTACGCGGCCGGGGTCGGCATCGGGACGAGCCTGGACGTGACCCGCACGGCCGAGGAGCTGACGGCTCTGGCCGTGCCGAGGTTCGCGGACTTCGCGACGGTCGACCTGTTCGACGCTGTCCTGGACGGCGAGGAGCCTCAGGCGCAGGGCTCGCTGCGGCGCACGGCGGTCGGCGGGATCCGCAAGGGCGCTCCGCTGTACGCGGTGGGCGACCGGATCCGGTTCGTCGACTCCGCGCCGCAGGCCCGCAGTCTGGACAGCGCACGGGCCGTCCTGGAGGCCCGGCTGTCCCGGGCGCCGGGCTGGCGGGCGCAGGACCTGGAGCGGACCGAGCAGGTCGTGGAGTTCGGCATCCACTCGCTGATCACGGTGCCGGTGCGGGCCGGCTCGCTGATCCTGGGCGTGGTCAGTTTCTGGCGTTCGGAGCGGCCCGACCCGTTCGATCCGGACGAGGTGGCGCTCGCCGAGGAGCTGGTGGCGCGGGCGGCGATCTCCATCGACAACGCGCGCCGTTTCACCCGCGAGCACGGCATGGCCGTCACGCTGCAGCGCAGTCTGCTGCCCCGTACGCTGCCGGCGCAGAACGCCCTGGACATCGCCTACCGGTATCTGCCCGCGCAGGCCGGCGTGGGGGGCGACTGGTTCGACGTGCTGCCGCTGTCGGGGGCGCGGGTCGCCCTGGTCGTCGGCGACGTGGTGGGACACGGCCTGCACGCGGCGGCCACCATGGGGCGGCTGCGCACCGCCGTGCACAACTTCTCCGCGCTGGATCTGTCCCCCGAGGAACTGCTGGGTCTGCTGGACGAGTTGGTGGCGCGCATCGACCAGGACGAGGCGGGCGACCGGGGCAACGCGGCCGTCTCCGGGGCGACCTGCCTGTACGCCATCTACGACCCGGCGTCCCGGCGCTGCACGATCGCCCGCGCCGGCCATCCGCCGCCGGCGGTGGTGCATCCCGACGGCCGGGTGGAGTACGCCGACGTTCCTGCGGGGCCTCCGCTGGGACTGGGCGGTCTGCCGTTCGAGACGGTCGAGCTGGAGCTGGCCGAGGGCAGCCGGCTGGCGCTGTACACGGACGGGCTGGTGGAGGACCGGGAGCGGGACATCGACACGGGTCTGGAGATGCTGCGCGCGGCGTTGGAGCGCAGCGCCGACGGCTCGCCGGAAGAGGCCTGCCAGGCGGTCCTGGACGCGATGCTGCCGGTCCGGCAGGGCGACGACATCGCGCTGATCGTCGCGCACACCCGGGCCCTGGGCGCCGACCGGGTCGCCGAGTGGGAGGTGCCGGTGGACCCGGCGGCGGTCGGCGAGGTGCGCTCGGCGGCGCTACGGCAGCTGGCGCGCTGGGACCTGGACGAGCTGTCGTTCGCGACGGAGCTCATTCTCAGCGAGCTGGTCACCAACGCGATCCGGTACGGCAGCGGGCCCGTGCGGGTGCGGCTGCTGCGCGACCGCACGCTGATCTGCGAGGTCTCGGACGGCAGCAGCACCTCGCCGCATCTGCGGTATGCGGCGATGACCGACGAGGGCGGACGCGGGCTGTTCCTGGTGGCGCAGCTCACCGAGCGCTGGGGCACCCGGTACACCCCCAAGGGCAAGGTGATCTGGGCCGAACAGCCGCTGCCCTGAGGGCGCGCGGACCGCCGGCGCGCGTGCCGATGGGCCGCCGCGGGACGGGGCGCGTCGAGCGCCTCCGCTCATAAATGCTGTTTATGAGCTCATAGAGCGGACCCGCGTACCGAGTTAGGCTTGCCTTAGTTTAGGCTTCCCCCGAGTCGATCTGTCACCGCTCGAAGGGAACCTGATCATGCCCCGCCCCCTGCGGGTAGCCATTGTCGGAGCCGGCCCCGCCGGGATCTACGCCGCCGACGCGCTGCTCAAGTCCGCCGTGGCCGCCGACCCGGGTGTCTCCATCGATCTCTTCGAGCGCATGCCGGCCCCGTTCGGCCTGATCCGCTACGGCGTCGCCCCGGACCACCCGCGCATCAAGGGCATCATCACCGCCCTGCACCAGGTCCTCGACAAGCCGCAGATCCGGCTCTTCGGCAACGTCGACTACCCGACCGACATCAGCCTGGACGACCTGCGCGCCTTCTACGACGGCGTGATCTTCTCCACGGGCGCCATGGCCGACCGTGAGATGTCGATCCCGGGCATCGAGCTCGACGGCTCCTACGGCGCCGCGGACTTCGTCTCCTGGTACGACGGCCACCCGGACGTGCCCCGCACCTGGCCGCTCCAGGCCGAGAAGGTCGCGGTCCTGGGCGTCGGCAACGTCGCCCTCGACGTGGCGCGCGTGCTGGCCAAGACGGCGGACGAGCTGCTGCCCACGGAGATCCCGGCCAACGTCCACGAGGGCCTCAAGGCCAACAGGGCGCGGGAGATCCACGTGTTCGGCCGGCGCGGCCCCGCACAGGCGAAGTTCTCGCCGATGGAGCTGCGGGAGCTGGACCACTCCCCCACGATCGAGGTCATCGTCGACCCCGAGGACATCGACTACGACGAGGGCTCGATCGCGACGCGGCGCGGCAACAAGCAGGCCGACATGGTCGCCAAGACGCTGGAGAACTGGGCGATACGCGATGTGGGCGACCGCCCGCACAAGTTGTTCCTGCACTTCTTCGAGTCGCCGACCGAGATCCTCGGCGAGGACGGCAGCGTCGTCGGTCTGCGCACCGAGCGCACCGCCCTCGACGGCACCGGCAACGTCAAGGGCACCGGCGAGTTCAAGGACTGGGACGTCCAGGCGGTCTACCGCGCCGTCGGCTACCTCTCCGAGAAGCTGCCGAAGCTGCCCTGGGACCTCGACTCCGGCACCGTTCCGGACGAGGGCGGCCGTGTCATCGAGGAGTCGGGCGCGCACCTGCAGTCCACGTACGTCACCGGCTGGATCCGGCGCGGGCCGGTCGGCCTGATCGGCCACACCAAGGGTGACGCCAACGAGACGGTGTCGAACCTGCTGGACGACCACGCGAACGGCCGTCTGCACACGCCGGACGCACCCGAGCCGGAGGCCGTGGACGCGTTCCTCGCCGAGCGCCAGGTCCGCTTCACCACCTGGGAGGGCTGGCACCGGCTGGACGCCGCCGAGAAGGCGCTGGGCGAGCCCCAGGGCCGCGAGCGCGTGAAGATCGTCGAGCGTGAGGACATGCTGCGGGAGAGCGGCGCGTAGCCACGGTGACAAGGGCCCGGGGGCGGACGCCTCCGGGCCCTTCTCCTTGGCGTGCGCCGCCGGTGAAAGGCGTCGGCGAACGGCCCTGGTCCGCAAGATCGTCGGCTGTTAGCGTGCGGGAGTGTTCTCTCTCCAGGAACCTCCTCTCTTCACCCGGCTGCGCGACGCGCGCCGGGTGCTCGTCGCCGGCGCGGGCGGCGGCTTCGACGTGTACGCAGGGCTTCCGCTGGCGCTCGCCCTACGGTCGGCGGGCAAGGACGTCCACCTGGCGAACCTCTCGTTCGTCGATCTGTACGGACTGCCCTCGGACGTGTGGCTGCAGCCCGACGTCGCGGCCGTCGGCCCCGACCTCGACGTGCGCGGCGACTACTTCCCCGAACGCACGCTGGCCCGCTGGCTCGACCGGCAGGGGCTGCCCGCCACGGTGTACGCCTTCCCGCGCACCGGCGTGCGGCCGCTGCGCGCCGCCTACCGGGCACTGGTGGACCACCTGGGCGGGGTGGACGCGGTCGTCCTGGTCGACGGCGGCACCGACATCCTGATGCGCGGCGACGAGCACGGCCTGGGCACGCCCGAGGAGGACATGGCGAGCTTGGCCGCCGTGGCCGGCCTCGACGACGTCCCGGAGCGACTGGTCGCCTGTCTGGGCTTCGGCGTGGACGCCTACCACGGGATCAGCCACTCGCTGGTGCTGGAGAACCTGGCCGAACTCGACCGGGCGGGCTCCTACCTGGGCGCGTTCTCCCTGCCCCGGCACAGTCCCGAGGGCGCCCTCTACCTCGACGCGGTGGCCGACGCCCAGGCGTGCACGCCGGGCCACCCCAGCATCGTCAACGGGTCCGTCGCCGCCGCCGTGCGCGGCGACTTCGGCGACGTCCGGTTCACCGAGCGCACGAAAGACGGCGAACTGTTCGTCAATCCCCTCATGACCCTGTACTTCTGCGTCGACGCTCCCGGCCTGGCCCGCCGCAACCTCTACCTGGACCGGCTGGCCGACACCGTCCTGATGCGGCAGATCAGCTCCCGCATAGAGGAGTTCCGTGACGAGCTGCCCCGGCTGCGGCAGCCGCGCGCCTTCCCGCACTGAGTCACCGCACGCCGTCCGGGCGGTCAGCGGGCCGCGAGGTCACGGCCGCCGACGACCGCGAGGGCGGCGGTCAGGAGCAGCAGGGCGGCCGCCTGGACGGCGAATCCGGCCACCATGGCCGTGGGCAGGGGCATGGACACATCGAGCCAGGTGTACGCGGCGGCCACGCGCAGCGTGAGGATCAGCAGCCCGAGCCCGGCCAGGGCGAGCGCGCCCTCTGCGCCCGCGGTCCGGCCCCGGCGGCCGCGGCGCACCAGCCAGCCGAGCGCGCCGAGGACGAAACAGGTGGTCGGCGCCCACACGGAGTCGGCCACCGTGGGCAGTACGACGACGGAGGCGCCCATGACGACGCAGCAGCCGGCATACACGGTGCCCGGTGTGCCGACGGACAGCGCCGCCGGGGGCGCGTCGCGGTGGCAGGCGGTGCACAGGGCCAGGGTCGGCAGCCAGGCGAAGGCCGCCGTGGCGGCGGCGTAGGCCGGCTCCGGCGGCGGGAAGTCGGTCACGAAGGGCGCGAGGAAGGGCCACAGGGTGGGCAGGGCGGCGAGCAGCACGCTGATGCGCGCGGTCCTTCGGCGGTCGCGCAGCAGGGCGAAGTAGCCGACCGTCCACAGCAGGGGCAGCGCCCAGGCGGCGACGGCGGCCGAGGCGACGACCGGGCCCCGCCCGGTGAACCCCGACAGGAAGACGTGCCGCCCGAAGGCGCCGTGCGTGGACGTCCAGGTCAGCTCCAGTGCCCGGTCGGCGACCGCGGCGGCCGCCTGGAGCAGCACGGCGCAGAGGGCGAAGAGCCGGACCGTCGAGCCGAGCAGCGCGTAGCGGCGCGGCGCGGCGGCGGTTCCCAGCCGGGTGCGCACAGCGAGGGCGGCGACGCTGGCGGCCTCGCCGAGGGTCGGCCGGCTCTGGTCCTGGAGATCGCGGTCGGTCTCCCCGAGGAAGACCTCGACCATCTCCTCCTCCCGCTCCTGGCGGTAGTACGCGGGGAGCAGCCGCAGCACGGCGCGGTAGCGCGCTTCGAGAAGGGTCGTCGTGCCGGTCATGCCAGACCTCCGGCGAGTCCGGGCCCGGGGGCCGGCGGGATGACGGTTCCGGGGGCGCGGCGGCCCTCGGCGATGCGGCGTCTGGCCGCGCCGGCGCCGGCCGCCATGCGGTCGGCCTCTGCCGCAAGGGCCCGGACGCCGTCGTCGGTGACGCGGTAGTAGCGCCTGAGCCTGCCCTGCTGGATCTCCTCGCGGTCCAGGGCGATGAGCCCGTCGGCGGTGAGCCGGTCGAGCACGCCGTAGAGCGTGCCCACCCGCAACTGCACTTCACCGGCGGAGAGTTCCTCTATCTCCCGCAGGATGCCGTAGCCGTGCCGCGGCTGGTCGGCGAGGGCCGTCAGCACGAAGAAGGCGGCCTGGGTCATGCTCCTCGATGCCATGGAACTGAATATATCGGCTCTCGATATATCCTGCACGACGAAACGCCGCTTCGGCGCGGACCGGCACACAGGGCGCACTCCCCCGCCCCCGCGGACGGCCGTCGGCAGTCGGCAGTCGGCAGTCGGCAGTCGGCAGTCGGCCGTCAGCCGTCGTCGCGCGGATAGGTCGCGATCACCCGTCCCTTGGCGTCGGCCCGGAGGTACCCGCTGCCGTACTCGTCGGACAGGTAGACGCTCATCGAGGGCGGGGTGTCGAAGACGGTGGACCCCGTGTCGACCAACAGGTATCGGCTGGTGGGATGGGCGACGCCGAGGGTCTTGGCGGCCCGGGCCAGCAGGCCGGGGACCTTGTCCCAGTCGTAGACGTCCAGGTCGACGGGGACCGCGCCGCTCATCACGGTGCCGCCCGGCCCGTCCTTCACCGCCACGTCCCCGCCGCGGTACATGTACCGGTCGTAGAGCTTCGGACGGCCCTTCACGGAGACGTCGGCCATGGCGTACTCCTCGTACACCGCGAGGCGCGTCACCTTCGCCCCGCCCGTGGCGGCCGACAGCTTCGCGACGACGTTCTTGACGCCGTCCCCGCTGAGCAGGTCGACCTTGAGCGGCTCGGACCCGTCGCCGGAAGCCGCCGCGGAGGCGTCGTCGGAAGAGGCCCCGGACGCGCCGGACGTCCCGGACGCGGCCTGCCCGGCGCTCCGCGACGCGGACACGCCCGGCAGCGGCGAGCGGGCGCCGCTGCCGCCGCCGTCTCCGCCGTCGTCGTCCTGGAGGTACGGAAGCAGCGTCCACGCCAGGACGCCGGCCAGAGCGGTGGCCAGCACGGCGATGGCGACGGCCGCACCCCGGCCACGGCGGGCCGGGGGCCGGGCGTCGGCGGGCGGGACGACCGTGACGGCCCCGGGCGGGGCCGCGGGCGGAGCGAGGGAGTACGAGGTCGTCGAGGGCGACGGCGCCTGGACCGCCGACGGGGCGTGAGCGGCCGGAAAGGCCGCGCCCGGCGCCGGCGCGGCGGCCGTCACGGCCGCGAGCATCAGGTCGACCCGGGCAGCGTCGGGGCGGGCCTGCGGGTCGCGCACGAGCAGCGCCGTGAGAACGGCGGTCAGCGGTCCCGCGCTGCGCGGCGCGGGCACGTCCTCGCTCAGCACGGCGGCGAGGGTGGCGAGCGTGCTGCCCCTGCGCAGCGGATGGCGCCCCTCCACGGCGACGTACATCAGCATCGCGAGCGACCAGAGGTCGGCGGCAGGACCGCCCTCCTTCCCGCTCACCCGTTCCGGCGCCATGAAGTCGGGCGAGCCGATGACCGAGCCGGTCGCGGTGAGGCCGACCGACTCCCGGACGGCGGCGATGCCGAAGTCGGTGAGCACGGGCCGCCCGTCGGGGCGCAGCAGGACGTTGGCGGGCTTCACGTCACGGTGCTCGATGCCGACGGCGTGCGCGGCGCGCAGCGCGGCCAGCACCTCGCGGCCCATCCGGGCGGCCTCGACCGGGGACATCGCCCCCCGCTCCAGCCTGTCCTGCAGCGAGCCGCCCTCGACGAGCTCCATCACGATCCACGGATACGTGTGCTCGCCGCCGTCGACGATGTGATGGATGGTGACGACGTTGGGATGGTGGACGCGCGCCAGCGCGCGGGCCTCGCGCAGCACGCGCTCGCGCAGCACGCGGGCGGCCGCCGGATCGTGCTCGGCGAGGTCCGGATCCGCGTGCCGCACCTCCTTGACCGCGACCGCCCGGTGCAGGACCAGGTCGTGGGCCCGCCACACCAGGCCCATGCCGCCGCCGCCGAGTCGTTCCACCAGCTCGAAGCGTCCGTCGACGACGCGTCCGTGGGTTCCCCCTGTGCTCATGGAGGGAGCTTAGAGCCAGCGACCGACACGCGGTGTGTCGGCCAGAGGGGGCACAGCGCGAATGGTCCGGCCGCCCACGGGCATGCTGTGAACGAGGTCACTTCCGCCGGGCCGTGCCGTAGCCGCTCCCGGTCCGCTCCCTCCCTCTCCTCTCGCCCTCCCCACGAAGGACGTGCGCTTTGGCTCTCATGCACCCTGACGCCCCCTCGGCCCGCCGTCCGGGCCGCTGCTGGACGATCCGCGTGGTGGGGCACCGGGACCGCACCGCGTCGGTCACCTGCTCCTCCGCGTGCGCGATGCCGCCGCGCTCCCGGGACCTCGCGGGCCTGCGCCGTTTCGCCGAGGCCCATGCGGCCGCGCACGCCCGGGCGGCGGCGGTGCATCACGACGCCGCCTGCTGGTGCCGCCGTCAGCGGTGCGCGCCGCACGAGGACGTCCGGGTCGCCTGCGCGGGCACGGTCGTCCTCGTCCTTCGGCACGACCCGTCGGTGGGTCAGGTGTGGACGCTCAGCGAAGTGTGCTCCTCGTGCGCCTCGTTGATGCCCCACACGCGCGTGCTGAGCCGGCCGGCTCCGCCGCGGCCCCGGGTGCCGGACCCGGCGGCTGCGGACGCGGGTTCGGAGGCGAACGCCCGCGCGGGCGGCGGCCCGTTGGAGGCTTCCGGCTCCGGTGCGGGGCGGGAGGCGTACGGCGGGCACGGTCCGTCGGGACCCACGATGCCCGCCGCCGGACCGGCGCGGCTCGTCCCGGGCGGCTTCAGCGCCCCCGCGGGAGCCGGCGGCCCGGAACGGGGCGGTGTGCGGCGACGCCCGGTCGGAGGGCGGCGCGGACGCCCGGGAGCGGGAGGCGGCGCGGGGTGACCTGCCCCCTGGGCAGACGCGTGCCCGCGGCGGGACTGCTGCCGGATCCACGGCCGGTGGTGCGACCGGGGCGGGGCTCAGGGCCGGGTGGTGCGACTGCGGCCCGGATTCAGGGCCGGTGGCGGGACTGCGGCGGGATACGGACGGGCAGCGCGCCCTGGATCCGGCCGCGGGCGTGCGGCGGGGGGAACGGGCCGCCCTCGGCGCCGAAGGGCCGCGGCCGCTCGAGCGCGGACCGCGCGGCCACGAGCTCGGCGATGCGCGCGCCGCACCGTCGCCCTTCCAGGTGCAGCCGGCCGACGTTCACCCGGCCGTCGGCGAGCAGGGTCAGCACGGCGGTCGGCCCGGCCGCGTAGGTCGCGAGGTAGCCGTCGGCGCCGCGCACCAGGAGCTCGCGGAAGTCGCCGCGGTCCGCCAGGTCGACCATGCGGCGTCCGACGCCGAGCGCCGCCGCGGTCAGCGCGGCCAGGCCCTCGGGCTGGACGTCCGGCATGTCCTGGGCCAGGACGAGCCCGTCGGCGCCGGCCGCCAACGCCCCCGTCAGCTGCGGCATGCGGGCGCGCAGTCGGTGCAGTTCGTTCGCGACCTCGACCTCGACGGCCATGACCGTTGTCCCTTCGGCGCGTTGGCGACTGGTGCGGAGCAAGTGCGATGCGGCGCGGGATGGTTCGGGTGCCCCAGAGGTTACGGAACGCGGCGGCCGAAGGCGACGGCTTTGGCACATTCCTTTGGCATGCCCCGGATTCGCCCGGCGGCGCGGGCCGGACCGTCCAGGGCCGCGCGCGAAGGCGGCCGGGCGGGCAAGACGGTCCGGGAGGGCGCGCGGCGGACACCGGCGCGGAGGGCGCGGGCTCGGAGGGCGCGGGCGCGCGGACGGGGCCCGCCCCGAAGCGGATGGTGGGCGGGCCCCGTCCGCTGTCCCATTCTCCCGCCCCGGCCCCGGCAAGCCCATGAGTGCGGGGCGCACGCCGTGGTGCACGGCGCACACTCCGGGTGGGCGACGCACACGATGCGCGCGCGTCGTCCCTTGCGGTGGTGGCGGATGCGGCGGATGCGGCGCATCCGGGCAACCACGGCGGATTCGGACGCGTGACGGGCGTCGCGCCGGGGAAGGGGCTCCTGAACGGGGGCGTCCTCGGGCGCCCTCGCCGCCATGCCGTCGGACCGCCCACCCCCCGCGGCGAGCGATACTGGCCTTCGCGCGTCGACGCCCCGTCGTCGCCGCGCCGCCGCCCGGCCGCCCGCCCTCACGAATGGACTCATGCACATCGCCGCGACCGATTCGCCCATGACGCCCTCCACGGTGTGGCAGGCCCGTGGCCGCCACACCGGACCGACCGCGCCGGACGTCCTGCGCAAGAACCTCCAGACCCTCAAGGACGCCGGCGCCGTGCAGGATTTCGCGGAGCTGCCCGAAGCGGACACCCCGGACGGGGAGACGGCCTTCGAGGCCAGGTGGCAGCCCGAGGAGGAGGTGACGGTCCGCGCCCGGCTCACCCTCGCCGAGTGGTCGGGCCGGGGCCAGGAGTGGACGCTGACGGCGGAGGCCGACCGGCCCTGGGACCAGCGCTGGCCGTCACCCGCCGGCGTCTTCTGGCCCTGGGACGCGGACGCCCCGTGGGGCCACGAGACCGTCACGGGCGAACGCTTCCTCGAGGCCAACCCGCTGCCCGCCGACGAGAAGGAGCTGCGGCGCACGCTCCGGGCCGCCCTGCGCGACACCTGGGCCGTGCACATCGTCGTCCACGAGGCCATGACACCCGACGAGCAGGGCCGCCGCTCGCTCGTTCCCCTGCTCCCGCCCGGCCTGCATCACCGGGTCGTCGAGCACCGGGCCGCCCCGCACCAGCTGCGCACGGTGAACTGGGCGCTGAAGGAGTCGGGTGCGGAGGTGCCGCGCGGCGGTGCGCTGGTGCTGCCCGGCGTGCCCGCTGCGGCCGACTACGATCCCGCCGCGTTCTCGGTGCGCAGCGTGTTCCTGGACGGCACGCATCCCACCGAGCTGCTGGACGCCGTCCGGCGTTTCGCCGCTCTGCCCCGGCCGCTGCCGGAGGGCGGCGACGCCGCGCTCACCGTGTTGCGGGAGGAGTGGCAGCTGCTCACCCTGGAGGAGGAACTGGCCCGCGAGCGCGCCCTGGTGGTGATGTACAAGGACGCGCTGGAGGCGATGACGGAGTCCCGGGACCTGTACCGGGAGGCCGCCGAGCACGCCCACGAGGCGCTGGCCGCGTACCGGGAGGCAGCGGCCGAGGCCGACGCCGCCGGAGTGCCGCGGCAGGCGCCCGCCAAGCGGACCGGCTCGCCCTTCCAGCAGCTGGGCCGCACCCTGGAGCGGTTCAAGGAGTCCACCAAGGGCCTGTTGCCGGTGCCGGCGAGCACTCCCGCCGACGGGCCGGAGCAGGACCGCACGCCCGCACCCGACGCAGGCGAGACCGGCTCCCCGCACCCGTAGGCGAGGCCGGGCAACACGCGCCCGCCGTCCCGCGTCCGGCGCCCCGCCTCCAGCGGCCCTTTCCCCGGTGCACGGGCACGGCGCTGGACGCCCCGCTCCCCTCCTGGCGCCAGGGTGACGGCGTCCGATGCGGTATTCCTGCCGGAAACGGGCATTCGAGGAGCCGAAGCGGGGAAACCGACAGACAGGGACCGCGACCCGGGGTCCGGACAGGAAGCGCAGAGCACGGCCGGACGTAGCGCGACGGACCACAGGGGAGGGCCCGTGGATGCGCCAACCACGCTCGTCGTCGTCATCGCGGTGGCAGCCCTCGCGCTGTTCGTCGCGGCCGCCGCGGTGCTGACGCGGCTGGTCCGGACCCGCCGGGGCCTCAGACGGGCCGGACTGCCCACCGGCCCGCGCTGGGTGTTCTGGGGGGCGGTCCTGTACTTCGTGTTTCCGGCCGATCTGCTGCCGGATCCGGTCTATCTCGACGATGTCGGCATGCTCCTGCTGGCCCTGCGTTCCATGCGCCGCGCCCCCGACGACGCCGCCGGGCGCGTCTCCGAGCGGGTCCCCGACTGACCGCCGCCGAAGACGTTTTCACCACCTCCCGACCCGATCTCCCCTGCTCCACGCCCTGCTCGGCGCCCAACTCCCCGACGATCACGGAGAGTAAGGAAACCAACCACCCGTTCGATTCGTATAAGTGACTGAAGGGCGCACCCACCCAGCACCAAGCAGCGGGCCCGAGTGACGTCGCACAGCGGCACCGCTTGATCGAGGCAGTACCGACGAGGGAGAGACGATGCAACCGTTCACGCTCAACTACGCACGCCCCGCGGCAGAGTTGGAGTTCGCCACTCCGTATGCCTACGACCCCGGAATGCAGTTGAACGTACTTTTCGACGGCCGGATCGCCGCTCGCGACCACGCCCTCCTGCGCGAACTGGCGACCACCACCTCGACAGCGGGCTCCAAGACCCACTTCGACGACTGAACACAGGCCGACGAAAAATGACCGTGCTCATCCTGACCTGTGAAGAGGACGTCACGGCGGACATGGTGGTCGTGCACCTGAACGCCGCGGGCGTCCCCGTCGTCCGGCTCGATCCGGCCGACCTGAACCACACCGTCGCCCTGTCCGGCGAGTACGTGCACGGAGCCTTCCGTGGCCATCTGTCCTCCGCCGGACGGCTGGTGACCCTCGAGGGGCTGCGGTCGGTGTGGGTCCGCCGGCCCGGCTCCCCCGCGGCCCACGCGCCCCAGCCGTCCGCGTGGCTGACGGAGGAGGCCTCGCAGGCGCTCTACGGCATGCTCCGAGGGGCCGGGGCGCGCTGGATGAACCACCCGGACGCGTCCGTCCGGGCCCGGCACAAGCCGTGGCAGCTGCGGACCGCCCAGCGCAGCGGCCTGCCCGTGCCGGCCACGATCGTCACGACGTTCCCGCAGGCGGCCCGTGAGTTCGCGGACCGCTATCCGGACCTGGTGGTCAAGCCGGTGTCCGGGGCGCATCCGCAGGATCCGCCCCGGGCCGTGCCCACCACCCGGGTCCCGCCGGACGCCGACTTCGCCGCCGTCGCCTACGGCCCGACGCTGCTCCAGCGCAGGGTGGCCAAGCGGGCCGACATCCGGCTGACCGCGGTCGGCGACCGCATCCTCGCCGCCCGCAAGGACACCGTCCCCGGCGGCGATCCCGACGTCGTGGACGTGCGCTACTCGCCCTCGACGACGCCCTGGCGTCCGGCCGACGTCCCGCCGCGCCTTGCCGAGGCGGTGAGGAGGTACCTGCGGGAGGCGGAACTCTCCTACGGGGCGTTCGACTTCGCCGAGGACGCCGACGGCACCTGGTGGTTCCTCGAGTGCAACCAGTCGGGTCAGTTCGGCTTCGTGGAGGTGGACACCGGTCAGCCCATCGCCCGCACCATCGCCGAGTGGCTGGCCGGGCCGCCGACGGAACGCGACCCCCGGCGCGCCGACCGGTGCGGCTCCGCGGCCCAGTGAGACGCCCGACGCGGCCGGAGGCCGGAGGAGCTCCGCCGCGCCGGGCCGGTCCACCCGCGCTCGGCGGCGGGACCCGGTGCCGGTGGACCGGACGCCGACGGGCCCGGAGCCGCGTGCCGAACGGTCCGGGGCGGACGGTCGGGGGCCGGACGCCGCACGGCGGGGTCCGGCCGTTGCACGGCCTCAGACGGCCAGCGACAGTCCGTCCGAGCCCTCCGCGGGTGTGCGCGTCGCCGGCGCGGACTGCAGCAGGGCGTCCGCCGCGGCGACCGCCTCACGGACGTCGGCCGTGCCCATGAGCACGCACAAGGTGTAGGTCACGTCCTGGAGTTCACGAGCCGCCTGCGGCGTCTCCTTCTCCGCCTGTGCGATCTTCAGCGTCGCGTAGCGGGTCAGCAACGTCCTGGCGATTTTCGGGTCCGGAACGATCACGAGCGCCCCTCTCTCTGTTGTGCGCTGCGTGTGCCCCGTCTCCGGCGAATCATGCATGACACACGGACTTGTCACTCCCCAGGGGCACGATCCGGCCACGGACCGTCAAGCGCTCCGGGCGCTCCGGACGCTCCGGGCGCTCCAGGCGCTGCGCAGGTCGCGGTGCGCGCGGCCGGGCGACGTCGGTCCTTCCGGTGGCTCCCTCAGACGGCGGCGTCCAGTTCCGCGAGTTCGTCGGCCGTCAGGACGAGTTCCGTCGCGGCGAGGGAGTCGAGGATCGTCTCGGGCCGGCTGGCGCCCGGGATCGGCACGACCACCGGCGACCTGGCGAGCTCCCAGGCCAGGCACACGCGCTGCGGGCTGACGCCGTGTTCCTCGGCGACATGGGCGAACGACGCGTAGGAGGAGCCCAGTTCGCGGGCGCGGGAGATGCCGCCGAGCGGGCTCCACGGCAGGAACGCGATGCCGAGCTCGTCGCACAGGCGCAGTTCGGGCTCGCTGGAGCGGAAGGCCGGCGAGAACTGGTTCTGCACGGCGGCCAGGCGACCGCCGAGGATGTCGTTCGCCTCCCTGATCTGCGCGGGGTCGGCGTTGGAGATGCCGGCGGCGCGGATCTTGCCCTCGTCCAGCAGTTCCCGTACGGCGCCGACGGACTCCGCGTAGGGGATGCGCGGATCGGGGCGGTGGAACTGGTAGAGGCCGATCGCCTCCACGCCGAGCCGGCGCAGCGAGGCCTCGCAGGCCGCCCTGAGGTGGGCGGGGCTGCCGTCGAGGGTCCAACTGCCGTCGCCGGGGCGCAGATGGCCGCCCTTGGTGGCGACGAGGACGTCCGCGCCGCGGTCGTGGGAGGCGAGGGCCTTGGCGATCAGAGTCTCGTTGTGGCCGACCTCGTCGGCGTGCAGGTGGTAGGCGTCCGCGGTGTCGATCAGGGTCACGCCGGCGTCCAGCGCGGCGTGGATCGTCGCCAGGGAGCGTGCTTCGTCCGGTCGTCCCTCGATCGACATGGGCATGGCGCCCAGGCCGATGGCGCTGACGTCCAGTTCACCGATGCGGCGGGTCTGCATAGGGTTGCGACCTCTTCTTCTCGGGTGCGGGCGGGCAGGGAGAGATCCGGTGCGCCGGACGGTGATCGCGACGCACCGGACCTCTCCAGCCTGGCCCCGCCGTCGGCCGCGGGTCCAATGGAGATAACCGAACGCATTCAGCAGCGGGGCCGCTGAATCACCCGGGACCGGTCAGGAGCGGCCGGCCAGGTACTCCGTGACGCCCGGCGCCTGGTGCGCGTCCTCGACGCCCACCACGCCGCCGAGCGCCTCGGCGTCCGGCTTGAGCACGTAGGCGGACAGGGCGGCGGGCTTGGTGACGTCGGAGAAGTCCTGCGGCGAGCCGAGGCCGGTGTCGGCGTTCTTCTGCGCGCGGTGGGCCTTCACCACGTCCTCGCGGGCCAGGCTGCCTGCCGCACAGGCCTTCTTGAGGTCGGCGCCGAGCAGTTGCGCGGCGTTGTAGCCGGACAGTGTGCCGGCGTCCACCGGGGAGCCGGGGTACTTCTTGCCGTAGGCGGCGGCCATCCGCCGGACGCCGGGCAGGTCGGTGCTCACGGCGGGCGCCGCGCTCACCACGTTCAGCATGGCCAGCAGGGCCGGCGCCGCGGGCGTCTTCATCAGCTGGGGCGCGAAGCCGGGCGCGCTGCTGACTACGGGCACCCGCAGTCCGCGCGAGGCGGCGACCCCGACCAGCGAGGCCGTCTGCGCCGGACCCGCGCTGATCAGGACCGCTTTCACACCCGCCCTGCGCAGCGCGGACACCTGCGCCGACAGATCCGTGTCGGTCGCCTTGATCTTCTGCGGCACGATCGTGAGCCCGGCCCGCCCGGCCGCCCAGGTGGACCCTTCCAGGGCGTTGGCGCCGTAGTCGCCCTCGAAGTAGACATGGCCGACGGAGTCGCCCTTGGCCAGCCCCTTCGTCCGCGTGAGGAAGTCGACGGCGGTGATCATGTCGACGTCGTAGGTGGTGCCGATGACCTGGACGGCGTCCTTGCCGAGCAGGGAGGCGGCCCACGCCTGCGGGAAGGTCAGCAGGCGGTCGCGTTCGATGTCGTCGAGGAGGGCGGCGACCACGGGGGATCCGATGACCTGCGGCAGGGCGACGACGTCGGGGGCCAGGTCGGCGTAGGCGGTGACCGCCTTCTGCACGTCGTAGCCGTGGTCCTTGACCACGATCTCGACCTTGCGGCCGCAGACGCCGCCGGCCGCGTTCGTCTCGTCGGCCCACATCTGCTGGGCCTGCACGATGGACTTGCCGAGGGTCGCGTAGGGGCCCGTCAGGTCGGTGAGAGCGCCGAGCCTGAGGGTCTTGTCGGTCACTCCGGGGCCCTCCTTGACGCCGTCGGCGCCTTCGGAAGCGCCGCCGCCCCCGGCCTTGGAGCTGCAGCCGGTGGCCGTGACGAGCAGGGCCGCCAGCGCGGCGGCGAGGAGGGGGACATGGGCGCGGTGTCTGGACTGCGTGCGGTTCACGGGGTGGGCTCCTTGGCTCGGACAGCGGGGGCGGGCGGACGGTCATCGGCGGCCGGGGAGGCGGCGGCCGGCCGCAGACGCGCGCGGGTTCGGCGGATGAGGCCGCGCAGGCCGTCGGGGGCGTACAGCAGGACGAGGACGATGGCGGCGCCGTACAGGTAGCGCGCCGCCTCGGTCGGGCCGACTCCGCCGTCGCCGGTGCCGGGGGCGGTCACCAGCGGCAACTGGTCGGCGTAACGGGTCATCAGCAGGGGCAGAGCGGTGACGAACACGGCGCCCGCGGCGGCGCCGGCCACGGACCCCAGGCCGCCGATGACGATCATCGCCAGGTAGTCGACCGAGAGAGCCAGGCCGAAGTAGTCGGGGACCACCCGGCGGAAGGCCAGCGCGAGCAGGACACCGGCCAGGCCCGCGTACATCGACGACACGACGAACGCCGCCGAGCGGTGGCGGGCGACGTCGACGCCCATCACGGCGGCCGCGGTCTCGCTGTCGCGCAACGCCGTCAGGGCGCGTCCCGGGCGGCCGCGCAGCAGGCCGCGCGCCGTCCACCAGGTGCCGGCCAGCAGGACGAGCCCCAGGTACCAGAGGCGTTCCGCGCCGCCGAAGGGGACGCCGAGGACGACGAGCGAGGAGCCGTCACCGGCGAAGGAGAAGCCGCCGACGGTCAGCGGCGGCACCGAACGGCCGTTGTAGCCGCCGGTGACGGAGTCGGCGGTGAGCAGCACGTGGTGGCCCAGGAAGACCAGGGCGAGCGTGGCGACGCCCAGGTAGACGCCACGCACCCGCCCGGCGACGGGGCTGAAGAGCCCGCCGGCCGCCCCGGCCAGCAGCACCGCGAGGAGCGCGGCGAGCACGGGCGGCAGCCCGGGGCCCGGGTCGCCGGCCAGCCAGGTGTAGCCGTAGGCGCCCACGGCGAGGAAGAAGGCGTGGCCCAGGGAGAGCTGGCCGGCGGCTCCGGTGAGCAGGCCGAGGCCGACGGCGCCGATGGCGGCGGCCATGGAGAACAGGCCGATGCGCAGCCAGAAGGCGTCGAGGTAGAAGGGCGGCGCGCACAGCAGCAGAGCCGCCAGGAGCGCGCCCGCGCCCTTGGGGATGCGTTCAGACACGTGCCGCTCCCTTCGCCCCGAACAGCCCGGTGGGGCGCACCAGCAGGACGGCGACCATCACCGCGTAGGGCGCGACGTCGCCGAACCCCTCGCCCAGGACGTGCAGTTCGGACTGGTAGCCGGCGGCCAGGGCCTCGGTCAGGCCGATGAGGAGGCTGCCCGCGAGGGCGCCGGGCGGCGAGGCGAGTCCGCCGAGGATCGCCGCCGGGAAGGCGTTCAGGGCGATCTGGCCGGTGGTCCGCTCCAGTCCGGGAGCGGGGAACGCGGCGAGGAACACGGCCGCCAGGGCGGCGAGGGCGCCGGCCAGGCACCAGGCGAGCGTCCGCACCCGGCTCAGCCGCACTCCCATCAGGGCCGCGGCCTCGGTGTCCTCCGCGGCGGCCCGCAGCGCGAGGCCCCAGGACGTGAACCGGAACAGGGCGAAGACGCCGCCGATGGCCAGCGCGGAGACGACGATCGCGGCGATCCTGCTGTCGGCGACGGTCACGGAGCCGAGCCGGGTCACGGAGTCGCCCCAGGGGTCGCCCAGGGTGAGCAGATCGCCGCCGATGCGCCGGGACAGGTCGGTCAGCAGCACGATGTCGACGCCGATGGTGACGATGGTCTGCACATGGGCGGCCCCGGGGTCGGGGGCGACGCGCTGCAGCAGCAGCCGGTCCAGGGCGCCGGCGAGCGCCGCGGTCGACAGGACGGACACCGCGAGCGCGGCGGCGAATCCCAGGTCGTCGTGGAGGACGGCGGTCAGGTAGCCGCCGAACAGCAGCAGGGATCCGTGGGCGAAGTCGAGCACGCCCGACGCCTTGAAGATGACGACGAAGCCGAGCGCGACCAGGGCGTAGACCGCGCCGAGGGCCAGACCCGCGAGGACGCTGTCGAGGAAGGCGGTCATGCGGTGTCCTCTCCGGGGACGCCGAGGTAGGCGCGCAGCACCTCGGGGTGTGCGCGCACCTCGTCGGGGGAGCCGTGGGCGAGCGTCCGGCCGAAGTCGAGGACCGTGACCTCGTCGGCGAGACGCATGACCAGGCCCATGTCGTGCTCCACGAGCAGCACGGACAGGCCGAGTTGCGCGCGGACGGCGGCGATCGCCTCGGCCGTGCGGGCGCGTTCGGAGCCGTTCATGCCGGCCACCGGCTCGTCGAGGAGCAGCACCCTCGGCTCCAGGCACAGGGCGCGCGCGAACTCCACGCGTTTGCGGTCGCCGTAGGACAGCAGGGCGACGGGGGTGTCGAAGTGGGCGGCGAGGCCGGTGAGTTCGGCGATCTCGCGGGCGCGTTCGCGGTGCGCCCGCTGTTCGCGCACGGCCCGGGGCAGACGCAGGGCGCTCGCGGTGAAACCGGCCCGCGACAGGGCGTGCCGGCCGAGCATCAGGTTGTCGGCGACGGTGCCCTCGGTGGTGACGATGTTCTGGAAGGTGCGGGCGACGCCGAGTGCGGCGATCCGGTGCGGGGCGAGTCCGGTCAGTTCGACGTCCCCGAGCCGGACCCGTCCGGACTCCGGGCGGCACAGGCCCGACAGGACGTTGAAGCAGGTGGACTTCCCCGCGCCGTTGGGCCCGATGAGAGCGTGCACGGAGCCCGGCGCGACGGTCAGGGAGACGGCGCCGAGGGCGGTCAGGCCCGCGAAGCGCACGGTGACGTCCTCGACGTGCAGGACGGGGGGCGGCGGCCGGTCGCCCGTGAGGCCCCGGGCGGCGCATGCGGCGCGTTCGGTGCGGGCGGCGTTCACGCGGCCCCCTGGTCGCCGGCCGGGTCGCCGAGGTAGAGGCGGCGTACCGCGTCCGTGCGGGCGAGCTCGTCGGCGGGCCCGGACAGCCGGACCTCGCCCACCTCGAGGACGTGGGCGTGGCCGGCGAGGGAGAGCGCCATGCCCGCGTTCTGCTCGACCAGCAGGACGGACGTGCCCTGGGCGTTGATCTCCCGGATCACCTCGACGATCCGGTGCACCATGCGCGGAGCGAGACCGAGGGAGGGTTCGTCGAGCAGCAGCAGCCGGGGCGCGGCCATCAGCGCACGGCCGATGGCCAGCATCTGCTGCTCGCCGCCGGACAGCAGCCCGGCCGCCTGCCGCCCGCGTTCGGCGAGCACGGGGAAGAGGGTGTGCACCCGCTCCCGTGCCTCGCGGACCTGTCCGGGCGGGCGCCGGCCGGGGCCGAGGCCCCCGGTGCGCAGGTTCTCCTCCACGGTCAGTCCGGCGAAGACCCGGCGGCCCTCCGGGACCTGCACGACGCCGGCCCGTACGGCCGCGACGGGGTCACGGCCGTCCAGGACCGTGCTCCCGTAGCGGATCAGGCCGGCCGTGACGGCGCCGCGGTGCAGCCGGAGGGTGCCCGAGACGGCCCGCAACAGCGTGGACTTGCCGGCGCCGTTGGCGCCCAGCAGGGCCACCACCTCGCCGTGCGGGACGGTCAGGGACACGGAGCGCAGGGCCGACAGGGCCCGCCCGTACGTCACGTCGAGGCGTTCGACGTGCAGGGCGGGCCGCTCCTGCGGGGGTGCCTGGGGCATCGCGGCTCCTCGGGACCGTGCCCGTGGGCAACGGCGTTCGGGGGAAGGGGAGCTCACGACAGCACGGCGGACGAGGGGCGGTACAGGCTCGGCGGCGGGGTCGCTGCGCGCGACCAACGCGGGGCGGGGCGGCTTGTGCGGCTGCCCAGGCGCGGTCGGTCCGCGCCGGGTCAGCGGGGGTACAGACCCCGCGCCGTCAGGGCGAGGCCGACCTCCATCAGGTCGGCCGGCCGGGCCAGTGACCTGCCCGTCAGCTGCTCGTAACGGCGCAGGCGGTTGAGGACGGTGTTGCGGTGGCAGTACAGCCGCTCCCCCGCCCGTTGCGCGGAGCCGTCGCAGGCCAGCCATGCGGCGAGGGTGTCGAGCAGGACGGCCTCGTCGGCGGGCTCCAGGTTCCCGAGCGGCCCGAGGGCCCGCTCGACGAGCGCCGCGCCCAGATCGGGGGCGGAGACCACGAGCGCGGCCGGGAGGTGTTCGGTCAGCCGGATGGCGCCGCCGGTCGGGGGGCACAGGCCCAGCGCGACGTCCGCGAGCCGGCGAGCTTCGCCGACGGCGGCCAGTCCCGTCACGGCCGTGCTGACGCCCGTCCGCGCGGTGCGCGCGGACGGCGCGACGTCGGCCGACCCGGTCCTGCTCCCGGCTCCGGCACCGCCGCCTCCGGTGGCGGCGGTGGGCGGCCGCTCGTGGCCGGACCGGCCGACCGCCCCGGCGTCTGCGTCCGCGTCCAGCAGGACGATGCCGTAGTCCACCTCGACGCCGGTGTGCCAGTACACGCGGGCGCCCCGCGTGAGGGCGGCCCGGGCCCCGGCTCCGTCGGTGGGGCAGCCGGCCGTCACCGCCGCCACGACGTACCGCCCCTCCTCGGGGAGGTCCAGCGCCTGCGCGGTCTCCGGCAGGTCGGCGATGCGGCTGGCCCCGTCCAGCAGGGCGCCGGCCAGCACCCGCAGCCGGTTCTCGCGCCGCCAGGCGAGCTGCCGTTCCACCTGGCGGTAGGCGTCCGCGACGAGGGTGCAGTGTTCGTCGACGAAGTGCCACACGTCGGTCGCGACGTGCACGAGCAGCCGCACGTCCTCGGGAGCGGTCCGGGCGGTCTCGTCGATGAGGCCCTGCCACACCAGGGACCCGCCCAGCCGGAAGGCGTGCAGCAGGGCGTCCAGCGGCAGGCCCTGCTCCGCCCGGCCGGCGCCGATCCGCCACGAGCACCGGCGGGCCGCGTCCCGGCTGCCGCGCGGGTCCAGCAGCGAGGACACACTGTGCCGCAGCGACCGGTGCACCTCCTGCCAGGTGGCGGTGGGGTCGCACGTCACAGCCACGCGGTAGGCGGGCTCCTGCTCCTGCAGGACGGTGACCAGCCGGTCGGTGAGTCCGGCGAGGTCCTCCAGCAGCACCCGGGCGGCCCGGTGCAGGACCCGCAGGGCGTCTGCGTCGATCAGTGACCGGGCGGCCTGCGGGCGCGGCCGGGGCGCGGGCGCGGCCGGGGCGTCCGCCGCGGGACGGAACACGTTCCGTGACCGTAGGGCGTGATGCATCGCGGTCCTCCCCCGGGGCCGCTGCCCCGCCGTCCGACTCGTCCTGCCTCCGAAGGATGGCATACCGTCCGGTCGGTCCCTAGGGGTGTGCAGTCTTCTTTTCGGCCCGAGGGGCCGTCCCGGTGACCGTTCGGGCGGTCACGCGCGAGGGGACGCGCGTCGCGGGGAAGACGTTCACTAGGGCAGCAGAGACGGCCCCTGGTCCGTCCCCGCCCGCCCCCGCCCGGCCTCGCCCCGGCCCGCCCCTTCCGAAGGAGACCGCAGACGTGCCGAGCCCAGACGTGCCGACCCCGGACGCGCAGAGTCCCGCCGAGAACCGGCGGACCGGCGGCGCCCCGCTCACCCCCGTCACCCCCGTCGCGCTGATCGTCCGCCGGGCCGTCGCGGAGGGACTGCTCGGCGAGGGCCGGCCGGTCGCCGGGTTCATGGACGTGCGGGGGGTGCGCCGCAGCGTGGCCGCGCTGCACGAGGCGTTCGCCGGCACGCCGGACGTGCTGCACGCGTTCGCCGCCAAGGCCTGTCCGCTGGTGCCCGTGCTGCGCCTGCTCGCCGACGCGGGCATGGGCTGCGAGGTGGCCAGTCCCGGCGAGCTGCGGCTCGCGCTGGACGCCGGGTTCGCCCCCGCGCGCATCGTGCTGGACTCGCCCGCCAAGACCCGCGGAGAGATCCGCGAGGCCCTCTCCCTGGGCGTGGCGCTCAACGCGGACAACCTCGACGAGCTCGACCGGATCGACGCCCTGCGCCCTGCCGACTGCCCGTCCGTGCTCGGGCTGCGGGTGAATCCGCAGGTCGGCGGCGGAACCATCGGCGCGATGAGCACGGCGACCGCGACCTCCAAGTTCGGCGTGGCGCTGCGCGACCCCGGGGCCCGCGACCGGGTCGTCGAGGCGTTCGCGCGGCGGCCGTGGCTGACCCGGCTGCACGCGCACGTGGGCTCGCAGGGCTGCCCGCTGCCGTTGATCGCGGAGGGCCTCGCCGCCACGCACCGGCTCGCCGAAGACGTCAACGAGCGTGTCGGCCGCCGTCAGGTGACCAGTCTCGACCTGGGCGGCGGCCTGCCGGTGAACTTCGCCGGCGACGCGGTCACGCCCACCTACGCCGACCACGTCGCCGCGCTCACCGCCGCGGAGCCGGCGCTGCTGGACGGCCGCTACCAGGTGGTCACCGAGTTCGGCCGGTCCCTGATCGCCAAGAACGGCTTCACCGCGGCCGTCGTCGAGTACGTCAAGGACGCCGGCGGCCGGCGGGTCGCGCTCACCCACGCGGGCGGACAGGTCGCCACCCGGACCGTCCTCATGCCGGACGCCTGGCCGCTGCGGATCTCCGCGTTCGGCCCGGACGGCCTGCCCAAGCGGACGCCGCTCGTGCGGCAGGACGTCGCCGGGCCGCTCTGCTTCGCGGGGGACGTGGTGGCGCACGACCGGCCGCTGCCCGCGCTCGCCGAAGGGGACCTGGTGGTGCTCCACGACACGGGCGGCTACTACTTCTCGGCGCACTGGGCGTACAACAGCCTGCCGCGGCCCGCGGTGTACGGCGCTCTGATCGACGAGGACCGTGTCGCGTTCGCCGTGATCCGTCCGGCGCAGTCGGCGCGGGAGATCTCCGCGGAGAACGGTCTGGCGCAGGCCGACGCCCTGCTCACGGGTTTCGACGGGCCGTTTCGCCACTGACGGCGTCCCGGCAGGCATCAGCGGCCCGAAACGGAGCACTCGCCAGGTGGTCGCCTGCCGAGGAGGGAACCGTGCTCTGGGTCGCCGTACTGCTCCTGCCGATGCTGTCCGCCCTGCTGGCGGTGATGGACCGGGTCGAGACCCGTCTGCTCGCCCCGGCTCCCGCCCACCGGCGTCACGCCTCGCCCCGGCGTCGGCTGCGCCTGATCCGAGGCGGCGCGTCCGACGCTCCGGCAACGGTCGTCCCGGCAGCCGTCGCCCCGGCGCCCGGCGCCGCCTCTCCGGGAGTCCCGGCGCCCGACACCCGGGCAGGGGACGCCCGGTCCGAGGTCCCGTCGACGTCCGAGGTCCCCGCGGCCGGTCGTGTCCTGCCGTCGGAGGCCCGGGCCGCCTGATCCCGCAGGGCGGACCGGGGGGTGACCGGGCCGCAGGGGGTGTGCGAGGCTCACGTCGGCGTGTGCGACGAGCGGGTCTCCGCGTCACCGGCCGTCTTTTTCAGGGAGTCAACGGTATGCGCATCGGTCTGCTCGGCACCGGCCCCTGGGCGCGGATGGTGCACGCCCCCGTCCTCGCCGCCCACGAGGACGTCGACCTCGTCGGCGTCTGGGGACGGCGTGTCGAGGCCGCGAAGGAGCTGGCCGGCCGTCACGGCGCCCGGCCCTACGACGACGTCGACGCCCTGCTCGCGGACGTGGACGCGGTGGCCGTCGCCCTGCCGCCGGACGTCCAGGGCCCCCTCGCCGTGCGGGCCGCCGGAGCCGGCTGTCATCTGCTGCTGGACAAGCCCGTCGCCACGACGGCGGCGGGAGCGCGGGCCGTGGTGCGGGCGGCCGAGCGTGCGGGGGTCGCCTCGGTGGTCTTCTTCACCACCCGGTTCGTGCCCGAGGCCGACGCCTGGATCGCCGAGCAGGCGGGCGTCGGAGGCTGGTTCACCGGTCACGCCGAATGGGTCGGGGACGTCTTCCACGCGGAGAGCGACAGTCCGTTCGGCACGCCCTGGCGCGGGGAGAAGGGCGCCCTGTGGGATGTGGGCCCGCACGCGCTGTCGGTGCTGCTGCCGGTGCTGGGGGACGTCCGCCGGGTGTCGGCCGCGGCCCACGGCCCCGGCGACACCGTGCATGTGGTCCTGGCCCACGCGGGCGGCCCCTCCAGCACCCTGACGCTGAGTCTCACGGCGCCGCCCGCGGCGGCCGGCGCGGGCGTCGAGTTCCGTGGCACCGCGGGGGTGCGCCGGCTCCCGCAGGGCGACGCGGACGCCTGCCACGCCTTCGCCCGGGCCGCGGACGCCCTCCTCGGCGCGGCCCGCGACGGGCGCCCCCATCCCTGCGACGCCGCCTTCGGCCTGCGTGTCACCGAGATCCTCGCGGACGCCGAGTCCCTGCTGGCGGACTCGGCACGCTGACTCACGTCCCCTCGAAGGGCTCGTCGCTCCAGCGGAACCACGCCTCGCCGCCGCTGACGTGCAGCAGGAACTCCGCGACGGGACCGCGCGGCGAGACCAGCGACACCCGCCGCCGGATCTCGTCGTAGGCCCCTTCCCACTCCTCCCACAGCTCGTCCCGGTCCTGCTCCGCCAGAGCCAGCTCCCGGGCGAACAGGGCGGCGACGGCGGCGTGACCCGGTCCCGGCGAGAAACGCCCCGACAGCCAGGGGAAGTCGGCCTCGGCGACGACGATCTCGCCGACGTCCTCTCCCCCGTGCACATCGCGCACGAGCCAGACCTCGCCCTCGAACCCCATCACGCCCTCCGTCCCCCCGCGTCCGATCGGACCACCGGGGTCAGCCTGCCACCGGGGTACGACAGCCGACCGTCAGCCGAGCCGGAAGTTGACGCGCTCACGGACCACCGGATAGCCCGCCTTCGCGAAGTGGGCCGCCATCGGGTGGTTGGTCCGGTCGGTGGCCGCGGCGATGAACTCCGCGCCCCGTGCGGCGAGATGGTGCGTGCATTCGGAGAGCAGGTCGTAGGCGTAGCCGTGTCCGCGGTGTTCCGGCAGCACCCCGACGAAGCCGACGCACGGACCGGACGGGTTGTGCGCCGGGACGTGGATCCCCGCCAGCGAGCCGTCCGCGGTGCGGGCCGTCTGCCACCACTCGCGTGGGGACGGGCACCAGCGGAAGAAGTCGATCTCCTGCTGGGCGGCCAGGTCGAGCCCGCCCTCGGCCACGGCCTTCAGCGCGTGGGCGTCGAGGGTGTCGGAGTGGATGCGGCGCAGGGCGTCGAAGAAGACCGCCTCGTCGGGCTCGGGTGCGAAGTGCAGCCGTCCGGGCCGCTCGGGCAGCCCGCAATCCGGGGTCCAGCGGTAGACGAAGCGTTCCACCAGCGGGGTGTGGCCGGCCGCGCGGGCCGCCGCGCACCGGGCCTCGACGGCGGCCCGCACGGCGGGGTCCGCTCGCCAGTCGCCGGGCATGACCAGCTCCAGACCGACCCGCCAGGGCGCGGTGCGCAGGAGTTCCGCGCCCGCCGCCTCCTCGCCGTCGGCGAAGTCGAACCACTCGACCGTCAGCGGCTCGGTGTCGTCGGGCCCGCCCCACCAGGCGGCGCGGGCGACGACCCGCCCGTCGCGCAGGGCGACCCGCTTCCAGTGCGGCCGGTACGTGGCATGGCGGAACGCCTCGGCGGCGCGCAGCGGGTCGGGCAGGGTGTCGAAGAGATGGACGTCGCTCTCGTCGAGAGCGCGGATGACCAGATCGGTCACGGATTCCTCCGGGTCGCGTACGGCATGGGGCGCGCTCCCGGGGGCGTCGGACGGACGTCAGACGCGGCACGCCCAGGTCACGGGGCGGGAGCGCGGATCACGTGTGGACTGCATGGCGCTCGCCTCCTTCCGTGGGTGTCCGAGCGTGCGCCCCCACGGTAGGAGTCCTCCCTCGACGGCGTCCACCGGATTTCCCGGCGTGCGCCGGGCGGGTGCGAGGGGGAGCGTGGGGGTGTGGGAGCACAGGACGGGGAGCGGCGGGGCTGGCTGCGGGGCGCACCGCCGCCCCGCTGGGTGCGGGCGCTGCCGCTGCTGCTGGTGGCGGGCGTGTGCGTCGCCACGCTGGTCAGTCCGAGTCCGCTGGACATCGGCTTCCTGCTGGGCGCGATCCCGCCGCTGGCGGTGCTGTCCTACGGCCCCGCGGTGACCGCGGCGCTCGGCGCGGCCGTGATCGTCATGCTCGACGTGCCCGCGTTCCAGCTCGACCGGCCGGGGCAGACCGACGTGCTGACGGTGTTCTTCGTAGCGGTGCTGAGCGTGTTCGTGGCGTTCGTGCGCCGCCGCCGGGACGTCCAGCTGGACACCGAGCGCACCATCGCGGTGGCGACTCAGCGCGCCTTGGCGCCGCCGGTGCCCGAACGGGTCGGGCCGGTGCGGTGCGCCGGACTGTACCGGGCGGCGCAGCGCGGGACGCTGGTGGGCGGGGACTTCTTCGACGTGCGCGAGAGCGCCCACGGGGTGCGGGCGGTGCTGGGGGACGTGCAGGGGCACGGGCTGGCGGCGGTGGCGACGGTGTCCTCGCTTCTCGGGGCGTTCCGGGAGGCGGTGCTCGACCAGCCGGACCTGGAGTCGGTGGCGGCCCGCCTGGACCGCAGGCTGGTGGTGGACTCGGCGCGGGTGGCGCACGCCGAACTGTTCGCCACGGCCGTCCTGGTGGAGTTCACCCCGGACGCGGACGCCGTGCGCGTCGTCGCCTGCGGGCATCCCCCGCCGCTGCTGCTGCGCGACGGCACGGTCTCCGAGGTGGACGTCGTGCCGTGGACGCCGCTGGGGCTGGGCCTGCCGGAGGGCGCGCCGGTCAGCGCGCGCGTCGTGCCGTTGCGCCCCGGCGACCGGCTCTTCCTCGCCTCCGACGGCGTCTCGGAGGCGAGGGACGCCGCCGGGGTGTTCTACCCGCTCGTGGACCGGCTGCCCGCGCTGGCGGCCGGCGCCGACCCGGCGACGACGGCCGGCCGGGTGTGGACGGACGTGTCGCGCCACTGCCCCGACGTCCGTGACGACGTCACGATGCTGGTCCTCGCGCCGATCCCGGCGGCGGCCCGCTGACGGTGTCCGCGTCGCCCTCGGCGTCGATGTGCGGCAGGATCCGGTCCAGCCACCGCGGCGTCCACCAGGCGTGCGACCCCAGCAGGGTCATCACGGCGGGCACCATGAGCAGCCGTACCACGGTCGCGTCGATCAGCACGCTGACCGCGAGTCCCAGGCCCAGCATCTTGACGACGATGTTGTCGCTGATGATGAAGGCCGCGAACACGCTCACCATGATCAGGGCCGCGCAGGTGATGACCCGGGCGGTGATCTCCAGGGCGTGGGCGACGGAGTCCTTCGCGTTCCCGGTGCGCAGCCAGGCCTCGTGCACCCGGGACAGCAGGAAGATCTCGTAGTCCATGCTGAGGCCGAAGATGATCGCGAACATCATCATCGGCACATAGCTCTCGATGGGCACGTCCCCGTTGACTCCCAGCGCGGGTCCGCCCCAGCCCCACTGGAAGACGGCGACGACGACTCCGTAGGAGGCGGTGATGGACAGGACGTTCAGGACGGCGGCCTTGACCGCGACGAGCAGGCCGCGGAACACGGCGAGGATGATGAGGAAGGCGAGGCCGACGACCACGCAGATGATCAGCGGGAGCCGGCTGGCGACGATGTCGCGGAAGTCGACCTGGGCGGCGGTGGTGCCGGTGACGTAGCCCTTGGCATCGTAGCCGGAGACCGCGTCGGGCAGCGTCGTGTCCTTGAGCCGGTTGGTCAGGCCGGTGGTGACGGCGTCCTGCGGCGCCTGGGTCGAGTAGACGGTGCCGATCAGCACGTCGCCGTCCTGGGTGGGCGTCAGCGGGGTGACGGTGGCCGCGTCAGGCACGGCGTTCAGCGTCTTCTGCGCCTGGGACTGCAGGGCGGAGCGTTTGTCGGAGGGGACGGACGTCTGGTCGACGACGATCGTGAGGGGGCCGTTGGAGCCGGGTCCGAAGGCGTCGGTCATCAGGTCGTAGGCGCGCCGGTCGGTGAAGGACGTCGGGTCGGCGCCGTCGCCGATGTGGCCGAGCTGGATGGAGAAGACGGGGATGGCGAGGACGGCGATGACGGCGACCCCTCCCCCTAGGTACTGCCAGGGTCTGCGTTCGACCCGTTTGGCGTACCGGTGCCAGGTGCCGTGCGGGGTGGCGCCGGGTTCGGCGTCGGTCTCGGCGACGGGTCTGCGCACATGCCAGCGGTCGATGCTGCGGCCGATGAGCCCGAGCATGGCGGGCACGAGGGTGAGCGCCGCGATCACGGCGGAGACGACGGTGACGGCGGCGGCGACGCCGAGTTTGCCGATGAAGGAGACTCCGGACGCGTAGAGGCCGGCCAGCGCGATGATCACGGTGGTGCCGGAGACCAGGACGGCGCGGCCGCTGGTGGCGGTGGCGTGGCCGGCCGCCTCGGCGGGATCCGCGCCGTCGATCAGGCTCTGCCGGTGCCGGGTGATGAGGAACAGGGCGTAGTCGATCCCGACGCCAAGGCCGATCATGGTGGCGAGGGTCGGGGAGACCGTCGCGAAGGTGAACGCGGCGGCCAGCAGCCCGAGGACGGCGAGACCTCCGACGACCCCGATCAGCGCGGTGATCAGGGGCAGTCCGGCCGCGATGACGCTGCCGAAGCCGACGAGCAGGACGACGACGGCGACCGCGAAGCCGATCCCCTCGCTGATGAAGTCGTTGGCCTTGGGCCGGGCCAGTTCGCCGAGCGAGCCGCCGTACTCGACGTCGGCGCCGGCCGCCCGCAGCGGCTGCACGGCCTTGTCCACGCCGTTCAGGTAGGCGTCGCCCAGGGTGTTGGGCTGCTGGCTGAACCGGATGGTGATGTAGCCGGTCTTGCCGTCGCTCGACACCGGGCCGACCTTGGTGGGGCTCTGCGAGAGGGGGTTCTGCACGGACAGGACATGGGGCAGCTTCTGCAGGTCGCCGACCGCGGTGGACATCTGCGAACTCAGCGCGGCGAGCGCCTGCGCGTCGTCGTGCATGACGATCTGCGCGCTGTATCCGCCGGCCTGCGGGTCGTGCTCCTGGAGGACGTCGAGCCCTTTCTGGGACTGCGTGTCCGAGAGCGCGAAATCGTCCTCGAAGGTGCCGCCGACGGCTCGGTCGACCACCTGGAAGGTGACCAGCGCCACCAGCCAGGCGATGATCACGACGAGGAAGTGGCGGGCGCACCAGGCGCCGAGTCTGCGCAGTGCCCCCCGTTGGGGTTTCCCGGCAGTGGTGGGTTCCATGAGCTGGGCCTTCCATGCCGTGCGGGGTCACCGCACAGTGGTTGGGTCGCCCCGACACAGCCCATTACACGCCCGCACGATCACCGCGGCATCTCGGACGGGGATGATCGGGATTGCGGGGCGCGGCCGCAGGATGAATGGTGTTAGTACATTCCTTCGGACGCGAGGAGCAGACACCATGCCGACGTCACAGCCCGGCGCCGCCCGGCCCTCGCCGGACCGCGCCACCCCGGACAGCCTGCTCCACACCCGCACCGGGACCGAGGTCTCGCCGGAGGACATGGTCCTCGCCACCGGCCGCGACCTCACCCCGCGCAACCTCGCGTGGGCCCGGCGCAAGCTCGACGAGGAGGGTCCCGGCGCGATCGAGAAGGTGCTCCCCTAGTACCGCCCTCGGCACCTCCGCCAAGACGGCCGACGGAACCCGCGCCGCAATCCGCGCCGGAAGATCTTCCGCCGCCCTTTCCCTGGGCGCCCCCGCACTGCCAGACTGCGGAGGATGCCCGACTTCGACATGCTCGTCCTCGGATCAGGTCCCGGCGGTCAGAAGGCCGCCATCGCCGCGGCCAAACTGGGCCGCCGGGTCGCCGTCGTCGACCGCCCCGACATGGTCGGCGGGGTCTCCCTGCACACCGGCACCATTCCCTCCAAGACGCTGCGCGAGGCGGTGCTCTATCTGACCGGCCTCACCCAGCGCGATCTGTACGGTCAGAGCTACCGGCTGAAGGAGAACATCACCGTCGCCGATCTGACCGCCCGCACCCAGCACGTGGTGAGCCGTGAGATCGACGTCATCCGCAGCCAGTTGTCCCGCAACCACGTCGCCCTCTTCGCCGGCACCGGCCGCTTCGTCGACGACCACACGATCGCCCTGCGGGAGGTCACCGGCCAGGAGCGGCTGATCAGCGCCGAGCACATCGTGATCGCCACGGGCACCCGGCCGGCCCGCCCGGACAGCGTCGAGTTCGACGGCCGGACCATCCTGGACTCCGACAACGTCCTGACGATCGAGCGGGTGCCGCAGTCGATGGTCATCGTCGGCGCCGGCGTGATCGGCATGGAGTACGCCAGCATGTTCGCCGCGCTCGGCAGCAAGGTGACGGTGGTGGAGAAGCGGGCCGGGATGCTCGACATGTGCGACGTCGAGGTCATCGAGTCGCTCAAGTACCACCTGAGGGACCTGGCGGTGGCCTTCCGCTTCGGGGAGACGGTGGCCGCGGTGGAACGGCATCAGCGTGGCACGCTGACCGTCCTCGAGAGCGGCAAGAAGATACCGGCGGACGCGGTGATGTACTCGGCGGGCCGACAGGGGCTCACCGACGAACTCGACCTGGACAAGGCGGGGTTGACGGCGGACCCGCGAGGGCGGATCGAGGTTGACGAGCACTACCGCACACCGGTCGGGCACATCTACGCCGTCGGTGACGTCATCGGTTTCCCGGCCCTCGCCGCCACGGCGATGGAACAGGGCAGGGCGGCCGCGTACCACGCCTGCGGCGAGCCCGTCGGACGCATGCACCATCTGCAGCCGATCGGCATCTACACCATCCCGGAGATCAGCTTCGTCGGGCGGACGGAGGACCAGCTCACCGAGGAGCGCGTGCCGTTCGAGGTGGGCGTCGCCCGATACCGCGAACTGGCCCGCGGGCAGATCATCGGCGACGCGCACGGCGTCCTCAAGCTGCTGGTCTCCCCCGAGGACCGCACCCTGCTCGGCGTGCACTGCTTCGGCACGGGCGCCACCGAACTGATCCACATCGGGCAGACGGTGATGGGCTGCGGCGGGACCGTCGACTATCTCGTCGACGCGGTGTTCAACTACCCGACGCTGGCGGAGTCGTACAAGGTCGCCGCCCTCGACGCCACCAACCGGCTGCGGCAGTTGGAGCGGATGGACGACTGACCGGGGCGGCGCCGCCGCTCCCCGGCGGGCCTGCCTACTCCTCGACGATGTGGACGGCGGCCTCCTCGGCGGCCGCCGCCCCGCCGTCGATGCCGACGTCCTCGGCGATCTCCTCCTTGACGGCGTCCGGGTGGGCGCCCTCGTCGGGGGCGACGAGACGGCCCGCGCGCCGGTCGCCGGCCTCGGGGTCGACCGGCTCGCCCTCGCCGCCGGGCAGGTCGCCGACGCCGTCCCCGGCCGGCTCCGACACGTCCGGGACCTCTTGGGCGAGGCGCTGGTCGAGGCTCTCACCGTCATGCTGCTCGGCCGCGGTCGTGCCGTGCTTGGTGACGCCGAGCGGCTTCTCCGGCGGGGAGTAACCCTCGTCCAGGGCGTCGTCGTAGGTGCGTTCGTCGACGGCGTCCTGGAGGTCGAGCGGAGCCGCGTCCTCCTGCTCCTCGTTGGATCCGGTGGGCTGGTAGACGTCGTCGCCCATCGCCTCGGACTCCGTGCCCATGGTGCCTCCTCGTCGGCCGGCCTGCTGTTCTCCCCGTCCGCGTTTCCCGTGCGGCCCGCTCCAATCACGACACATGCCACCTGCACGGTCGGCCGTGAAGATTACCCACCCGTCAATCTTGAAAGCTCAAGAGTTGCGGCTATAGTCACTCGCACACTCGGTGTAACCGTCCGCCGACGCAGTGCTGAAACAGTGTCCTTGCGCGCCCCTCCCCGCCGACGTTCCCGAGGCCATCCCTCGCGCGCGGCGGCGCTCCACACGGCTCCACGTCCCACCCTTCACCCCCCATTCACCGCCGGGCCCCTCCCTCCCCCGGCGTGCACGACGAAAGCAGCGCCAACCATGAGCAACAGCACCGGCAGAGGGCTTCAGGCGAACGTGCTGAGCACCTTCGACACGGTGGTGATGGCGATCGCGGGCAGCGCCCCCGCCTACTCCATCGCCGCCACCACGGCCGTCCTGGCGGGCGCCGTGGGCCTGGCCGGCCCGGCGGCCCTGCTGTACTGCGCGATACCCATGCTGGGCATCGCGCTGGCGTTCAGCAGGCTCAGCCGGATCGACGTGAACGCGGGCGCCAGTTACTCCTGGGTGGGGCGCACGCTCCACCCCTTCCTCGGTTTCATCAGCGGCTGGGCGCTGGTGATCTCGGCGACCATCTTCATGGTGGCGGGGTCACTGCCGGCCGGGTCGATGACGCTGGCCCTGTTCGACGAGGACCTCGCCGCGAACACCGCGCTGTCCACCGTGGTCGGGGCCGCCTGGTTCGTCGTGATGCTGGCGGTGGTGCTGGGCGGGGCCCGGCTCACCGTCCGGGCCCAGCTGATCATGTCGGGCATCGAGCTGGCGATCCTGGCGCTGTTCGCGGTGCTCTGCCTGTTCCACACGGACAACTCCCTGCCGTTCGACTGGTCCTGGTTCGGCTTCGGCCACTTCGACGGGGTCTCCGGCTTCGCCGCGGGCGCGTTGGTCGCCGCGTTCTACTACTGGGGCTGGGACGTCACCAGCAACCTCAGCGAGGAGACCCGCAACAGCCGCCGTACGACCGGTCTGGCGGGACTGATCGGCGTGGGCGTCGTGTTCCTCCTCTTCGAGGTCTTCACCGTCGCGGTGAACATCGTCCTCAGCTCGCAGCAGATCGACGACAACGACGCGAACGTGCTGGCGGTGCTGGGGGAAGAGGTGTGGCCGGGCTGGGGCGGCAAACTGCTGATCGTGGCCGTGATGCTGTCCACGGTCGCCACGCTGGAGACGACCCTGATCCAGGTCACTCGCTCACTGTTCGCGATGGGCCGCGACCGTACGATGCCGTCCGCGCTGGGCCGGGTGCACCGCACCTGGAACACGCCCTGGGTGGCCATCGTGGTGGTGGGCGCGGTGGCGCTGGTCCTGTTCGTCGCCTCCAACGCACTGGGCTCGGTGGGCGACATCCTCGCCGACGCGATCTCGGCGATCGGCCTGCAGATCGCCGTCTACTACGGCCTCGCGGGTCTGGCGGCCGTCGTCGCGTACCGCAGGACGCTGCTGAGGTCGCCGTCGGACTTCCTCCTCGGCGGGCTGTGGCCGCTGTTCGGATCCGTGTTCATGTTCTGGGTGTTCGTGGAGTCGCTCGGCGAACTGGCGCCCACCGCGATCGCGATCGGCATCGGCGGGCTCGCCGTGGGCCTCGTGCCGATGCTCTGGTACTGGCGGCAGGGCAGTGACTACTACCGGCCCGCCCGGCTGGACGCCGCACGGACCGTCGAGGCCGGCTATGTGCCCGACGACCGCCCGGACGGGCGAACGGCCGCCCACGAGGGCCTCTCCACCGACTTCTGAGAAGGAACGTGATGGCGCGGGACCGCTTCGCTCCCGATTTCGACCCCGACTGCGGGGACGCCCCGCTTTCCTCCGTCAAGCACGACATCGTCATCGGGCGCTGGCAGGGCCTGCGGGACCTGCTGCGGTCGACCGGGCCCGACTGGCTCGCCCGCGGCCACCGCATGCGGATGCTCGCGCAGGCCTGCGCGAGCAGTTCCACGGTGGAGACCTGGCTGGCCGCCGAGCCGCACAGCGCCGACGCGCTGGTGCTGCGCGCGGCCACGGAGACGGCCCGGGCGTTCAACCTGGCCATCTCCGCGGGCCGGGGCGCGCCGATCGACCAGACACGGGTCGACGGCGCTGTCCTGGCGTGTCTGGCCGCGACCGAGGCCTATCTGGACGACCCGACGCCGTGGACCTCGCTGATCTCGGTCGCCCGCCTCTACCCCGCGGGGGTGCGGCGGCAGGAACTGGCCCGCTGGTGGGACGAGCTGCACCAGCGCGACCCCTACAGCATGGAGGGGCACCTCCAGGTCCTGCACTACTACTCCGCCCGCTGGCACGGCTCGCACGGGCTGATGTACGACTTCGCCCGGGACGCGGCGGGGGTGGCTCCGCCGGGCTGCCCCCTGCCGGTGCTGGTGCAGTACGCGCGCGTGGAGGAGTTCCGCCACGCCGTCGACACCGCGTCCGGGCGTCCCGCCTCGGTGGCCCTCGCCCAGCACTGGAACAACGACGGCGCGGTCAGCGACGTCCGCCGCACGTGGGACCGTTGGCTCGCCGGCCGCCAGGAGGCCGCCGTCGCCCCCGGTGAGCTGCGCGACGTCAACCACCTGGCCCACGCGGCGTGCGCGGCGCGGGTCGCCGACGTGGCGGCCCCGCTCCTGGCCCGCCTCGGCCGCCGGGCGACGCGCATGCCGTGGTCCTGCACGGGCGACCCCGCCCAGCAGATCGTCAGGTACCGCAGGGACCACGGGGTGCGCGACTGAGGGCGCTGCGGAGTCAGCGGAAGTTGGGTCCCCGGTGCGTCGGCTGGCTGGGCGCCGGACGTGCCGGGACCGGCGGCGCGGGACGCACGACGGGGCCGTCCCCGTTGACGTGCACGGGCTCGCCGTGGTGGCGGATCGTCAGCGGAGCCCCGGACAGCAGGGTGTACGCGGTCTTCTCCGGGCCGATCTCCACCCGCAGACAGCGGCCGAGCACCTGCACGCTGAAGGCGAGGCGGCTGAACCGCTCCGGCAGCCGGGGGGCGAACCGCAGGCTGTCCGTGTCCCTGCGCAGTCCGCCGAACCCGGCGACCAGGGCCGTCCAGGTGCCGGCCAGGGACGCGATGTGCAGTCCGTCCCGCGTGTTGTGCTCGAGGTCGGCCAGGTCCATCAGCGCGGCCTCGGCCGTGTACTCGTAGGCCAGCCGCAGATGCCCGGCCTGGGCGGCGACGACCGCCTGGCAGCAGGCGGACAGCGAGGAGTCGCGGACGGTCAGCGGCTCGTAGTAGGCGAAGTTGCGGGCGAGCTGCTCGTCGTCGAAGTGCCCGTCGCAGGTGTACATCGCCAGGACGAGGTCGGCCTGCTTGATCACCTGCTTGCGGTAGAGGTCGAAGTACGGGAAGTGCAGCAGCAGCGGGTACTGGTCGGGGCGGGTGCCGTCGAAGTCCCAGTGCTGGTAGCGGGTGAAGCCGGCGTGCTGCTCGTGGACGCCGAGATCGTGGTTGTAGGGCACGGACATCGCCTCGGCGGCGTCCCGCCAGGCCGCGCTCTCCTCGTCGTCGACGCCCAGCGCGGCGGCCTCCTGCGGATGGCGTTCGACGGCCGCCGCGGCCGCGAGGAGGTTCGCCCTGGCCATGAGGTTGGTGTACACGTTGTCGTCGGCGACCGCGCTGTACTCGTCGGGGCCGGTGACTCCGTCGATATGGAAGTGACCGTGCGCGTCGTGGTGCCCGAGCGCCCGCCACAGCCGGGCCGTCTCGGTCAGCAGCTCGACGCCCGTGGTCCGTTCGAAGTCGCGGTCTCCGGTGGCCTCCACGTACCGCACCACGGCGTCGGCGATGTCGGCGTTGACGTGGAAGGCCGCGGTCCCGGCCGGCCAGTACGCAGAGCCCTCGGACCCCTCGATGGTCCGCCAGGGGAAGGCGGCGCCGCGCAGCCCGAGCTGGGCCGCGCGCTCCCGGGCCGCGGGCAGGGTGTTCTGCCGCCAGCGCAGGGCCTCGGCGACCGCCACGGGCGCGGTGTAGGTGAGCAGGGGCAGCACGAACGTCTCGGTGTCCCAGAAGGCGTGGCCGTCGTAGCCGGAGCCGGTCAGCCCCTTGGCGGGGATGGCCCGCTGCTCGGCGCGGGCGCCGGCCTGCAGCACGTGGAAGAGGGCGAAGCGGACGGCCTGCTGGATCTCCTCGTCGCCGTCCACCTCGACGTCCGCGCGGGTCCAGAAGTCGTCCAGGTAGGCACGCTGTTCCTCGAGGAGGCCCTCCCAGCCGCTGTGCCCGGCCGCGGCGAGGGCGGCCTCCACCTGATCGCTCATCGCGGGCCGGGAGCGCACGCCGGACCAGCCGTGGGCGACGAGCTTCTCCACCCGCAGCCGCTGGCCGGGCTCCAGCACGGAGGTGACGGTGAGCCGGGCCACGTCGACGTTGCTCTCGCTGCTGAGGGTGGTCCGCTCGGGGCCGCTCACCTCGTGGTCGGCGGCCACGGCGACGCGCAGCCCGCTGCGCTTCGTGCGGTGGACCAGCCGCAGCCGACGGCCCACCGCGACGTCCTCCTCGGGTTCCAGCGGCGACTTCAGGGCGCGGGCCGCGCGCGGGTCGCCGTCGGGGTCGGGCAGGCTCTCGTTGGCCACCAGCTCGGACTGGATCACCACCCGGGAGCGGCTGCCGACGGCCTCCACCTCGTAGGCGACGGCGGCGACGGCCCGCTGGGCGAGCGACACCAGCCGCGTCGAGCGCACCCGGACCGTGGAGCCGGCCGGCGAGGTCCACTCACAGGTGCGCTCCAGCACGCCGCGCCGCAGGTCGAGCACCCGCTCGTGCGCGACGAGCCGGCCGTAGCGCAGGTCGAAGGGCTCGTCGTCGACCAGGAGTCGCAGGATCTTGCCGTTGGTGACGTTGATGACCGTCTGCCCGGACTCGGGGTAGCCGTAGCCCGCCTCGGCGTAGGGCAGGGGGTGCAGCTCGTGCACGCCGTTGAGGTAGGAGCCGGGCAGGCCGTGCGGCTCGCCCTCGTCGAGGTTGCCGCGCCAGCCGACGTGCCCGTTGGAGAGCGCGAACACGGACTCGCTCTGGGCGAGGACGTCCAGGTCGAGCTGCGTCTCGCGCACGCACCACGGCTCGACGGTGTAGGACCGGTCGGTGATCACGCGTCCCCTCCCTGCCCGATGAGGTCGTCCAGATCCTTGACGACGACGTCCGCGCCGTGCGCGTACAGCGCGTCGGTCTGTCCGACCCGGTCAACGCCGACGACGTGACCGAAGTTCCCGGCGCGGCCCGCGTCCATGCCGGCCAGCGCGTCCTCGAAGACGGCCGCGCGGGCGGGTTCGACGCCCAGGTCGCGGGCGGCGGCCAGGAAGGTGTCGGGGTGCGGCTTGCCGGGCAGGCCGCGCTCGGCCGCCACGACGCCGTCGATCCGGACGTCGAAGAGGTGCTCGGCGTGGAGGGAGCGCAGCACGTCGCGGGTGTTGGCGCTGGAGGAGACGATCGCCGTGCGCAGGCCACGCGCGCGTGCCGCCTCGATGTAGCGCAGGGTGCCGTCGTACGGCTCGACGCCCTCGGTGCGGATCCGCTCGAGGAGCAGCTCGTTCTTGCGGTTGCCGAGCCCGTGGACGGTCTGCGCGTCGGGCGGGTCGGCGGGGTCGCCCTCGGGCAGTTCGATGCCTCGGGAGGCGAGGAAGGTGCGGACGCCGTCGGCGCGGGGCCGGCCGTCGACGTACTCGTCGTAGTCGTCGGCGGGGTCGAAGGGCCGGTAGCCCGCGCCGTCGCGCGCGTGCAGGAACGCGTCGAAGGTCTCCTTCCAGGCGGCCGCGTGCACCACCGCCGTCCGGGTGACGACCCCGTCGAGGTCGAAGAGGCAGGCCTGGATGTCGTCGGGAAGACCGAGCGTCGTCGTCATACAGGGCCGGTTCCCCCACAACGCGTCTCCCAACGGTGTGGCGCGCGCCACACTCCCTTCCGTGACCGCCACCCGGCCGCCGCCGGCCGTGGCCCTCGTCGTGGCCGGTCGTCGTGGCGCGTCGTCGTGGCCCTCGACGGTCACTCGTGGGGGAACGAGTGGTGCTCGTGCGCGATCAGCCAGCGGCCGCCCTCCTTGCGCAGGCCGAACGTGAGCCGCAGCCGCAGGCCGGGGCAGTCCGCGAGCTCCTCGGGCGTGCCGCAGCGCAGCAGGGCGTGGGCGTAGGCGACGTCGTGACCGGCGGTGACGTCCAGGGTGTCGATGTCGAAGCAGGCGCCCTGGGCCTGCCAGACGAAGAACGGCGGCCAGGCGGCCCGGTAGGCGGCGAGGCCCCGGATGCCCTCGTGGGGCGCGGGCACGTCGTACATCACCAGGTCCTCGGCGTGGTGGTCGACGACCGTGTCGAGGTCGCCCCGGTGGACGGCGTCGGCCCAGCGGGTGATCAGGGTGCGGATCTGCGTCTCGTCGTCGGACACGTGCGTCCTCCTCTCCTTGCGGGTCTCCTGCCAGGAGACTGCGACACTCTGCTGTGTGCTCACTTTCGACGATCTGGTCCTGCGGGCCCGTTCCCTGGCCGGGGACCGCGGCCGGCGCACCCTGCTCGGCATCGCCGGAAGCCCCGGCGCGGGCAAGACCACCCTCGCCGAGCGCCTGGTGCGGGCGCTGAACGGCGCCGGGGAGCCCTGGGCGGCGCAGGTCCCGATGGACGGCTTCCACCTCGCGGACGTCGAGCTGGACCGCCTCGGCCGACGGGACCGCAAGGGCGCGCCGGACACCTTCGACGCGGCGGGTTACGCGGCGCTGCTGCACCGGCTGCGGGCGGAGGCGGACGACGGGGACATCGTGTACGCGCCGGGCTTCGAGCGGGTGCTGGAGCAGCCGCTCGCGGGGGCCGTGCCCGTCCCGCCCGAGGTGCGGCTGGTCGTCACCGAGGGGAACTACCTGCTCCTCGGCACGGGGGCGTGGGCGCGGGTGCGGGCAGCGCTGGACGAGGTGTGGTTCTGCGAGACGGACGAGGACGAGCGCGTCCGCCGGCTGGTCGCGCGGCACGAGGAGTTCGGCAAGGCGCACGAGGAGGCGGTGGCCTGGGTGCGCCGCAGCGACCGGCTCAACGCCGAGCTGGTGGCGACGACGCGGGACCGGGCCGACCTGGTGGTCCGGGCAGGGGCACCGGATGGGGCTTGACCTCACCGTGCTGGCGCTGGACTGGGGCCGGCTGGAGGCGACGCCGGCGGCCGGGCGGCAGGAGCTGCTGGACGAGGCCGCCTGCCCCGACGGCCCGGATCCGCGGGCCGCGCCCGAGGTGGGATGGGTGTTCCCCGCCTCGCCGGCGATTCCCTGGTGCGGCCGCTACGAGTTCCACAGCACCACCGGGTCGTACGCGCCGCACTTCTGGGCGGGCGAGGGCTGGGAGGCCGCCCGCGGGTTCGCCGACCCGGCGCTGCGGGACGCCCTGGACGGCTTCCTGCTCCCCCTGGTCCGGTCCGGGGACGACGTGCCGGAGTCCGGCCTGTTCGCCTCGGACCGCGCTGCGTGGCGCCCGCGGCTGCTCCTCGTGCGGCCGCCCGACGGCGTGCCCGGGGTCGCCGCTCACTGGGCCCGGGCGGAGCCCCTGCTGGAGGGGCTGCGCCCGGTGTTCGACCGGCACGCGGCGCGCCCGGGCGGGTGGGTCGCGGACTTCGACGCGTTCACGGTGCTGCTGCGCGAGTGGGCGGTGGTGGTCGACGAGGCGGCGCGACGCGGCTGGGGACTGCTCGGGCTGCCCGTCTGACGGCCGGCGCCGGTCTCCGGTGACGCCCGGCGGGCCGGCGGCGCGGACGCCGTGTCACACCGCCGGTGCGGACCGTCCCGCGCGCAGTGCGACGGTCAGGGTGTGCGGGCCGAGTCCACCGAGGTAGACGCGGTTGCCCGTCGTCGCGTCGGTGCCGCCCACCACGGTGTGGTCCTGGCCGGGGTCGTACCGCAGCACGTCGCTCCGGTCCGGCCCGGCGAGCGGTTCGCCTGCCTCGACGTCGGCCTCGACCCGGATCTCGTCGTCGCCGACCCGGTAGGTCATCGGCCCGGTCGTCAGGCACCGGCGTCCGTCGCCGATCGGTTCGGCGCCCTCCGTCACGCCACCGGGCCGGAACGTCAGCTCCAGCGCCCAGGGCACCCGCGGTCCGCTGATGTCGATGCGCAGGTCGGCGCCGTCCTCCCGCAGCTCCACCTCGACCCGGGTGGTGTGCGAGACCTCGTCCCGGGGCCGCTCCGCGAAGGACATGGCGGCCGAGAAACGGCCCTCGTCCGCCAGCCGGTAGGCGCCGTCGTCGCGCCGTCGGTCCTTGGCGAGCGGCTGGTAGTAGGCGGCCGTGAGGGTCTCGCTGAGCCGGTAGCGGTTGCCGGCGAGCCGCTCCATGTCGGCGGCGCGGAAGGGGCCCAGGTCGAAGAATCCCCGCGAGAGCCGGACCGCGTCGAGCACGGCGTCGCCCGCGAACAGCCGCAGAAAGGTGGGGTTGCAGGCGAGGCCCGAGCGGATGCGCCGGTGTTCGGGCACGTCGGAGCCGCCGTACACCACCGTGTGCGCGGTGGCCGAGGCGCGGGTGGCCAGGCGCGCGGTGGTGACGTACCGGTCGCGGGGCAGTGTCTGCGCGGCCGGTGCGGGCAGTGCGCGGCACAGGTCCGGGGTGAGGAGGGTCTCGGCGAGCAGGCCGGGGTCGTCGATGCCGCCGGCGGCCGCCAGCCGCGCCGCGCGGGCGAAGTCGCCCCGGCCGGTGCGGACCGCGAGCAGCCGGTAGTGGGGCAGGTAGGGCGCCAGCGGGAACGGGTGGTGCTGGTCCTGCCGTCGCGAGTGGACGGTCTCCACCGTGCCGTCCGGTCTGATGAGGTCCAGGGTGGCGGTGAGGTTGCGTTCGACGGCGCCCAGCAGGTCGGCGCGGCCGAGGACGCCGGCCAGCAGCAGCAGCGAGGGGTTGGAGACGTGGGCCGCGTAGTTGGCGCTGCGTTCCGAGTAGAGGCCCTCCGCGTCGATGTCGACGCCCTCGGCGAGCCACTCCTCGACGCGGTCGAGCAGCCGGTCGTCGGGGAACGAGCGGTGCAGCCGGGCCAGGGCCGCGGACAGCTCCCAGCGGTGGTTCGGGGTGTGGATCCCGCCGGTCAGGAGGCTGCCGGAGGCGGCGCCTGCGATCTCGGCGAGCACGGCCGTGACCTCGTCCAGTTCGGGCCCGGCGCCCGCGGCGAGGACGTGCGCGTCGCACACGTCGTTGACGGTGAAGGCGGAGTCCGGCGGTGACTGCACGTTGTCGCCGCCGGCGAAGAGGCCGGTGGACGTCTGCACGGCCAGCAGGGCGCGCAGCTGGGTCGTCGCCGCGGCGACGGCCCGGCTGCTGCCGTGCAGGGCCGAGTCCGGGGAACGGTACGCCGCGATCAGCGTCTTCACCCGGTGTGCCAGGACGCGGTGGGGCGCTCCGGCGGGGTCCTCGTCGGGGCGGTCGGCCAGCGGGACGGCCGCCCGGTCGGCGGCGCGGGCCACCGCACGGACGAAGTCGTGGTCGAGCTGGGTGGGCACGGTCAGTCCTTCAGTCCGGCGTTGATGTCGGCGCCCATGACGTAGCGCTGGAAGACGAGGAAGACGAGGATCAGGGGGATCATGGAGATCACCGAGGCGCCGAGCAGTACCGACCAGTTGATGTTCTGCGCGCCGACGATGCTCTGGATGCCGATCTGCACGGTGAACTTGTTCGGGTCGTTGAGCATCAGCAGCGGCCAGATGTAGTCGTTCCACCGCCACTGGAAGGACAGGATGGCGAGGGTCAGCATGATGGGCCGGGAGATCGGCACCATGATCCTCAGGAAGATCGACAGCTCGCGCGCGCCGTCGATGCGCGCGGCTTCCACGAGTTCGTCGGGCACCGTCAGGAAGAACTGCCGGAACATGAAGCATCCGGTCGCGGTGAGCACGGCCGGGAGGATGATGCCGGCGAAGGAGTTGTAGAGGCCGAGGTTGCGGACCACCAGGAACTCCGGGGCGAGCATGACCTCGCCCGGCAGCATCGTGGTGGCCAGGATGCAGATGAAGAACGCCTTGAGCCAGCGGTTGTCGTACTTGGCGAGGGCGTATCCGGTGCAGCAGCTGACGCCCACCGTGAGGATCGTCGTGATCACGCACACGATGGCGGTGTTGATGAAGTACTGGGAGAAGTTGGCGCTGTCCCACGCCGCCTTGAAACCCGACAGGGTGGGGTCGTGCGGAACCAGCGTCAGCGGATAGGAGAACAGGTCGCTGGCCGGCTTGAAGGAGCTGAGGATGAACCACAGCACCGGAAGCCCGTACAGGCACGCCAGGATCCACAGCAGTGTCGTCGCGGACACCGCCCGGCGGATTCCGCCGCTGCCCGCGCCGCGGGACCGCTTCTTGGAGACGGTCCGTCCGGAACCGGCGTCGACCGGGCGTGGGATGTCTGTGGTTGTCATCGGTTCTCCACCCGCCGGTTGACGATCAGCTGGACGATCGCGACGGCCATCAGGATGAGCATGAGCACGAACGACGCGGCGCTCGCGTAGCCGATCTGGCCCCGTTTGAAGCCGGTCTCGTAGATGTACTGGACGAGCAGGTTGTTCGAGGTGCCGGGGCCGCCGTTGTTGAGGGCGACGAACACCGGGTATTCCTTCATCGCGTTGATCGTGTTGAGCAGGATGACGATGAACGAGGTGGGCGCGATGCTCGGCAGCGTGATGCTGATGAACTGGCGCCACGGGCCGGCGCCGTCGAGCGCGGCCGCCTCGTAGTACGACACCGGCACGTTCTTGATCGCCGCGATGAACAGCAGCATCGAGAAGCCCGTCCAGGCCCAGGACGCCGCCATCACCACCACGATCAACGACAGGTCCGCGTTCGACTGCCACGGGACGGCGCTTCCGCCGAGCTTCTCGATGACATAGTTGACCAGTCCGAAGTTCTCGCCGAACAGCCACCGCCACAGGACGCCCACGACGATGGGCGACAGCAGCCACGGGATGAAGAAGATGACGCGGGCCACCGACGCGCCCTTGGCGTGCTTGTTCACCACCAGGTTGGCGGCGAGCAGCGAGAGCCCGAAGTTCAGCGGGACGAAGAGCACCGCGTACAGCAGCGTCCGGGTCAGCGCGTCGTAGAACGTGGAGTCGCCGACGAGGTTGTGGTAGTTCTCCAGCCCCACGAACTGGAACGCCCCCACGCCCGTGTAGTTCGTGAAGGAGTAGACGAACCCGATCACCGCCGGCCAGACGAAGAACAGCGAGAAGAGCACGACATTGGCCGCGATGAGGACGAGCGGCGCGAGGACGTAGCGGCTACGTCGTCTCCTGGGCGGGCTCACGGACACGTCCGGGGCGTGTTTGGTCATCTTCCTGACTCCGTGCTGATGGAAGGGATCTTCGTGGGCTCACGCCATGAGCCCGGCATCACGTGGGTGTCCAGGGCCGGGCGGCGGGGGTTCAGGACCCGCCGCCCGGCCCTGTGGCCTACGATCCGGTGCCGACCTGCTGGTTGTAGCCGGCCACGATGTTCTCCAGGGCCTTGTCGGCCGACTGCTGGCCGTTGATCGCCTTGCCGAGCTCCGTCTTGGTCGGGTCCTCGGTGATGCTCTTGCCCTTCAGCACCCATTCCGTCTGGGCGCCGTTGAAGTAGCCGGAGATCGGGGCGTAGAGCGGGATCTCCTCGTTGTACAGCTTGAACGCCGCCTGCGCCGCCTCGGAGGTGAAGGGGTACTTCGGGTTCAGCCCGCTCTCGACCGGCAGGAAGCCGGACGTCTCGCACAGCACACGGTAGTTGTCCGGCTTGTACAGCCAGGACATGAACTTGGTCGTGGCGGCGGCCGCGTCGCCGTTGTTGTTGAAGCCGACCATCATGCCGCCGGCGTTGACGTCGGAGGCCTGCACCGGCTCGGCGGGGGTCGGGACGCTCGCCCACTCGAACTTCTTGATGCTCTCGGCGAAGGAGGCGACCTGCCACACGCCGGACCAGTAGGCGACCACGTCACCGCTCTGGAACATCGCCGACGGGTCGGCGCCGCTGGTCCACACCGACTTCGGCATGGTCTTGTCGTCGTTCCAGCCGACGAAGGTGTTCACGGCCTTCTTGGTCGCCTCGTCCGCCGAGAACTTGCCGGAGTCGTCGGCGTGGACGTACTTGCCGCCCATCTCGTAGACCATGGCGCGCAGCCGGGACGGCGACTGGTCGAAGGTCAGGGAGTACTTGGCCTTGGTCTTCTCGCGGACCGTGTTCGCCGCCTTGATGAAGTCGGTCCACGTCCAGGTCTTCTGGGGCGAGGTCGGGAAGGCGACGCCGGCCCTCTCGAAGAGCGACTTGTTGATGTACAGGCCGGACGCGGTGACGTCCGAGGGGATCGCCAGCACCTTCCCGGAGTCGTCCTTGGCGATGAAGTTCGTGTTGATCTTGTTGGTCTTGTTCTCGGCGATGGACTTGAGGTCGATCAGCTTGCCCGACCAGATCGGGTCCAGCGACGGCACGGCCGCCACGTCGGGCAGGGAGTTCGCCTGCGCGGCGTTCTTCAGCTTCGTCGTGTACCCGTCGTAGGGGATGTTGACGAGCTTGACGTCGACGCCCTCGTCCTTCTTGTACTGCGCCACCAGCTTCTTCCAGCCCGCGTCCTGCCCCGGAACGGTGGAGATCCAGAACGTCAGGGACTTGGAGGTACCGCCCGAGCTGCCGTCCGACCCGCAGGCGGAGAGCAACAGGGCGCCTGCCGTGGCCACGGCAGCGAGGGGAACCATCCGGCGTATGCCGCCGCGGCCGAGTCGGCGGGAGCGCCGCACACCCACACTGGTCATCTTCGATCCCTTTTCGTCGTAGGGGACGGAGCACGGCGCCGAACAAGGCGGCACGGGTGCAGTTTGCAGGAGGTTTCGCTTTCCGGGGGCACGGCCTCGCCCGGCCGCGTCGCCTAGACGGGTGGGGTCCCCGGCCATGAGGGCCGTCGTCGCACAAGCACGCCCTCGTGCGGCTGCCGTACGTCGAGTACGGGCGGGACGCTCACCCCAAGCCGGCGTCCCGGCCGACTTAGAAAGCGCTTGTCCGGACATTGGCAGACCGAGTCGCGGGCCGTCAATCCTTGGCCCGCGCCGCATCGGTCACGGTTTGGACTCCCCGGGCGACCGCGAGCCGTGCGGCGCCCGCGACGGTGCCGGAATCGCCGACCGTGCTGCTGACCACCTCGGTGGGCCAGCTCAGCCGTGCCAGCTCGGCCCGCACACCGGGCAGGAGCTGCGGATCCGCACCGGTGCTGCCGCCGAGCACGATCAGTCCGGGGTCCAGTACGGCGGTCACCGCGGCGGCGAGCCGGCCCACGTCCACGGCGTGCCGGCCGACGATCTCGCCGGCCGTGGCCGTACCGGCCCCGGCCAGGGCGAACAGCCGCTCGGTGGTGCGCGGACAGGGCCCGTCGGAGGCCTGCCAGGCCTCTTTGGCCCGGCGCAGCAGGGAGCGGGCGCCGATGTACTCCTCCAGGGCCTCCCGGCGCGGCTCGCGGCCGTCCTCCCAGGGGTAGGGCAGACGGGCGAGCTCTCCGGCGGCGCCGTTCGAGCCGCGCAGCACCTGCCCCCCGACCACGATGCCGAGACCGATGCCCACGCCGATGCGCAGATAGCCGAAGGTGTGCCGGCCCCGGGCGGCTCCCTCGTGCAGTTCCGCGAGCGCCGCGCAGTTGACGTTGTTCTCCAGCCGGACGGGCACGCCCGGGGGCAGGGCGACCGCCATGGCGTCGAAGACGGGACCGGCCTTGGCGGTCGCGGGGCGCATGCCGCTGCCCAGCCGGTCCCGCGCGGCCACGTCGCCGACGGCGACCACGATGGAGCGCAGCGGCCCACCGCCGGGCAGCGCGTCCAGCGCCTCGCGCACGGCGTCGGCGGCGTCCTTGCGGGAGGCGGTGGCCTCGGCGAGCAGTGTGCCGTCGAGGGCGCAGCCCCTGACCCGGGTGACCGAGGGGCCGAGATCGACGGCCAGCACAGCGCCCGCGGCCGGGCCGAGGCAGTAGACGGCGGCGGAGCGGCCGGTGCCGCTGGAGGCGGTCCCCGAATGCGCGGCGAGGCGGACGGCCTCGAGCTCCGCGACGGCGGAGGACACCGTCGGTTTGGACAGTCCCGCCAGGCTCGCGAGCTGCGGCCGGGTCGCACTGCCCGCCTGGGCCAGCACGGCGAACACGGCGCTGGCGCTCTCGGTCAGGCGGGGGGCTTCCACCACGTCGAGTTCCACAGTTTCCCCCACACGGGTACAGGGCCGCGCGCGCCGGACGAGATCGTCCCGGCTGGCTGCGGCGATGGGATGCACCGACGTCGCGCGTTCCCGCCCCGTGCGGGCCCGGCGGGCCGCACGGTGGTCGAGTGCGCGATTCCTCTTGACGCACTGTACTTCGTTAGTTAACTTCCTAACGAACTTCACGGTACTCGCCTGCCGTGCTTCGTCAGAGGCCCGTCCCGGGGCTTCCCGTTCCCTCCATGCCTGTTCCCTCGGTCACGGTTCGCCCGCCGTCGCAGCACGTCAAGCGCAACGACGAAAGAGGATCCGTGCAGGACTCCCTCCCTTCGAGCCCCCTCGTGGTCGGCGTCGACGTGGGCGGCACCAAGACGCATCTGCGTGCGCTCGCGGGCGACCACGTCGTGGTCGACCACGTGCGCGCCAGCAGCGGCTGGCGGCCCCACGACCCGGTCGCCGCCGCGCACTGGCTGGCCGCCCTCCTCCGTGAGGCGCTGCCGGCGCAGGCACGTCCCGCGGCGCTCGCCGTCGGGGCGCACGCCTGCGAGACCCCCCTGCAGTGCGCGCGGATCCGCGTCGCCCTCCAGGAACTTCTCGGCGCGCCCGCGCACCTCGTGGGCGACGCCGAGTTGCTCGTTCCTGCGGCCGGTCTGGACAAGGGCGTCGGCCTCGTGGCCGGCACCGGCTCGGTCGCGGTGGGACGGCTGCCGGACGGCGCCCCGGTCCAGGTGGGCGGGTGGGGCGCAGTACTCGGCGACGAGGGCGGCGCCGCCGGTGTCGTCCGGGAGGCCGCCCGTGCCGTGTGGGCCGCACACGACCGGGGCGAGGCCCCCGACGCCCTCGCGCTCGGCCTCGTCTCCTCCTTCGGCGTGCCGGAGGTCCCGGCGCTCGGCGCCGCGCTGGAGAGCGCGGCCGACGTCTCCGCGGAGTGGGGGCGGCACGCTCCCGTCGTCTTCGCGGCCGCCGCCGACGGCTCCGCCCTCGCCCGGTCCGTGATCGCCCGCGCCGGCGAGGACCTCGCGACCCTCGTGGCCCGTCTGGCGGCGCGCGGGGTCGTGGTCGACGACGTCGTCGTGGCGGGCGGCACGGTGCTCGGGCAGCGCGCGCTCTACGAGGCGTTCGCCGCCGCACTCGGCGCCGCCGTGCCGGGAGCGCGGCCGCAGCCGCTCACCGTGCCGCCGGTAGAGGGCGCGGTGGCACTGGCGCGCTCACTGCTGTGAGCCGCCGCCGGCACGTTCACCCACAGGACACGCACCGGTCGCCGGGCACTCGCGAAAGCGACACGACCCGGCCGTAGATCTTCGCTCAGACGCGTCACCCGGCTCACGGGATCGTCGCACGACCCGCGGACCGCCGACGCGCACCTCCTCCCTCCGGCCCTTCGGCCGAGGCCACTCCAGGAAGGCACATTCATGCCGTCACCCGCCGGGCTCAGCTCTCCCTCGGCCGTGAACAGAAGGCGTTTCCTCCAGTTCTCCGTGGGCGGGTCGGTGGCCCTGGTGGCCGTCCCGACGCTGGCCTCCTGGCCGGCCTCCGCCGCGGACGCCAAGGCCGTCACCGGTCCGCTCCCGTTCGTCGACGACTACAAGACGAACGTCATGGCGAACCTCACGCCCGAGACCAACGCGGCGGTCCGCGCCCTCGGCGGCTTCGCCCGTGTGTGGAAGACCGGCTCGGCATGGAACACGGGCACGCCCCTGCGGCCCGACATCCTGCGCGCCAACATGCGCTACTGCATCGCGCTCACCCGCAACCGCACGGAGGCCCAGGGCAGGGAGGCCTTCCTCTACGACCGTCAGCACCAGAGCTACTCGACGATCGCGGGCCTCGGACCGCTGGCGGACCTGTACAAGGCGGGCGCCAAGGCCGTCACGTCGATCACTCGCGCGCCGGACGGCATACCGCCCGCCAAGATCGACGACGCGGTGCCGGCCGACGCGCCCGCCGGCTCCGCCCTCGGCGCCGGTTCGCACGACTCCGACCTCGGCCTGGTCGCCACGCTCGTCGACACGGTGCGCGGCAACTACGCCTCGGGCAACCCGAGCAAGTACGCGTACCAGTACCCGCGGCCGTGGCGCATGAACGAGAACAGCGAGGTCGTCGACACCGGGACGACCGACGCGCTCGGCTTCCCCGTCTACGACTCGAAGGTGGTCGTCGTCCCGCAGCTGCTGCGCCAGCGCAGCACCTCGCCGACGGACGACGGCGGATTCCCGAGCGGCCACACCAACGCCTTCCACCTGGCGTCGCTGGCGTACGCGTACGCCGTGCCCGAGCGGTTCCAGGAGCTGGTGACGCGCGCCCTGCAGCTGAGCCACACCCGGATCATGTCCGGCATGCACTCCACCGTGGACGTCATCGGCGGCCGCATCATGGCCACCGCGCTCGCCGCCGCCACGCTCGCCGACCCGGCCAACGCCGAGCTGAAGGCGGCCGCCCGCGCCCAGGCCCTGGCCTACTTCACCGAGAAGACCGGCACGACCGCCGACACCCTGTACGCCTACGCGCACTCCGACGCCTCCGACGAGTACGCCGACCGCGAGGCCAACGCCCGCGCCGTCGCGCCCCGGCTCACCTACGTCCTCACCAGGGAGGGCCGCAAGGAGCCCCTGACGGTGCCCAAGGGCGCGGAGGTGCTGCTGGAGACCCGGCAGCCGTACCTCACCGCGGCCCAGCGCCGGGAGGTACTGCGCACGACCGCGCTGCCTTCCGGGTACGTGCTGCTCGACGGCTTCGAGCAGTGGGGCCGGCTCAACCTGTTCGCCGCCGCGGACGGTTACGGCGCCTTCGAGCGCGACGTCACCGTCACCCTGGACGCCGCCAAGGGCGGGTTCCAGGCGGCCGACGCCTGGCGCAACGACATCGCCGGCGAGGGCGGCCTCACCAAGCGCGGTTCCGGCACCCTCACCCTGACCGGGCACAACCGCTACCACGGCGGCACCGTGGTCGAGGCGGGCGTACTCGTGGCCGGGCACGCGAACGCCCTCGGCCAGGGCGACGTGCGGCTGACCGGCGGCACGCTGCGCGCGGGCGAACCGGTGCGGGTGTGCGGCGCGTGGTCCCAGGAAGCCGGCGCGGTGCTCGACCTGACGCTGCGCGGGCACCACGGTCCGGCGCTGACGGTGTCCGGGCGGGTCCGGCTCGACCGGGGCTCGGTGCTGTCGCTGCGTCTCGACGCCGAGCGGCCGCCGGCCGCGGGGACGACCGTGCCGGTGATCACGGCGTCGGCGGTGCGCGGCCAGTTCGACCGCGTCGAGCTGCACTGCGCCCACCTGCGGGCCGTGCCCGTGTACACGGCGCACGGGCTGTCGGTACGCCTGCTGAAGCGGTAAGCCCCCGTCACGGCGGGAGCCGGCCCGGGGCAGACCGATGCCACCGCCGAGTCCGCTCCCGCCACCCCGCGCCACGCATCGCCCCCCCGGACACCCGGCCTCGCGCCGGAGCCGGTGTCACTCGGGCCGGCACCGGGCCCCAGGGCCGGTGCCACCCCAGGGGCCGCTGTCGACCTCAAGGCCCTTGGCGCGGGGCAGGGCGGCGACGCCGCCGGGTCCGGACCGGCCGGTGACGGCGGCCGAGTCCCGGACGACACGTGCGGCCTCGGGTCCCCGGACGGTCCGGGACGGCCTCGGGTCCCGGACGGCACGTGACGGCGGCCCGCCGCGCGGCATGGCGTACCGGGGGTAAGCCGGGATCACCGGGGGTGCGGGAGGGATCCCGGGTCACCGTCCGGCCGCCCTTGCCCGCCGGGTCCCTGGGCTATGTTGAGCTTCGTGGAAGACAAGGGAGGCGCACCGGCGCCATCGCCGCAGCAGGCACGCGCACAGGCATCCGCGATCACCTCGGGCAGGACCGGACCGGAGACGGAGCTGTCCCCGACCTCCCGGCTGCGGGCGCTCTTCGACGGGCCCCAGCTCTCGCCGGGACAACGGCGTATCGCCCAGTATCTGATCGAGCACATCACCGAGGCGGCGTTCCTGTCGATCACCGACCTCGCGGAGCGGGTCGGCGTCAGTCAGCCCTCCGTGACCCGGTTCGCCGCGGCGGTGGGCTTCAGCGGGTATCCCGCGCTGCGGGAGAAACTCCAGTCGATCGCCCTCGGAGCGCTGGCCGGCGGCCCGGCCGCGGAGGTGAACCGCAGCAACGAACTCCAGGCGGCGGTCGACGCGGAGATCGAGAACCTGGAGAACCTGCGGCGCGACTTCGCCGACCCGGACCATGTCATCGACGTCGGCCGGCAGCTCTCCCAGTCGACGCCGCTGACCATCCTCGGGCTGCGCATCTCCGCCTCGCTGGCCGAGTACTTCGCGTACGCCGCCCGCCGGGTCCACCCGGACGTGCGGCTGGTGACCCGGGGCGGCAGCGTCGCCTACGACGCGCTGCTGCAGTCCCGGGAGGCGGGCGGGACCTGGGTGCTGGCGTTCTCGATGCCCCGGCACGCGCAGGAGACCCTGACCGCCGTGCGGGTCGCGCGCAGCGCCGGGCTCAAGGTCGCGCTGATCACCGACCTCGCGCTGGGGCCGGTGGCCGACGAGGCCGACGCCGCCTTCGCCACCGGCACCGGCTCCCGGCTGGTCTTCGACTCGTACGCCGCCCCGGGTGTGATGGCCGCGGCCCTGCTCCAGGCCATGACCGACGCGGGCCCCGAGCGCACCCAGGCGCGGCTCGAGGAATACGAGCAGATCGCCGAGCAGCATCAGTTCTTCCTCCGGGAATGACCGTTTCCTCCAGACCCACCCCCCTCCCACACAAAAGACCAACGGGATCAATACGGGCATTTCCCGCATGAATGTTTTCATACGTCTTGCAAACCCGTCGGCATATATAAATACTGCTCACGGCCGCACCCGCCCCGCGAAGGGCTCCTGTACGGGCACCCGAAGAGCGCCGTCCCTACCCACGTCGGCGCTCGGGGGGCCCGGGGCACCGCTTGCGCGAGCGCCCCAGGCGGCCCCGGTCATCCCCTGGACCGGGGCCGCCAACGAACCGTCGGACCACCGTCACGACGCCGATACCGGAAGCGATGATCATGACTCTGACGACGACGCGCATCAGTTCGGACTGGCCGTGCCAGGTCAAGACGCCCGGCAGCTACGACTGGGAGCGCTCGGCCGCCAAGTGGCTGCGTGAGCTGGTGCCCGCGCGCTACGCCAGCTACCCCGCGCTGCTGCGGCACCCGGTACTGCTCGCCCGTCACGCGCAGATCCAGGTCCAGAACGAGGTCCGGGTCGCCCGCACCGCGCTGCAGACCGCTCGCGCCGACCTCCCCCGCCTCGGACTGGCGGAATCCGTCATCGAGCACACCATCAAGATGTACGCGGCCGAGGTCATGCAGCTTCAGCACATCGCCCGCAGCGTCCGCGCCGTCACCCAGGCCCTGGCGGAGCACGCCGCCGGGCGCTGAACGGCCGCCGCGGGCCACGTCCGCGCAGGCCGGCGCACCTGACGGGAGGGTTGCCGCAAGACCTCGATCCGGTCCGCGCCCATGTGCCATGCTCAAGACGTGACGAGTGATCCCGCCCTGCCCGCGGAGTCCGGCGGCGTCCCCGACATGGCGGCGCTGACCCGCGTCGTGGCCCGCCAGCGCGCCGAACTGGACCGGCTGCAGGACCTCGCGGCCACCGCGGCCGTGCTGGAGCGCGCCAAGGGCGCGCTGATGGCACAGCGCGGCGGCACCCCCGACGCCGCCCAGGAAGAACTGCACCGGCGGGCGCGGGCCGCGAGGCGGACGCTGCTGGAGGAGTGCTGGATCACCCTCGGCGCCCTCGGCGCACCGCCGCACGCCGAGCCCGCCGCCCCCTCCGCCGACGCCCCGGAGCGGCAGGACTCGCCGCGGCCGGCCGCCGACGAGATCGACGCCGCGGCCCTGGACCGGCTCAGCCGGTCCCTGGTCCGGGTCGGCGGCACGCAGGAACTCGCCCGCCGGCTGCTCGACCACCTCGGGCCCGACGTGGGCGCCGACGCCGTCATGATCTACGCGCGGCTGCCCGGCGGCGGGCTCGACCTCGTGGGGCACGCAGGGATCGACGAGTCGCTGGCCGACCAGTGGGGCCGGGTTCCGCCGGTCAGCGGGATCGCCGCGCGCGACGCCCTCGAGTCCGGCCGGCCGTGCTGGCTGGAGGACCTCGACAAGGACGCGCAGCGGTACCTGATGATCGGCGACCCCCCTCTGCGCTGGCCGACCCGGGCCTGGCTGCCGGTGGTCACCGGGGCGTCCGCCGACGTGGCGCTGGGCATCCTGCGCCGCCGTGAGGATCCCTTCACCCCGCGCGTACGGGAACATCTGCTGGCCGTCGCCCAGCTGTGCGCGGGCCCGCTGCGCTCCTGCGCCGCCCGCCGGCCCGCCGTTCTCGGGGGCGCCGCGGACGCCGTGCAGCCGGTGTTCGAGCAGCTGCCGGTCTCCGCGGTGCTGCTCGCGCCCCTGCGTTCCGCGTCGGGACCCGTCGAGGACTTCCGCATCGAGGCCGCCACCCGGATGACCTCCGACGCCAGGGGCCGCAGCGGGCGCGAGCTGGCCGGCCTGCGCTTCCTGGAGTGCTGGCCGGAGATGGCCGGCCAGCCGCTGTGGGAGGGCTGCCTGCGGACGCTGGCGGGCGACGAGCCGTTCGAGGGCGAGCCGTTCGCCCTCCAGCAGATGGTCGCCGGGTTCAGTGAGCTGTCCACCTACTCGGCGAGGGCGGCGCGGCTGGGCGACGGACTGGTCGTCAGCTGGGTGCGGCACGACCCCTCCGACCGGCAGGAGCAGCGGCTGGCGGACGTGCAGCGGCTGGGGAACCTCGGCTGGGTCACCTGGAACCTGGTGACGGGCGAGGGCAACTGGTCCTCCCAGGTCTTCGCCATCCTCGAACGCGACCCCGCCCGGGGCGTCGTCCCGCTCCCGGGGCTGCCACGGCTCGCCCTGCCCGAGGACGTGCCGGTGCTGTCCCGCTCGATCGGGGAGCTGGTGCGCCACGGGCAGCCGTGCGACGTTCCGTTCCGGTACGTCACCCGGGACGGCGTGCGCCATCTGCGGGTGGTCGCGGAGGCCGTGCCCGATGCGGAGGGCACGCCCGTCGAGGTGCACGGCTTCCTGCAGGACCTCACCGCGCAGCGCAGCGCCGAACTCGCCCTCCTCGCCAGCGAGCGGGCGATGCTCACCCAGCACGGCGTGCTGCAGGCCGAACGCACGGCCGCCGCGCGTCTGCAGGACGCGCTGCTCCCCCTGCCCAAGCAGCCCGTCCGGCTGGCCGGACTCCGGGTGGACATCGCGTACCTGCCCGCGCAGTCGGATCTCAGCGTCGGCGGCGACTGGTTCAGCGCCATCGAACTGCCGGACGGGGACGCCCTGTTCGTGGTGGGCGACGTGGCGGGGCACGGCCTGGGCGCCGTCGCCGCGATGGCGCTGCTGCGGTTCACCGCCAAGGGCATGATCATCACGGGATCGTCGCTGACCGGGGCGCTCAGCAGGCTCAACGCGCTGCTGCTGCACTCCCGCGATCCGCACGGCTCGGCGACCATGGTGCTGGCGCGCTACAACCCGCGCGAGCACCGGCTCGTCTGGGCCCAGGCCGGCCATCCCCCGCCGCTGCTGCTGCGCGCCGGCGAGGCCCGCTTCCTGGAGCGCCCCTACGGGATGCTCCTCGGTGCGACGGACGCGCCCCGCTACGAGGAGACGGAGGTCCTCCTCGAACCCGGCGACCGGCTGCTGCTGTACACCGACGGGCTGGTCGAACGGCCCACGGAGAGCATCGACCAGGGCCTGCAACGGCTCGCCCGGGCCGCCGCCCGCCGCGGCCCGGCCGGCCCGGCGCCGCTGGAACAGCTGCTCGGCGCGGTGCTGGAACCGGACGGCCGCGACGACGTGTGCGTCCTCGACATCAGGCTGCCGTGGGACGGCGAGCGGTAGGACCGGCTGCTTCCCGCCGCACCCGGCACACCACCGCCGCGGCCCGGTCAACCGGCGGCGGCCGGCCCGGTCCGTGACTCCAGGTCGCGGCGGGTGTCGTCCCCGTACACGCCGGTCTCGTCGCCGCGGATTCCGTACCAGAGCTGGAAACGGGCCACGGCCTCGGTGAGCACGCTGCCGTAGCGGCCGTCGGTGGGGCCGCCGCCGTAGACGTCGGGGATCCTCCGCAGACGCTGCTGGAGCTCGGTCACCGCGGGGCCGCTGTCGCCCTCCCGCAGGGTGCCCGCGCCGTCGGGGTCGGCGGACGCGCTCGCGGCGGCGCTCGGCGTGGGAGCGGACGCGGGCGGTTGCGCCGCTGCGGCGGCTCCGCCCTCGCGACCGGACAGCAGCAGCGCGCCGGCGAAGCCGACGAGCACGGCCGCGAGCACGGCGACGGCGGCGACCGCGACGCGGGGCGGCCCGTCGGCCCGTCGGGGCGCGGGCCGGGCGGCGCGGGCGGGACCCCGTCCGGGGGCCGGCCGGGCGCCGCGCGCGGTGGCCGGCCGGCGGGCTCGCCCGGCTCGCGCGCCGACGGCCTGCGCCGGGGGCAGTTCCCGGGTCGCGGCCCCGCCGCCCGGCGCCCCCGCCGGCAGCGGAACGGCCTCGTAGTCGTCGGCGGGGTCCTCGGTCATCTCGCGGAACAGCTCCGCGAGCGCGTCGGTGTTGCGCGGCCGCAGGACCCGGATGGGCTCCAGGACCTGGCGGTCGTGCGGCTGTCCGGGTTCCTCCGGTGTCGGCACCTGGTCTCCCTCCCGTGGGTCCCCCGGGAGGGATACGGGCGGGCGGGCCGCCCGGTTCACCGGAGCCCCGCCCGACGCGGCCCGGCGGGCGGGGCTCCGCGCGAGGAGGGCGGACTACTGCGCGAGGAAGTGGCGCAGGGAGCGGGTCGTCGCGGTGACGAAGGCGTCCCGCGCGTCCTCGTCGAGGGCGTCGAGGGAGAGGTAGGGGTTGAGGTCCTCCAGCTCCATCAACAGCAGCTCGCCGTCCCGGGTGCGGCAGGCGTCGACGCGCTGGATGCCGTGCGCGAGGCCGTTCCAGTCGATGAAGCGGTGGGCGAACTCCAGGTCCCGCACGGTGGGCCGGTACGGCTCGAGCTCCCAGCGGCGGTCGGGGTGCGGGGCGTACAGGGCGTACTGGAAGTCGTGGTCGACGTAGTAGAAGGAGACCTCGTGGACGAAGTCGACGCACGGCTGCACGAGGAGCGAGCCGTCGGCGACGGCGGGCAGGGCGTCCGGCGCGACGACCCGCAGGCCTGCCGAGTCGGCGCCGAGCCTGGGCTTGACGACGTACCGCTCGGCCTCGGGCAGCCGGTGCAGGTCCTCGGCGCGGTCGACGGTGGGGATCACCGGGAAGCCCTCGGCGCTCAGATCGAGGAGGTACTGCTTGCCCGCCATGTCGGCGCGGCCGGTGAGCGGGTTGTAGACGCGCACGCCGTCGCGCAGCGCGCGCTCGCGGAAAGCCTCGTACGGGGCCCGGTAGCCCAGCACCGGTCCGCTGTTGCGGACGACGACGCCGTCGAAGGCGTGCATCAGCGCCGAGGCGTCCAGCGGATGGCACAGGGCGAGATCGAAGTCCGCGCGCAGGCGGGAGGAGAGGAAGACGTCCTCGTCGCCGTAGCGGCGCCCGCGGGCCGGGTAGGCGAGGTCGGTGACATAGAGGAGACGCGGGCGGGCGGCGGGCATGTGCGAGGTCTCCCCTGGGGCGGCGAAGCGGTGCGCAAGAGATTACGTCAGCGAAAGTGCGGCCTGCCCGGCGGTACGGCTGCGGCGGGTGGGACTCGTGGGCGGCGACGGACGAAGGGGTCGTACGATGACAGGACCGTCGTTCTTGTCTCCCGAATCTCCCGAAGGGCTCGCCGATCCCGTGACCACCGCAACGCTTCTCGACGGCAAGGCCGCCGCAGCCGACATCAAGACCGAACTCGCCCTGCGCGTACAGGCGTTGAAGGAACGCGGTGTCACCCCCGGGCTGGGCACGATCCTCGTCGGCGACGACGCGGGCAGCCGTTCCTACGTGGGCGGCAAGCACCGTGACTGCGCCCAGGTCGGCATCGCCTCGATCCGGGTGGAGCTGCCCGCCGACGCCTCCCAGGCCGACGTGGAGGCCGCGGTGCTCCGGCTGAACGCCGATCCGGCGTGCACCGGGTTCATCGTGCAGCTCCCCCTCCCGGCCCACATCGACACCCACGCGGTGCTGGAGCTGATCGACCCGGTCAAGGACGCCGACGGCCTGCACCCGACCAACCTGGGCCGCCTGGTGCTGGGCATCCCGGGCCCGCTGCCCTGCACCCCGCGCGGCATCATCGACCTGCTGCGCCGCAACCACGTGGCGATCACGGGGCAGCAGTTCTGCGTGATCGGCTGCGGCGTCACCGTGGGCCGGCCGCTGGGCCTGATGCTGACCCGCGCCACCGAGCACGCCACCGTGACCCTGTGCCACGAGGCCACGCAGGACACGGCCGCGCACGCCCGCGAGGCCGACGTGGTGGTGGCCGCCGCCGGAGTGGCCCACATGGTCCGCCCCGACTGGATCAAGCCGGGCGCCACCGTGCTGTCCGTGGGTCTCACGCGCACGGTCGAGGGCATCCTCGGCGACGTCCACCCCGACGTGAGCGACGTCGCCGGCTCCTTCGCGCCGCCGATCGGCGGGGTCGGACCGATGACGCGGGCGATGCTGCTCACCAACGTGGTGGAGGCGGCGGAGCGGCTCTGACCCGACGCCGGTCCGGCACTCGGTTCCCCGTATGAGGGAACCGAGTGCCATCGGCATGGTCCGGGTGTTACGTTCCCGTCCATGAGCGCGACTGACAAGGCGCAGGCCAAGCCGCCCATGCGGGACGCCCTGGTCGCGGCGGCCTTCCGGCTGTTCCTGGAGCGCGGTTACGAACAGACCACCGTCGACGACATCGTGGCGCTCGCGGGGGTCGGCCGGCGGTCCTTCTTCCGCTACTTCCCCTCCAAGGAGGACGTGGTCTTCCCCGACCACGAGCGGTGCCTGGCCGACATGACGGCCTTCCTCGCCGCGAGCGGCGAGCGGCACGAGCCCGTACGGCGCGTCTGCGACGCCGCCCGGCTCGTCCTGCTGATGTACGCGGAGAACCCCTCCTTCTCCGTGCAGCGCTACCGGCTCACCAAGCAGGTCCCCGGCCTGCGCGCGTACGAGCTGTCCGTGGTGTGGCGTTACGAGCGCGCTCTCGCCGACTACCTGCGCGGCCGTTTCACCGGCCGGCCGCAGGGCGCCCTGCACGCCGACGTCATCGCGGCCGCGGTGGTGGCCGCGCACAACAACGCCCTGCGCTCGTGGCTGCGTTCGGACAGCCGGGGCGACGCGACCGCGACCGTGGACCACGCCCTCGGGTTCGTGCAGACGGCGTTCGGCGCTCCCCCGGTCACCGCCCCCGGCCCCGTTTCCGCCGCCCCCGCGGCCGTCGTGGTGCCACCGGCCGCCGAACCCCCGGAGGACGTCGTGGTGGTGGTCGCCCGGCGCGGAACACCCCTGTGGCGTGTGGTGCGGGAGATCGAGACGGCGCTCGAGCCGGACCCGACCCCGGGAGATTAGGGTACGCAGTGCCTTTACCTGTGACACTGAGTGCCATACGCTGTGGCCGTGCACGGCGGCACGGTCGACCGGGCACGTGCGTGCACGGGTGAACCGCGCACGTGGATTCCGGCCGAGTGCAGGGAGTTGACCCGCGTGTACCACCACTCAGGAACCGCCGTACAGCAGACAGTCCGCTCCGCGGCGGGTGTCCTCGACCGCCCCCGCGCCGGCGGTGACACGATCCTCTTCCAGCGCTGCACCTGGTGCGCCACCACGATGTACCACCGCCTGCTGTGTCCGGTGTGTCAGGGCAGCGACCTGCACACCGAGCGCAGCGAGGGCGCCGGCACGGTCCGCCACGCGACGGTCGTGCACCGCAACACCCCGGCCGCGCGCAATGTGTCGCTGGTCGAGATGGCCGAGGGGTTCGTCGTGCGCGGCCGGGTCATGGGCCCGCTCATCGCCATCCACAGCGGCGCCCGCGTCCGGCTGGCCACGGCCGAGGACCCGGTGCGCGGGGAGCCCGTCTTCCAGCTGATCGACGAGCCGTACCGCGCCTGGCACTGAGCGCCGCACGTCACCCCGGTCCCGCGTGACCGGTTTCGTTCGCTCCTCGGGCGGTGCCCGCCCGCACAGGCAACCCACAGATCAGGTTTCGCTTCCTTCGTGACGCGAGGAGCTCCCGGGACGGACGGGGCTCCCGCGCTCCGGACTTGAGGAGTGGACCTTGATCCGTGCCCGGCGAATAGGTGTCACCGCCGTGGCCGCGCTCGCGGCCCTGGCGGGAACACCGGGACTGGCGCTGGCCCGACAGCCTTCCGAGACGAGACCCCCCACCGCGTCAGCCGATCACGAACTGCCCCCGGGGTGGCAGGTCGGCGGCAAGGGCGCCGCGCGCGAGCTGGTGTGGCGCTCGCCCCGGCCCGTGCCCATCGGCGACGCACGCGTGGAGTTCCACGCCGGTGGCCGGCTGCTCGGCGTGCCGAAGCAGGCCGGGGACGGCCGCACCTTCCGGCTGCCGCTCGGCACGTCCGGCGACACCCCCCTGACGGATCTGCGGGCACTCGCGAGCGGACGCCGCCTGGACGCGCCCGCCGTCGACTCCCCCGCCCGCAGGCACGGTTCGTCCGCGGCGCGCCGGCCCCCGGCCGCCGCGCCCCTGCCGGCGAACGCCGTCGACCCGGGCAGACCGGGCTCGTACCGCACCGTCACCGGCGAGTACCGCCTGGACCCGGTGCGGTTCCCCGGGTACGCCGAGCCGGTCGAGATGCGGGCCGTCGTCGTCGCGCCGGCCGGGGCCGCCGGCAAGCGGCCGCTCGCGCTGTTCCTGCACGGTCGCCACGGCACCTGCTACACGCCGGGCGCCGAGGACGACGTGAGCGGCGCGTGGCCCTGCCCGGCCGGTACGAAGGAGATCCCCAGCTACCGGGGCTACCTGGAGGACCAGCGACTGCTGGCGTCCCAGGGCTACGTCACCGTCTCCGTCTCCGCCAACGGCGTCAACGGACAGGACTGGCAGGCCGAGGACGGCGGTGCGCAGGCGCGCTCCTCACTGGTGCGTCAGCACCTCGCCCGGTGGGCGGACTGGGCCGCCCACCCGCGCGACGCCCCCGCCGGCGTGCCCGGCGCGGCGAAGGCCGACCTCTCCAGGGTCCTGCTCGTCGGTCACTCGCGGGGCGGCGAGGGCGTCAACCGGGCCGCCATGGACAGCCTCTACCCGCCGCCGGCCGCCCAGGAGGGCTACCGCGGCAAGGTCCGCTGGAAGATCCGCGGGACCGTCCTCGTCGGACCGACGATCTTCGGCCAGAATCCGGTGGCCGACGTCCCCTCGGCGACGATCCTGCCCGGCTGCGACGGGGACGTCGCCGACCTCGAAGGCGAGACGTACCTCGACGGGACGCGCGGCGTCAGCACGGGCGCAGCCCTGCACAGCGCCGTCTACGTCGTCGGCGCCAACCACAACTTCTTCAACAGCGAGTGGACGCCGGGCACCTCCGAGGCGCCGTCCTCGGACGACTTCGCGGACGATCCCGAGGGGCCGCGCGACCCGGTGTGCTCCGCCGGCGCGCCGACCCGGCTGACCGCCGAGCAGCAGCACCGGGCCGGCGCCTCCTACATCGCCGCCGCCGCCCGGCTCTTCGTCGCGGGCGACGACCGGGTGCGCCCGCTGCTCGACGGCTCCGGCAGGCGCGCTCCGTCCGCCGACCCCGCCCGCGTCCTCACACACGCCGTCGGCGCCCGTCGCACCGGCGGCTTCCTGCCCGACGGCGGGGTCTCGGTGACCGGCGGCCGGGTCTGCCGGGCCGACCCCGATCCGGCGCAGGCCTGTCTGGGCGAGGACGCCATGGGGATGTCCCCGCACTTCGGGTGGTGGGATCTGCCGAAGGACTCCGGCAAGAGCGCGATCGCGCTGAAGTGGTCCGCGCCGGGCTCCCCCACGAAGATCACCTCCGCCGTCCCGGTCTCGCTGTCGGGCGCCCGGAGCCTGGCCCTGCGCGTGTTCGTGCCGCCCAACACGACCGGCACGGAACTCGACGTGAGCGTCGCCGACTCCGCGGGCCGGCGCGCGAAGCTCGGCCGGGTCCGGGTCGACGGGCTGCCCGGCTCCGACCGCACCTCCTCCTACTGGGCCCGCGAGCTGCGGCTCCCGCTGACCGCCGCCGCCCGCGCAAAGCTCGACCTGCGGCACGTCACGTCCCTCGAGCTGACGCCGCGTTCGGCGTCCGGCGCGGCCTGGTTCATGGACGCCTGGGGCTGGGCGCCCGGCACCCCGGCGGTGCGGGCCGCGGCGCTGCCCCGCGTCGACATCGGCCGGCTGACGGTCGAGGAGGGCGACTCCGGCACCCGCACCTACCGCGTTCCGGTCCAGGTGTCCGGACACGGCGCGGGCACGGCCCGCTTCTACGTCGTCGACGCCGAGAGCGGCCGGGCAACGGAGAAGGTGCTCGCGGTCCGGCCGGGCGCCGACCCGGTCGACCTCTCGGTCGAGGTGAAGGGGGACACGCTCTTCGGCAACGACGAGGGACAGGACCTTCTCGTGAAGGCCGTGCGGGGCGCGGTCGTCGGCTCCTACCGGGGCGGGGTCACCGCGCACAACGACGACCCGGCGCCGCGGGTGACCCTGGCGCCCCTGGTGCGGGCGGCCGAGGGCGAGACGCTGACCTGGCAGGCCTCGCTCTCCCGGGCCGCCGAGGTGCCGCTGTCGTACCTGATGCGGCTGACGCCGGTCACCGACGGGGCCGAGCTGTCCACCAAGGACGTCGACCCGCGGTGGCTCGACGACGTATCGGGCCGGCAGCCCGACCCCGAACTCCCCCTGTCCCAGGTGGACATGTACACGGGGCCGGACTTTCCCGCCGGGGCCACGACCGCCGAGTTCGGCATCCCGACGGTGAAGGACCTGCTGGCCGAACCCGCGGAGTCGGTGCGCTTCACACTGAGCGACGACTGGAGCGGGCCGATGCCGGACGCCCCGAGTTCGACCGGAACGGTCGAGGACGCACCGTAGCGCGACCCGACGGCCGCAGGGGGCACGGGCCGACCGGCGGTCCGTGCCCCCTCCGGCAGGCACTCACAGCGTGATGCGGATGCCCACGGTGCCGTCCAGCCCCCGGCGCAGCCGGCTGCCCAGCAGGGTGAGCCGGCCGAGGACGCCGTACTTGCGGGCGAGCAGCGCGCGGTAGCGGGCGGTGGTCTGCGCGTCGCAGATCTCGGCGGTGGCCGGGATCTGGTCGCCGGTCGGGTTGCCCCGCACGTCGCACGGGCCGACCAGGACGTCCCCGCGCGCCCTGATGCGTTTCACCTTCCAGGCGTCGGCGGCCGACCAGGCCCCCAGCGCGTCGCCGTCGCGCACCACCCACACGGGGGTGGCGACCGGCGTCCCGTTCTTGCGGAAGCTGGTGATCAGCAGGTACTTCCCCGCCGCCAGCCGGTCGAGCGACTCGTCGTTCATGCCCGCAGTCTAGGCACCCGGAATCCCTCGCACCCCCTCAGCGAACGGCGGAGGCCATGCGCCGCACTCCCTCGGCGAGGATCTGCGGCGAGGTGGCCAGGTTGAGCCGTACATGCCCGGATCCGCCGGTGCCGAAGTCCGGTCCGGGGCTCAGCGCCACCCGGCCCCGCTCCAGGAAGACCGCGGCGGGATCGTCCCCGAGGCCCAGGGCCCGGCAGTCGAGCCAGGCCAGGTAGGTCGCCTCCCCCGGCCGGTACCCGACGCCGGGCAGGTGCTCGACGAGGAGGGCGGTGAGCAGACGGCGGTTGTCGTCGAGGCCGGCGAGCAGGGCGTCCAGCCAGGCCGTGCCCTCGCACAGGGCGGCGGTGTGCGCGAGGACGGCGACATGGCTCGCCCCGTGGCCGACCTCCTCGGGCAGCCGGGCCAGGTCGGCTGCCGCGTCGGGGCCCGCGATCGCCAGGGCCGCCTTGAGCCCGGCCAGGTTCCAGCCCTTGGACGCCGACATCAGCGACAGACCGCTCCCCGCGCCCGGAACGGCGAGATAGGGCACGAAGCCGCCGTCCGGGGCGGCGAGCGGCGCGTGGATCTCGTCGGCGACCACCCGCACGCCGTACCGGTCGGCGAGCGCGGCCACGGCGGCCAGTTCCCGGACCGTGTGCACGGTGCCGGTCGGATTGTGCGGGCTGCACAGCAGATGGGCGGCGCGCCCGCCGTCCGCGACGGCCCTGCGGTAGGCCCGTTCGAGCACGTCGAGGTCGAGCCGGCCGTCCGCGCCGAGCGGCGCCTCGGCGATGCGCCGGTCCATGTGCTCCACGAACGCGAAGAACGGCGGATACACCGGCGGGTTGACCACCACGGCGTCGCCGGGGCCGGTCACCAGCTTCAGCATCTCGACGACGCCCAGCATCACGTCCGGCACGATCGCCGTCCGCTCGACCGCGAGATCGTGCCAGCCCCACCGCTTGGCGGCGAACGCGGCCAGCGCCTGCGCGTAGGCCGTGCCCGCCGGATAGCCGGTGTCGCCGAGCGTGAGGGCCCGCGTCACCGCGCGGACGACCGGCTCGGCGAGCGGCACGTCCATCTCGGCGACCCACAGCGGCAGGACGTCGGCGGGATGGGTACGCCACTTCATGCTGGTGCGGCGGCGCAGCGAATCGAGGGTGAGGGCCTTCAGCGGATTCGGTTCACCTGGCGTCTCGTGCGGGATGCTGGTCATGGGCACAAGATAGGGGGCCGTGGTGTGACCTGGGATCACGTGAACGGGACAGTGGCGGCGGATGCCGCGGGCATCCGGGAGATCGCCTGTGACGAGTCGGGGTCGGACGGCGAGAACCTCACCGGCGGCAACACGGACGTGTTCGCCCACGCCAGTGTGCTGCTGTCGGCCGAATCCGCCGCCGGGCACGTCCAGGAGATCCGCGACCGGATCCGTTCGCCCGCGGAGGAGTACAAGGCGAACCATCTGCTCCGGGAGAAACACCGGGCCGTGCTGGAGTGGCTGCTCTCGCCGTCGGGCCCGCTGCACGGACGGGCCCATGTGCACCTGGTGGAGAAGCCCTTCTACATCGTGGACCGGGCCGTCGACCTGCTGCTGAACGATCCCGGTGCGGCCGTCTCCCTCTTCGGGGACGGGCGGCGGACGTTCACCGGGGAGGAATGGACGGCCTTCCTGGAGGCCGCGAACCAGCTGCTGTGGGTGCGCCACGACGACGTGCCGGACACGCCCGTGCCGCGTTTCTTCCACGTGGTGGACGCCCTGCGCCGCCGATATCCGGGGACGCGGGCGGCGGATGTTCTCGCGCGGATCGCGGAGGAACGCCCGCGCGCCCTTTCCTATCGCGCCGCCGTCCAGGACGGCCCGTTCGTGCTCGCCCCGGTGCTCAATCCGCTGCTCCCCTCGATCCTGCACACCGCGGCCCACTGGAGTGCCGGGGGACGTCCGGTCCGGCTCGCGCACGACCGACAGAACATGCTCACCCCGGAGCGGATCACCTGGATCGAGGGCGAGGCTCGGCGGCGCGGCATACGGCTCGCGGGGCTCCGGCTGGTCGTCTCGCGGTTCGACGCCCGGGTCCAGCTCGCCGACTTCCTGGCCGGCATCGCCCGCCGCATCGCCTCGGACGAGCTCAACGGCCGCGGCGACCCGGCGCTCTCCACACTGCTGCGCCCCTACACCGGCCCGGCAGCGGTCTGGGGCGACGAACGAAGCCGGCGGATGATGTTCGCGGAGGCCGGCGTCTGAACCGACTCCCCGGAACCATCCGGTCGAGGCCACGGACCTCTCCCGTCAACTCTCCGACGCGCTCCGGTACATGCCCTCGCAGCATGCGACCGGCGGCTCGGTCCGCCGAACCGGGACCGGCTCGCCCGCGAAGAGCCCACCGCGACGTCCGTCGAGCCGACGGACGTCGGCCTGCTCACCCTGCCCGACGGCCCTGTTCCCGGCTCCCGGCGCGTCGTCGGCCGAGGAAGCAGGATCTACGTCCAGGCCGAGCCGTTCACCGCGTGGGGCGTGTTCGACCTCAGCAGCTACCTCAGCGGCTGACGTCGTCACTTCCGGGGATCGGCTGCTGAACGCTCCCGGGCTTTCGCGCGTATGGAGATGAGGGTGCTCAAGGACCGGAGGGCCCCGCGGTGTTGAGTCCGCGCGTTCAGGGTTTCGGGAGCCAGGCATGAGGCACGTACGACGACGGACCGTCCGGCGAGTGACACGGCTGGCGGCGGTCGGCGGACTTCTCCTGGGCGGAGCCATGGTCACGCAGGCCGCCATGGCGAGCGAGCCGCCCGGCACGACGGCGTTTCCGCGCAGCGCGCCGGAGTCGGTCGTCACGAACCCGGGGGCGGCGCTCGTCGAGAAGTTCGGCACCGCGCGCACCGCGGGCACCTGGCTCGACTCCGAGGGACGACCGGTCGTCGGGGTCACCGACGAGAAGACGGCCGAGGCCGTGCGGGCGGCGGGCGCCGTCGCCAAGGTCGTGTCGCACAGCATGAACGAGCTCAAGTCGGCCACGGCGGCGCTGCGTTCGGCTCCGCGGGTGGCCGGCACGGCGTGGGTGATGGACTACCGGTCCAACCAGATCGTCGTGCAGGGCGACAGCACGGTGTCGTCCTCGGACTGGTCGAAGCTGACGCGGACCGCGGACGGCATCGGGAGCTTCGTGCGCATGGAGCGCACCACCGGCGAGTTCACCACGCGGATCAACGGGGCGCAGCCCATCCTGTCGACCGGCGGGCGTTGTTCGGCCGGCTTCAACGTGACCAACGGGACCAGCGACTTCATCCTCACCGCCGGGCACTGCGGCCCCACCGGGTCGACCTGGTTCGCCGACAACCAGGCCAAGCAGCAGGTGGGTCAGACGGTCAACTCCAATTTCCCCGGCAGTGACTTCTCGCTGGTGCAGTACGCGAGCGGCAAGGCGGGACCGAGCGCCGACGTGGTCGCCATCGGCAACGGCAACGGGGTGCGGATCACGGGCAGCGCCGACGCGGCCGTGGGCCAGCGGGTGTTCCGCAGCGGCAGCACCAGCGGGCTGCGCGACGGAGAGGTGACCGGCCTCGACGCGACGGTGAACTATCCGGAGGGCACGGTCGGCGGGCTCATCGAGACGAACGTGTGCGCCGAACCGGGCGACAGCGGCGGCCCGATGTTCTCCGAGGGCATCGCCCTCGGCATCACGTCGGGCGGCAGCGGCGACTGCAAGACCGGCGGCACGACGTTCTTCCAGCCCGTGGACAACGCGCTGGCCCAGCTGGGGGTCCAGCTGATCGTGGCGGCGCCGTCGGGCAACGCCCAGGGCGGTGCGTCCGCCTCGTCCGCCGAGCCCGCGCCGACCGCGTCCAACACCCAGGCGGCGATCGCCCCGGGGGCGGCCTCGCCGGGCTCGACCGCCCCGGTGACCGGTGTCGGCAACAGTGTGACCCTCGCCTCGCGGCTGACCGATCCGAAGAACATCGGCCCCGGTCTGCTGGTCCTGGCGGGCAGCATGGTCGCTCTGGTCGCGACCCGGTACATCCGCGCCGAGCAGGACCGCAAGGCGTATCAGCGGTACTACTCGGCGACCTGGGGGTGACCTGGCCGGTCGGTCGGCACGGGGACCCGGCCGGTACGGGAACGCCCCCGGCCCCGGACGAGGTCCGGGGCCGGGGCCGGGGAAATCGTGAAGCGCGGGCGAGGAGTCGGGCGGCGACGGGAAGCCGGGCGCCGAGAAGGGACGGCCCCGCGGCCGGGAGGCGGTCAGGCCGCTTCGACGGGCTGCGGTGCGGCGGCCCACTCCAGGACGAGCCGCTGGTATTCCTCACGCTGCTCGACGCTCAGTGTCCCGCCGGACCGGAGCCACAGGGCCCTGATCTCCTCGTTGACCTCCGCGGCCGATCGCTCGGAGACGGTTCCAACAGTGGTGGACATGGTGTGAATCTTACGGCGTCCGAGGTGAAGGCCGCGTGAGTCATCATGAATGAACCGGACATAACGGACGTGTTGCTGATCACGTCCGTCTGTCAACCCCCACGGCACGGTTCAGCCCTCCGCTGATCCCTGCGACGGATCCGCACCGCCCGGCGCGGCCGCGCCGCGACACGCGGCGCGCCCACGACCGACGGCTCAGGTGCCCGGCTTGCGCCCGTACACGAAGACGTCGTCGCCGTTCTTGAGCAGCGACCAGTACTTCTTGGCGGTCGTGCTCGTCATGTTGACGCAGCCGTGCGAGCCCGGCGGGTTCCACATGCTGACGCCGACCGAGTGGAAGGCCTGGCCGCCGTCGAAGAACTGGCTGTAGGGCATGGGCACGTTGTAGATGGTCGACACGTGGTCGATGTGCCGCCAGTAGATCTTCTTCAGGCCCGTGCGGGTCTCGTAGCCGTCGCGGCCGGTGCGGACGGGAACCGGCCCGTAGACCAGCCTGCTGCCGTCCTGGATCCAGCTGATCTGGAGGGTGAGGTTGACGCAGGCGATGCGGCCCTTGTTGGTGGGGCACGCGCCCGCCTTGTTGGGCTTGTTGCCCACCGCCTTCTGCTTGTTCATGAGATCCATCACGCCCCAGGTGACGGGCCCCGCGTAGCCGATGTTCGGCGTGATGCCGTGCTTGTTCTGGAACGCCCGGATCGCCGAGCAGTCGGCACTCGACTGCCTGCCGTCGACGGGCCGGCCGAGGAACTTCTCCACCTGCTTCTGGTACGGCCCTGCCGACGTCGTACAGCTCGCTGCCTGGGCCGGCGCCGCGCCCAACGCGAGCGTCAACGGCGCGACCAGCCCGGCGATACCGAGCGCGACCGCCCCTCGTCTGCGTATGTCCCCCATGACCTGCCCTCTCCCTGACACTGTTCTCGCGATTTCGTCAACGTAGACCGGCCGACCGGGTCAGTGGTTGTGGTAGGCACCGGTCTGTGACGAAACAGTGAACTTCCGGACCGTCAGGTGAAGTGAAATGATCTGACGGCCCCTTGAGCATCATCGCGTCATCAGGAAGGTACTCGTGCGGATATGTCCGCGTTCCTCCAGCAACTTCCCGCCCTTCTGGGCGTCGTCGTCGGCGCTCTCGGCTCGTATCTCGCCCTCGTGCGCAGCGACCGGGCCAGGTTCGCACGCGAGCGGTCGGCGCGGTGGGAGGAACGGCGCCTGACGGTGTACGCCGAGTACGCGCGGGCGGTGAAGAAGTCGGTGAACCTGATGTACCGCGTCGCCTCGCACCAGGGCAACGACCCGCATCCCTACCCGCTGTCCCCGCAGGAGGCCGCGCCGCAGCTGGCGCAGGCCACCGACGGACGGGACCCGGCCGGGGAGGCGCTGGTCATGCTGGGCAGCCACGACGTGGTGGAGCGGGCGCGGGCATGGGTGACCGTGGTGATGGACATGGAGCGCTTCCTGCGGGAGGGGACGCACGACCCGCAGGCCTGGCAGGCGCTGCTGGAGCGACAGCGCGCGGGCCGCGAGGGCTACTACGCGGCCGTGCGCGAGGACCTCGACCTGCCGCCGGGGCACCCGGCGCGCTGGCCGACGATGGCGCCGCCACTGCCGTCGGCGACGCCGCCGTCGCCCTCGGTGTGAATGCTCAGCGTGAGCCCGGTCGTGCGGCCGACGGCCGGGGGCTCACCCGGTGGCCGGGTGACCCGGTGGCCGGTTTCGCCCGTGCGCCGCGCTCAGCCGGCGGCCCGGTTCAGCCGGTCGTCCAGTTCGCCGTCGTCCGCCACGAACCACAGCTGGCCGCCGCGGTTCGCCTCCCGGACGAAGTCCCGCAGCGCGGAGCTCTCGGCGAGCTGCGGGGAGACGTCGCCGACGACGGCCAGCCGTATCCGGTAGTTCACGAACTTCTGCACGACCTCGCCGGCGACCCCGGACCGCAGCCGGAAGAAGTCGTCCCCGACCCGTTCCGCGGGCACGGCCACGAGCTGGGCGTCCTGGCCGAACGCGTCGCCGATCAGGTCGAGTGCGGCGCGCTCCCCGTCGAGCGGTGGGCCGTCGGGGGCGCACCGCAGGACGCGGGTGCCGTGCAGGGTCAGGAGAGTGCTGGTCATGCCCATGAGACTACGGCCGTCCGGCACGGCGGCACCGGATCTTTTCCCGTCAGTGGCCCCGGGCGATCCACTCCTCGAGGTGGGGCGCCTCGGCGCCGATGGTGGTCGCGTCGCCGTGCCCGGTCAGCACCTTCGTCTCGGGCGGGAGGGCGAGCAGCCGGTCCCTGATGGAGGCGATGATCGTCGGGAAGTGCGAGTAGGAGCGACCGGTGGCGCCGGGCCCGCCCTGGAAGAGGGTGTCGCCGCTGAACAGCACGCCCAGTCCGGGCTCGTGGAGACAGACGGCGCCGGGGGCGTGCCCGGGGGTGTGCAGCACGGTGAGGTCGGCGCCGGCGGCCTCGATGACCTGGCCGTCGGTCAGGTGGGCGTCCGGTTCGCGGTCCGGGTGGGTGAGCTTCCACAACGGCAGGTCGTCGGGGTGCAGCCAGATCGTGGCGCCGGTCGCGTCGGCGAGAGCGGGCGCGGCCGAGACGTGGTCGTTGTGGGCGTGGGTGCACACGATGCCGGTCAGCCGTCGCCCGCCGAGGGCGGCGAGGATCGCGTCGGCGTCGTGCGCGGCGTCGATGACGATCGCCTCGTGGTCGTCGCCGACGATCCACACGTTGTTGTCGACGTCCCAGGTGCCGCCGTCGAGGCTGAACCGGCCGGAGGTGACGAGGCGTTCGATGCGCGCGGCCATCACAGCACCACTACCGAGCGCAGAACGTCCCCGTGGTGCATCCGCTCGAACGCCTTCTCCACCTCGTCCAGCCCGATGGTCTCGGTGACGAACGCCCCCAGGTCCAGGCGGCCCTGCAGATGCAGGTCGATCAGCATCGGGAAGTCACGCGAGGGCAGGCAGTCGCCGTACCAGGACGACTTCAGCGACCCGCCGCGGCCGAACACGTCCAGCAGCGGGAGTTCGAGCTTCATCTCGGGAGTGGGGACGCCGACGAGGACGACGGTGCCGGCCAGGTCGCGGGCGTAGAAGGCCTGACGGTACGTCTCCGGGCGGCCGACCGCCTCGATGACGACGTCGGCGCCGAAGCCGCCGGTCAGCTCCCGGATCGCCTCGACCGGGTCGGTCTCCTTGGAGTTCACGGTGTGCGTGGCGCCCATCTCGCGGGCCTTGGCCAGCTTGCGGTCGTCGATGTCCACGGCGATGATCTTCGCCGCGCCGGCCAGCCGCGACCCGGCGATCGCCGCGTCGCCGACCCCGCCGCATCCGATGACGGCCACGCTGTCGCCGCGCCCGACGCCGCCGGTGTTGATCGCGGCGCCGATGCCCGCCATCACCCCGCATCCGAGCAGCCCGGCCACGTCCGCCGACACCGAGGCGTCCACCTTGGTGCACTGGCCGGCCGCCACCAGCGTCTTCTCCGCGAAGGCGCCGATCCCGAGGGCCGGCGACAGCTCCGTGCCGTCCAGCAGGGTCATCCGCTGCTTCGCGTTGTGCGTGTCGAAGCAGTACCACGGCCTGCCCCGCAGGCAGGCCCGGCACTGGCCGCACACCGCCCGCCAGTTCAGGATCACGAAGTCGCCGGGCGCGACGTCCGTGACGCCCTCGCCGACCGACTCGACCACGCCCGCCGCCTCGTGCCCGAGCAGGAACGGGAACTCGTCGTTGATGCCGCCCTGCTTGTAGTGCAGATCGGTGTGACACACCCCGCAGGCCTGGACCTGCACCACCGCCTCACCCGGGCCCGGATCCGGGATCACGATCGTCTCCACCCGCACCGGTTCGTCCCGGCCCGGTGCGATCACTGCGCGTACTTCCTGCGGCATGGCGCTGCCCTTTCCTCGGCGGTCAACCGTCCCTGTGCCGACCCTACGCTCGACTGATCGGCGACGGACGCCGGCGCCTGTGCCGGGCGGGCCGCGTCGACGTCCTGAGCACGCCCTTTCCCGGCGCTCCGCCCCGATGGCCGACGCAGCCCGTGGGTTCCCACCGAGCCCCGTGACCATCGCCCAGGCGGCCTACGACGACCGGTCCACGTGGCGGCTGCTGCTCGACTGCGTGCGCCCGCACCGCCGGCCCTGCTCGCGGGGGCGGCGCTCTCGCTCGTCACCGGCGCCACCGGACTGTTGCTGCCGCTGGTGGCAGGGAAACTGATCGACGATCTCGGCCACGACCGCGCGATATCGGGCCCGTTGCTCGCTCTGACGGCTCTGGTCGTCGCCAACTCCGTGGTGGGCGCACCGGGTTCGTTCGTTCTGCAGCGCACGGCGGAGTCGGGGGTGCCCGGGACGCGACGGGCGTTGTCCTCGTATCTGCTGCGGCTGCGCGTCACGGCGGCACCGGTTGTCGACGGTCACGACGGCCGACCGGATCGTGGTCATGGACGTGGGGCGGGTGCGGGCCGTGGGCACGCACCGTGAGCTGGTGGCGGCCGATCCGCTCTACGCCGACCTCGCGGCGACCCGGTTCCTCGCGACCGTCGGGTGACCGGGGCGGCGGGGCGTCCCGCCGGCCGGCCGCGTGCCGCGAAAGCCGGCGGCACGGCGTTCACGCGTGCGGGGCCGCCCGGTCGTCCGGACGGCCCCGCCGAGGAGACAGGGGACTCAGGCCTGGATCCCGGGCAGCAGCCCGGTGACGGGGGCGGCGAGGTCGGTGATCTGGTGCAGCTCGTTCAGCTGCTGGAGCTGCGTCACCTTGTTGACTTCGCTCAGCTGCCGGGAGACGGGCGGGAGTTCGGAGCGGTGCTCCTGCGGGATCTGGGAGGTCGCGAGCGAGTCCAGCGCGGTCAGCGGATTGATCCGGCCGGCGTCCGGGGCGTCGGCCGCGTTCGCCATGGGCGCCGCGAGGCCCGTGAGCCCTGCGGCGAGGGCGGCGAGGGCGGCGATGCGTCGAGTGGAGATCATGCCCTCAGCAACGCCGTGACCGCCCCGGCGGACACGGGCGGGCGGCCCCCCTCACCCGACAGGTGGAGCGTGCCGCTGCGCTTGCCGAGCCGGGCTCGGCGGAGGAGCCTCGGAGGTGAGGGCCCGGCGGCGTCTCTCCCCTCGGCCGCTGCCCTCGTAGGAGGTCATCATGGGCACCGCGGCAGGCTCCGCCTTCGACACCGAGGCGCTGCGCCAGGGCATTGAAGGACAGACCGCAGCGACACTTCTGTCGCTCTACGCCGACGACGCGGAACTGCGGCTCGTCGACCACAACACCCAGCCGAGCAAGCCCCGGGTGCTGCACGGCCGGGACGAGATCGCCCAGCTGCTCGACGACGTCTACAGCCGGGACATGACCCACAAGCTGGAGGAGTGCGTCGTCCAGGGCGACCGCGCCGCCTACAGCGAGTCCTGCCGGTACCCGGACGGCGTGCGGGTGCTCGCCGAGTCGATGATCACCCTGCGCGACGGCAAGATCGTCGAGCAGACGATGATCCAGGCATGGGACGAGTAGGGAGGAAGACCGCAGGGGTCCAGGTCACCTCCCGGTTGACCTGGACCTTCTCGGTCCGGGCCGGACTGGGGCGGTCGCGGGCGTCCAGGCCGGCGCTGTCGGAGCCGGTGTTCGCGGTGGGGCGGCTTGCGAGCGTCCTCCTGCTGCGGAGGGCGCTGAGAGCGGGCCGGCCGCGTCCGCTCCCGCCGGCGCCCGCGCCGGCCCGCCGGCGTCGCCGCCGACGCCGGTGAGCGGCGGCGGGTCCGCTGCGGTCCCGCCGGGCTTTCCCGGCCCCGAGCCGGGCCCGATCGGCTGCCCGGCACGGCCGCGGGGGTCCTGACGTCGCGTCGGACCCCCTGGCTCCTCACGTCAGTTCAGGGTCCACTTCTGGTTGTCGGCGGCGCCGCACGTCCACAGCACGATCGGGGTGCGGTTGGCCGTGGCCGCCCCGTACGCGTCGAGGCACAGACTCGCGTTGACGTTGGTGATCGTGCCGTCGCCGTTGACGTTCCACTTCTGGTTGTTCTGGCCGGTGCAGTCCCAGACGACCACCTTGGTGCCGTTGGCGGTGCCGTGGTCGTAGGCGTCCAGGCACTTGTTGCCGTACACCACGAGTTCCTTGCGGGAGGTGTACGTCCAGGCCTGGTTGGAGCCGCCGTTGCAGTCCCAGAGCTCCGCCTGCGTCCCGTTGGCGATGGTGCTGTCGAACATGTCGAGGCAGCGGCCGGACTGCCTGCCGACGACGAGGCTGCCGTTCGCGCCGGGCAGGGGCCTGACGGTGATGTCCGCGAGGGTCGGGGCGCCGGTGAAGGCGAGGGTGTTGGCGGAGCCCTTCGACAGGGCGACCTGGAGGGTGATCGTGCCCTGCGTGGAGCCCGTCGGCGGGAAGGAGACGGTCGTCGGGGTCTGGCCGTTGACCTTGAGCGTCGCGGTGCGGGCGGTCGCGGCGGTGTTGGTGTAGGCGACGTCGACGACCTTCAGGCCGGTGTCGCCGGCGGCGACGCCGGAGAAGCTCGATGTGCCGGTGTACGTGCTGCCCGCCGCCTCGGTGCCGCCGCTGACGGTGACCATGACCGAGCCGCCCGCCGGGACGTTCGCCGTGTAACCGGTGGCGAAGGCGCCGAGGTCGGCGCGCGCCCACGGGTCGCGCACGGTCGCGGACGCGCCGGTCAGGCCGAGGTCGGCCCAGCGGGCGGTGATGTTCGCGGCGGCGGAGGTGCGGTTGAGCAGGACGACGGCGCGCTTGCCGCTGCCGGCGAGGACCTTGCCGTACACCTGCAGCCCGGTGCCGTCCTCGGCGACCTTGACGCCCTGCAGGCCGCGCGCGTCCTGGTCGACGGCGACGACCTCGGGGTTCTTGAGGATGTTCGCCGTCTCCGTCGTCATGGTGGCCAGGTTGTTGCCGGCGAGGAGCGGCGCGCCGGAGACGGCCCACAGGTTCATGTGGGTGCGGTTCTGGGCGGCGGTGAAGCCGTCCATGCCGACCATCAGCATGTCCGCGTCGTTGTAGTAGCCGGTGTGCTGGGCCGTGGGGTGGACGTTGCGGTCGTAGTTGGTCAGCAGGTTGGTCATGGACGGCTTGTTGCCGAACAGGATGATGTCGTCGTTGGTCCGCCACATCGCGCCCTGGCCCGGCGCCCAGTTCCACGGGTTCTGCCGGCCCCAGTTGCACAGTGACAGGGTCATCGGCCGGCCGGTCGTCGCCGTGGCCTTCGTGATCGCGTCGCTGATGGCCTGGTACGTCGTCTTGGCGTCGAGGCCCTCCTTGTCGCCGCCGCACCAGTCGACCTTCACGAAGTCGAAGCCCCACCGGGAGAACTGGAGCATGTCCTGGTCGTAGTGGCCCTCGCTGCCGCTGCCCGGGGCGGCGGGCCGGCCGGTCGGGAAGTAGTAGCCGCAGCCGTCCTTGCCGGCGTCGGTGTAGATGCCGGCCTTGAGGCCCTTGCCGTGGATGTAGTCGGCGATGGCCTTCATGCCGCCGGGCCACTCGGACTCGTCGACGGTGATGTTGCCCGCGCTGTCACGGGTGCCCTGCCACCAGCCCTCGTCGATGTTGATGTATTGGTATCCGGCCGCCGGCAGGCCCGCGGCGACGAACGCGTCGACCTGCTGCTTGATGACGTTGTAGTCGATCTTGGCCGCGAAGCTGTTCCAGGAGGCCCAGCCCATCGGGGCGGCCGGCACGGCGATCTGGCGCGAGGTCGCGGCCCGGGCCGTGCCGGGCTGGACGAACACCAGGGCGGCGGCGACCGTCAGCAGCAGGGCGAGCACCCGTGCGGCGGCGGATCTCCCGTGCCGGGCGAGGGACGCGGGGAGTGGGGGAAACATACGGGCGGCTCCAGCTTAAGGTCAGCGCACTTCGAGATATCGAACGAGATTCGGCGAACCGAACGTGGTGCGCCGAAAAACTAGAGCCGCCGACAGGTGAAGTCAACGGCTGCGGCAGAGGAATTGTGACCGTTCTCAAAGTCCAACGGGCCGTCTGCGCGGCGTTCTTCACGCGCGGGCCGCCCGCCGCCATACTGTCGGGCGTGCGAGTGGCGATCATGACGGTGGGTTCCCGGGGTGATGTGGCCCCCTTCACGGGTGTGGGTCGGGCACTCGCGCGGGCGGGACACCAGGTCACCCTGGTCACCCATGCGCGCTTCGCGCCGCTGGTGGCGGGCTCGGGCGTCGGCTTCCACGCACTGCCGCTGGACCCGCGGGCCGAGCTGGAGTCCGAGCGGGGCCGCGGACTGCATCGCAGCACCACCGGACCGGGCAAGCTGCTGCGGGTGACCCGGATGGCACGGACGTTGGTCGGGCGCATCGCGGACGATCTGCTGACCGCCGCCCGCGAGGCCGACGCGCTGCTGCTCTCGGCCTCGGTGGCGCCCCTCGGCCACACGATCGCCGAGGGGCTGTGCCTGCCGAGTCTCGGGCTCTACCTCCAACCCGTCGCTCCGACCCGCGAGTTCGCCCCGCCGATGCTGGGCGGCGGCTCCTGGGGAGCGGCCGGCAACCGGCTCGCCGGGCACGGCGTCGAGGCGGCCGTCGAACAGATCTTCACCCCGGTGCTGCCCCTGGTGCGCGCCCGGCTGGGACTGCCCGCCGTCCGCCGCGGAGTCCTCGCCCCTCGCAGGCGGCGGTACGGCTGGCCGGTCCTGCACGGCTTCAGCCCGCTGGTGGTGCCGCGGCCCCGGGACTGGCGCGCGGAGCTGGACGTCGCCGGCTACTGGTGGCCGCACGACCGCGACAGCCGACTGCCGTCCCGGCTGCGGGAGTTCCTGGACGCGGGGCCGCCGCCGGTCTTCGTCGGGCTGGGCAGCGCGACGGTGCCCGACCCCCGGCGGCTCGGCGCCGAGATCGTCCGGGCGCTGCGGCGGGCGGGTCTGCGCGGGGTGATCCAGCGCGGCTGGGCGGGCCTGACGGCCGACGGCGACGACATGGTGACGGTCGACGAGGCGCCGCACTCGCTGCTCTTCCCCGAGATGGCCGCGGTCGTCCATCACTGCGGTGCGGGCACGACGGCGGCAGGCCTGCGGGCGGGCGTGCCGGCCGTGCCGGTGCCGATCCAGTTCGACGAGGGGTTCTGGGGCGACCGGCTCGTCGCACTGGGGGTGGCCCCGGGCACGGTCCCCCTGCGTCGGCTGACCGCCGACACGCTGACGGCGGCCCTCGTGCGGGTCACCCGCGAACCCGGATACGCCCGCCGGGCGGCGCTGGTGGGGGCGCGGGTGCGCGGCGAGGACGGCGTGGGGCGGGTGGTGGAGGCGGTGGCGCGCCTGGGCTGACCAGGTCCGGCCGGATCGAGGGCGGCCCGCCTACCGCTCGCCCTGCGGGCCGCCGGGCTCCCATTCCGCCGGCCGCAGCATGGCCAGCAGCTGGCGGACCAGCTCGTCGACCACCTCGTCCAGGGTCGCGTCCACCCAGCCCGCGCTCCAGTCGTGCAGGAGGCCGTTGACGCTGCCGATGAAGGCCGTGGCCGCGAGACGGTAGTCGCGCGGGGCTCCCTCGCCGCGGGCGGCGGCCGCGGTCGCCTCGGCGCAGATCAGGTCGATCCAGCGGGCCCTGCGGGCCAGGCGCTGCTCGTCCAGCCGGGGGCTGACGCCGACGATCTCGACGAAGGTGATCCGGATGCGGCAGGGGTCGGAGGTGACGTTGGCGGCGTAGGCGCGGAAGATCGCGGTGGCGCGTTCGGGGAGCGACTTGCCCTCGGCGGCGACGGCGGCGGCCACGACCGCCTCCTCGGCCCAGGCGTTCACCTGGAGGTGCAGCTCCGCCAGGACGTCCTCGAGGGTGCGGAACTCCTCGTAGAACTGGCGGGTCGACAGACCGGCCGCCTCGCTGAGCGAGGCGACGGTGGTGCCCCGGTAGCCGGGCGCGCCGCCGAACGACCGCAGCGCCGCGTCCAGGAACCTGCCGCGCCGCTCGGCCTGCCGCTGCTCGGCGGACTTGCCGCCGTAGCGGCCGGTCGGCGCCTTGAGTCTGCCCGCCATGGCCCTCCTTCGTCGCTCGGTGTGGCTCCACCGCCAATTTTGTCGTGTACGAGTCTTGTGGCGAAGGGCACCCCTTCCTTACTTTCCAGTAAGAACATTCTGAACGGGCCCGTGTTCAGATTTCGGCGGGGTCTTCCCCCGCCTTCACACCCCTGCCCCTGACCTTCCGCCCCCCAGAGGAGAGAGCAGTCATGGCTGCCTTCAGATCCAGGCACCTTTGCTCCATCGCCGCCGCCGTCGCCCTGACCGTCACCGCTCCTGCCGCCGTCGCGGCCGCCGCCCCGGCGGCCTCGGACTCCTCCACGGCCGCCGCGCTGCGCGAGGTGCTCTTCGTGGGCAACAACTGGGAGGGCACCGCGGACGTCATCAAGTCCAGCGGCGACTTCGCGAAGATCGGCCGGATCAACGTGATCCCCGACAAGGACGCCCGGATGAAGGAGATCAACGGCGACCTGATCAAGTGGATCTACTTCATGGCCATCCGCAACGGCGTCGGCGAGGGGCACGACCAGTTCGTCGACGACATGTACACCACGCCGGACGGCGCGTCGGTGGTGGTCTCCCGGCCGAGCTTCGCGGACGTCGTCTCCCTCGACCTGGCCACCGGGAAGATCAACTGGCGGTTCCCGGTGTCGGGTTACCGCTCCGACCACATGGCCGTCTCCCCCGACGGCAAGCGGGTCGCGGTCTCCGCGTCGATCTCGAACACCGTGCACGTGCTGGACATCGTCACCGGCAAGCAGGTGGGCTCGTTCAAGACCGGCGACAAGCCGCACGAGAACATCTTCACCAAGGACGGCAAGTACATCTACAACATGGCGATCGGTGACGTGAACACGTCCCAGGACGCGCCGTGGCAGGACTTCACGAAGGGCGACCGGCGCATCACCGTCGTCGACGCGAACACCTACCAGCAGGTCAAGATCATCGACATGCGGCAGCGGCTGGACGCGATCGGTCTCAAGGACTACTCGGACGCCGTGCGCCCCGCGGTGTTCTCGCCGGACGAGTCCAAGCTGTACTTCCAGGTCTCGTTCTTCAACGGCTTCTTCGAGTACGACCTCGCCACGGACAGGATCACCCGGACGAAGACCCTGCCGAAGAACCCCTCGACCAGCGACGACCGCACCACGTACGTCAACGACTCGCGCCACCACGGCCTGTCGATGAGTCCGGACGGCAGCAAGCTGTGCGTGGCGGGCACGATGGACGACTACGCGACGATCGTCAACCGCGCGACCCTCGAGGAGGGCCCGCTGGTCACCGCCTCCAAGCCCTACTGGGCCACGGTCAGCGGCGACGGCAAGGACTGCGTCATCTCCGAGAGCGGCGCCGACCAGGTGACCGCGATCGACTTCGCCACCGGGCAGAAGGTCGTGTCGGTTCCCGTGGGCGACCACCCGCAGCGGGTCCGCCTCGGCCACGTGGCGGCGGGCTGGACCGGCGCCGGCAGCTGACGGCGGCCGCACGGCGCAAGGGGTGGGTGGCGGTGACCGCCACCCACCCCTTCGTCGTTCCGGTGCGGTCACCCGACCTTCTGGGCCACCCAGGCCGACAGTTCGGTGCGGGCCGCGGTCAGCTGGGCCGCGGTCGGCGCGCTCGCGCCGTTGGTGACCAGTGCGTAGTGCACCGTGCCCGAGTCGGACGTGCTGAGCAGCAGACGCCGGCTGCCCGTGCCGCCCGGTTCGACGGCCGCCGCGATGTTCGTGCCGGTCGTGTAGGCGGGGGGCGCGTACACGGCACCGAGGTCGGAGACGACGGTGGTCGTGGCGGTCGGGAAGGAGGCGGGCAGATGCAGTTCGGTGGGCGCCGCGCCGCCGGCCGAGCGCCACACGAGAAGCGCGTACTGGCCGGAGCCGACGAGCTGCTTCGTGGCGGGCAGGGAACCGGGGACCGGGTTCCAGGTGAGGGTGGTGGAGCCGTCGCGGGAGCGGTCCTCGTAGGTGAAGGCGACGGTCGTGCCGGAGGTGGCGCTCGGGTACACCCGGTCGAGGAGCCGCGCGTCCTGGCGGAGCGTGGCGTTGCCGGAGTCGTCGAGGCGCACGGCCGACAGGTCCTCGTCGTTCCAGGCGTCACCGCGGGTGAGCACCTTGTCGGGGTTGCCGTTCATCAGCTCGCGATGACGGCCCCAGTAGATGTCCCACTGCCACTGGCTGCCGGAGAGGACGGGACCGGAGACGGCCGGGGTCGTCCACCAGGACGCGCCCTTCACCCGGGAGTCGAGCGCCTGGTACATGGCCTTGAGGACGGTCGGCGCCTTGTCGGAGACGTTGCCGGCCAGCGGATGTCCGAACTCGCTGACGATCGCCGTGGTCCCGGTCGCCGCGGCCCGGTCCCGGACGGCGCCGAAGTCGGTGACGTACTGGCCGTCCGCCGCCTTGCCCCACATCAGGATCCCGGAGATGGCCTTCTGGTCGTAGAAGTGGGTGTTGAAGACGTAGCGGGAGCCGAGCGTGCCCACGTCGAGGAGTCCGCCCTCCTGCCGCTGGGAGTCGATGTTGCCGTTCCAGAACATGTTCGGCTCGACGAAGGCGGGCTTGTCCTGCCAGCCGGCCGCGTCCATCCGGGCCCGGAACTTCACGTAGAAGGGCCACAGGAGGTCGCGTTCCCACGTGCGGCTGGTCTGGCCGGAGTCGTAGGTCCCGGCGTAGGGCTCGTTGTAGGGGTCGAAGCCGAGGACGCCGGCGAACTCCTCCGCGCTCAGGTGCTGCCTGACGTACGCCATGGTCTGCTGGGCGGTGGCGAGGAAGTTGTCCTGGACGCCGTGCGCGTTGTGCCAGAAGTCGTACTGGGCGGCCTTCACCGCACCGTTCTGGGTGATGTTCTGTCCCCAGAACAAGCAGATGCCGCACGACTCGGCGGGGTAACCGCCCAGGTCCACGGCCCACTTGGGGGCGCCGTCGCCGGTGTACCAACTGCCCCGGTTGAACAGATGGCGAGAGTAGAGATCCTGGTGGAAGTCGGGGTAGACACGGATGCCGGCGTCGAGGAAGGCGCGCATCTGCTCGGTGGCGGCGGCGAGGTAGACGGTGTCGACCTGGCCGCGCACGGGCTCGGCGTAGGCCCAGGAGAGCAGGAAGCGCACGGAGTTGCCGCCGCCGAGGGCGCGCAGCGCGGTCGCCGACTTCCTGGCGTCGGCGACGGAGGCGAAGGGCAGGCCCTTGTTCTCGTCGAGCTTGGTCTCGCCGGAGACGTTGTATCCGCGCAGGACGACCTCGCGGCCGTTGCCGTCGACGAAACGGCCGTTCGCCACGGTGAGCGCCGTGCCGTCGAAGGGAAGCGAGCCGGGGAGCGTGGCGTCCGCGGCGGCGGGCGAGGCGCCCGCCGCCGTCAGGAAGCCGCAGAGTCCGCAGAGGACCACCAGAACTGCGAGCAGACGGGCCCGGATGTTCAGCATGTGCACTACGGTCCGGCGCTTTTCGAGCACCGTCAATACCTTCTGACCCACGAGTAAGTTCCTGCATAGAGCGCCCAGTTGGGCCGTCACACCCGTCGTGTGCACCAGGTACTCCCGAGGGTTCGGCGGTTTGCCGTCCGTGCGGAGACGTTCGGGGACGGCAAGGGATCCGCGCGGCGCCGGGTTCTTTGGCGGCCGGCCGGGAAGCGGCGGACCGGGCGGCGGCTTACCGTGCTCACGTGCGTGAGATTCTTCCGGTGCTGTCCGGGTGGTACGAGACCGGCGCGCCTTTCGGGCTCGCCACCGTGGTCGCCGTCCGCGGAAGCGCGCCGCGCGATCCGGGCGCCGCGATGGCGGTGGGCCCGGGCGGCGAGGTCGTGGGCAGCGTGTCCGGGGGGTGCGTGGAGGGCGCGGTGTTCGAGCTGGCCCAGGAGGTCCTGGCGGACGGGACGCCCCGGTCGGCCACTTTCGGATACAGCGACGACGACGCCTTCGCCGTCGGGCTGACCTGCGGCGGCGAGCTCACCCTGCTGGTGCGGGCGGTGACGCCGGACCTCGACCCCTCGTTCGGGGCGGTCGCCCGGTCGGTCGCCGGGGGCGAACCGGTGACCGTGGCCACCGTCACCGACGGTCCCGCACCCCACGGGGCGGTGCTCGCCGTCTGGCCGGACCGGACCGCCGGCACGCTGGGCTCCGAGGGGCTGGACGCGGCCGTCACCGCCGACGCGCGCGGAGGACTGGCGCTGGGCGCCACCGGACTGCGGCACTACGGTCCGCACGGCCGGCGGCGGGAGGACTCCGTCTCGGTGTTCCTGCACTCCTTCGCCCCACCGCCGCGCATGCTGGTGTTCGGCGCGATCGACTACGCGGCCGCCGTGGCCCGCATCGGCGACTTCCTCGGCTACCAGGTCACCGTCTGCGACGCCCGCCCGGCCTTCGCCACGCCGGCCCGCTTCCCGGCGGGAGTCGAGGTGGTCGTGGACTGGCCGCACCGCTACCTCGGCCGCACGCACACCGACGGGCGCACGGTGATCTGCGTGCTGACCCACGACCCGAAATTCGACGTGCCCCTGCTGGCGGCGGCCCTGCGCCGGCCCGCCGCGTACGTCGGGGCGATGGGCAGCCGCCGCACCCACGACGAACGCCGTGCGCTTCTGCGGGAGGCCGGGGTCGCCGACGCCGAGCTGTCGCGGCTGCGCTCGCCGGTGGGGCTGGACCTGGGAGCCCGTACGCCCGAGGAGGTCGCCGTGTCGGTGGCGGCCGAGATCGTCGCGCTGCGGTGGGGCGGCAGCGGCGCGCCGCTCACGTCGACGGCCGGGGCGATCCACCCCCCGGCGGACGGTGGGACCCCGCCCGCGCGGTAGTGCGCGGGCGGGCGTGCGGGATCGGGATCGGGATTCACCGGACGGGAGATGTGTAGCGCGGCCCGCGACGGGGTACGCGCCCACAACGGACACGCATGCATGTCCTTACGTCGTCCCACGGTGGAAGGAGGCCCGTTGACGCAACGCACACTCGCAAGTTCCGGGCCGCCTCCGACCGCATCGGCCGGAAGCGGCCCGGTTCGTCCTCCCCGCTGAAGTCGGCCCGCCGGGCGCGTGGGCGCTCAGCGCGGCGGCAGCCGGTGCAGGACGACGTCCGTGAGGCGGCCTTCGGCGGCGGTGGCCGTGAGGTAGGTGCAGTACGGCTGCCGGCGGCGGTCCGTCGGGGAGCCCGGATTGAGCAGGCGCAGGCCGCCCGGGGCCGTGGTGTCCCAGGGAATGTGACTGTGCCCGAAGACCAGGACGTCGAGGTCGGGGAAGCGGGCCGCGCAGCGCGCCTCCCGCCCCTGTGCCGGACCGGTCTCGTGGACGACGCCGAACCGCAGTCCGCCCACTTCGGCGCGGGCGACCTCGGGCAACCGGGCGCGCAGCTCGGGCCCGTCGTTGTTGCCGTACACGGCGAGCAGCCGGCGGCTGCGGCTCTCCAGCAGGTCGAGGGCGGCCGTGTCGACCCAGTCCCCCGCGTGGACGACGAGGTCCGCGCCGGGGAGCTCGTCGAGCAACGGGGCGGGAAGCGCCTTGGCGCGCTTGGGCAGGTGGGTGTCGGACATCAGCAGGAGGCGCACGGCGCCAGACTACAAAATCCGGATCGGGACGAATCAGGACAGGTGGGGCGCGGACTGCGGGGTTAGCATCGGGCTGCACGCACCCGCCGTCCGCACGGCAGGCGATCCGACGAGGGGGCCAGGAGCCCGATGCCGGTCAAGGTCAGCGTCATCGTCCCGGTCTACAACCCCGGCCGCTACATCGAGGACTGCATCGCCTCGCTGCTCGGGCAGTCGCTCCCGCCCGACGCCTACGAGATCGTCTTCGTCGACGACGGCTGCACCGACGCCACCCCGGCGCTCCTCGACGCCCTCGCCGACCAGGACCCCCGGGTCCGCGTCGTCCACCAGGAGAACTCCGGCTGGCCCGGCAAGCCGCGCAACGTCGGCATCGACGCCGCCCGGGGCGAGTACGTGATGTTCGTGGACGCCGACGACCACCTCGGCGCGGAGGCCCTGGAGCGGATGTACGACTACGGCGTCGCCAACGGCGCGGACGTCGTCGTGGGCAGGATGGCGGGCCGGGGGCGCGCGGTGCCGGTGGAGCTGTTCCGCACGAACCGCCCGCACGCCGGCGTCGAGGACGCGCCGCTCATCGACAGTCTCACCCCGCACAAGATGATCCGCCGGGCGTTTCTCGAGCGGACCGGTCTGCGCTTCCCGGAGGGGCGCCGGCGCCTCGAGGACCACGTCTTCGTCACCGAGGCCTATCTGCGCGCGGACAACGTCGCCGTGCTCAGCGACTACGTGTGCTACTACCACGTCCGCCGGGACGACGCGGCCAACGTGAGCCTCCAGCGGTTCGACCCCGTGAGCTACTTCAAGAACCTCCGCGAGGCCCTCGACGTCGTCGAGCGGTACACCGAGCCGGGCGACCTGCGCGACCGGCTGTTCCGGCGCTGGCTGCGCGTGGAGATGGTCGAGCGGCTGCGCGGCCGCCGCTTCCTGAATCTGCCCGAGGACTACCGCAGGGAGCTGTTCGAGGAGATCCACGGGGTCGTCGTCGAGCGGTTCGGGCCGGGCGTCGCGGCGTCGCTGCAGCCCACCCAGCGGGTCGTCGCGGCACTGGCCGCCGACGGGCGTTACGACGACGCCGTCGCGTTCGCGCGGTGGGAGGCGGGCATCGGGCTCTCCGTCGAGCCGCAGGGCGTCGAATGGCGGGGCGGGCTGCTGCGGATCGCCTTCGCGGCGGAGCTGACGCACGACGGCGAGCCGATGACCGTCCCCGCCGCCGGCGAGCGTCCGCCGTGGCCGCCGCGCGACGTCGCCGACGCGGTGCGCTGGCTCGGCCTGGACACCGCGGAGCGCTTCGACCGCGTCTCGCCCGACCTGCTGCTGCGCGAGCGCGCCGGCGCGGCGCAGTACTTCCAGCCGGTGCGCACGGACCGGCAGCGGTTGCCGGCCGGGGACGGGAGCCGGGTGCGTCTGGTGCTGCGCGGCACGGCCGTCGTCGATCCCGCCACCGCGATCAGCGGCAGCCCGCCCCGCGAGGGCCTGTGGGACGTGTGGGTGAGGGTGGTCCTCGGCGGGTGGACGAAGGAGGTGCGGCTGGGCCCGGCGCCCCGGCACGGCCGGCCCGTCCCGCTCGCCGGGGTCGTCGCGGACCGGGTGGTGCTGCCCTACTGGACCGACCGGCACGCCGGCCTCGCGCTGGACGTCGGTCACGCGAGCGAGCGGCTGGGCCTCGCCCGGGTCGCCGCCGGCGACGTCGCTCTCGGCGGGGACCGCGGGGAGCGGTTCCATGTGGTCCTGCCGCTGCACGTGCCCGAGACCGCCGCGGTGCTGCTGCGGCTGACGGGGGCGAAGCCCGCGAGCTCGCACGAGATCTTCGGGACGCTCGCGCCGGGCGGCCGGCTGGACGCCGTCCTGCCGGTGGGCGATCTGGCGGGCCGTACCTGGCTCACCACGGTGTGCCTGACGCCGGACACGCCAGGGGCACGGTTCCATCCGCTGCCCTTCGCCCTGCACGTCGGCCCGGACGGCGTCCTCGTCGTGCCGGCGCCGCAGCCCGGCGGCGTACGCCGCACCGCCCGCCGGGTGCGGCGGGCGGTGTACCGGGCGCTCGGCCGGGTCACCGCCGGAGGGCGGGCGACGGCGGGGCCGTCGCACCGACGACGCCGGTAGCCGCCCGGCGCGGGCCACCGGCAGGCGCGGGCCGGAAGGCGGGAGGCGACTGCGGGACAGGGCTGCGGGAGGAGCCGCCGAGGGGAGGCTTCGGGGGCGGCGCGGGTCGTGCGTGACGGCCGGTCAGCCGTCGCCCCTGACGCTGTTCCCCGCCGGGCGCGCCCCCGGGGCGATCCGCGCCCCCGGGTGCGGCCACCGCCGGCACACAGGTGCGCTGGGGGCGGGTTCAGCGGCCGCCCGGGCCTCCGCTGCCGAACGAGCCGCCCGTGCCCTCGTCCCAGCGGGGCCGGGCCGCGTCGGCGCCGTCCCGGCTGCCGGTGGGCCTCAGCTCGTGCGGGGTGAGGCGCTCGCCGTCGGCCGCACGGGGCATCTCGTTGGGTTCACGCGAGCGGCTCTCGTGGGTCGGGCCCGAGGCGGGCATCCGGGGCTGTTCGTGCGGCTGCGGCGGCGCGGGCTCCCGGCGCCGGATCTTGAACCCCAGACGAAAGGCGAAGATCAGCCCGCCGACGAGGACGAGCCCGACGACGACGAACGCTACGGAGGCCAGTGCGGACCTTCCGGATGCCGCGAGGAATGCGGAGGCGAAGGTGTCCATGGGCGGCGGGTACCCTCTCCGCCGCCCGGGACACGTGAGCGTCCGCCCTGTTCAGCGCTCCAGCAGCAGCTCGCTCCAGACCTGTTTGCCGCCGCTGACCGGCACCGTCCCCCAGCTGTCGGACACGGCCTCGACCAGGAGGATGCCGCGCCCTCCGGTGGCCTCCCAGCCGGGGTCGGTCGGCTTGACGGGCGTGCGGGGCGAGGCGTCGGTGACGGCGACGCGGAGCCGGCGGTCGATGAGCGTGAAGTCGAGGCGGACGGGGCCGCCGGTGTGCACCAGCGCGTTGGTGACGAGCTCGGAGACGACGAGCAGCGCCGTGTCCATGGCGGAGTCGGCGACGCCCCAGCCCCGCAGGCTGCGCCGGGTGAAGCGGCGGGCGTGCCGGGCCGCCTCGGGCACCCTCCACACCGTCCAGCCCTCGCGCCGGGGTTTGACCGCCATGCCGTCGTAGCGCAGCAGAAGCAGGGCGACGTCGTCGCCGCGGTGGGCGCTGCCGAGCAGTGCGTCGGCGACGGGACCGAGCTGGGCGGGGTCGGCGGCGGACAGTTCGCGGGCGAGGCGGTCCAGGCCGGCCCCGATGTCGAGGTCGGCGGACTCCACGAGCCCGTCCGTGGTGAGAGCGACGACGGCGCCCGGCGTCAGCCGCAGCGGGGTCAGCGGGAACTCGGCCTGCGTCAGGATCCCGAGGGGCGGACCGCCGTCCGTCTCGGCGACCTCGGCCGAGCCGTCCGGATGACGCAGGACGGGCGGCGGGTGCCCGGCCCGTACGCACCAGGCGGTGCCGTCCTCCATGTCGACGTCGACGTAGCAGCAGGTGACGAAGAGGTCGGTCTCCAGCTCCACCAGCAGCCGGTTGGCGTGCGAGACCACCACGTCCGGCGGATGGCCCTCGGCGGCGTAGGCGCGCAGGGCCGTGCGCATCTGGCCCATGAGGGTGGCGGCGGCGGCGCTGTGGCCCTGGACGTCGCCGATGACGAGGGCGACGTGATGGTCGGGCATCCGGATCACGTCGTACCAGTCGCCCCCGACCTCCAGGCCCGCGGTGGCGGGCAGGTAGCGGGCGACCGCGAACCCGCCGGGGAGTTCGGGCAGCCGGCGCGGGAGCAGCTGGCGCTGGAGCATGCCGACGAGCTCGTGCTCGGCGTCGAAGGCGTGGGCGCGCATCAGGGCCTGTCCGGCGAGGCCGGCGGAGGCGGTGAGCAGGGCGCGCTCGTCGGGGCCGAAGTCGTGCGGCGCGTCCCAGCCGATGAGACAGGCGCCGGCCGTGCGGCCGCCGGCGGACAGCGGCAGCACGGCGAGGCCGCCGGGGCCGACCTCGGCGAGCGCCGGTTCCAGGGCGGTGCCGGCGGGCCAGATCCCGGCCCGGCCCTCGCGCAGCGCGGCGGCGAGCGTGGGCATGGCGCGCACCGGCGCGTCGGGCCATTCGCCGCGCCACTCCAGCTGCCACAGCTCGGGCCACGCGTCGGGTTCGGGCGGGTCGAGGACGGTGACCACGAGCCGCTCGTTCTCCAGCTCGGCGAGGGCGATCCGGTCGGCCCGCAGCGGCTTGCGCAGGGCGGCGACGACGGCCTGGCTGACGTCGCGGACGGTGCCGGCGGTGGCGAGTGCGGCGGCCAGGCGCTGGACGCGGGCGACGTCGGTGATCTCGGCGCGCAGCGTGGAGGCGTCGGCGACGGTGCCCTCCAGCCGGGCGGGGCGGCCGTCGCCGCCGGGCAGCAGCCGGCCGTGCAGTCTGAGCCACTTCGGCGGCCCGGCGGGCTGGAGCACCCGGAACTCCAGCTCGCGGTCGCCGATCGACATGTGGTCGGCCTCGACGACGGACATCAGCGAGGGCAGGTCCTCGGGGACGGTGAGGCCGAGCAGGGTCTCCACCCGGCCGTCGAACTCGGCCCGGTCGATCGCGAACAGCTCCAGGATCGCGTCGCCCACCTCGACGCGTCCGGTGTCCATGGCCAGGCTGAAGCCGCCCGCGAGGAGCTTCTCGCCCTCGGCCCGGGCCGTGGGGGCGGGCAGGGCGACGGCGTCGGCGACGAGTTCCAGGCAGGCGCGGTCCTCGGCGTCGAAACCGCCGGGACGCTCGCTGACGGCGAGCAGACAGCCGCCCGCGCCGTCGCGGACCGGCAGGGCGGCCAGATGGACGTCGCGTGCGGGCATCCGCCGTGCGTCGGCGCACTCGGCGACCTCCTGCGGGCCGAGCCACACCGGGCGCCCGGTGCGGTGGGCGTCGGCGGCCGGCGAGCCGCCGTCGAGGGGGTAGCTCTCGCGCAGTCCGTACAGGGTCCTCGGCACGCCCGCCGACTCGGCGAGGCAGAGCAGTCCGGCCTCCGGCGCGGGCGTGTAGACGGCGGCGAGGGCGGCGCCGGCGTAGACGAGCGCCTGTTCGAGGGTGCGGCGCACCCGTTGGGGCGAGACGGGATCGGCGGTGACCGTCTTGAGGGCCGTCTCGACACCCAGAGGTCCCTTTCTGCGCTCCGCGGCACCCTCACTGACCACGTCCGTAATTACAGCGCTAATGCAGCCCGCGCGCAGCCCCTGGAACCGTTTCTCGGGCCCTCGTGGGGGCATCGCGAAGGCCGCGCGCCCGGTTGCGCTCGAAACGGACCGAACATGTCTTTACGCACGCGTTCCGCACGGTGTTCCCGTGACAGCGGTGACTGTTCCCGCCCCCGCCCGGCTTGCGAGTCTCCCGGCCGGGCCGCGAAGGGGGACGCATGGACAAGCGGTACGAGGTGTACGCGCTGGCGGACGCTCACTTCTGCGAGACGTCCGACCGGCTCGCCGCCGGCGGGGTCGCGGCTCCGCTGTTCGACACGGCGCGCCGGTCGGTACCGGACGGCTGGTCCTCGGCTCGCGTCGGCGACCGGCTGACGCTGACGCCACTCGACGCCGACGGGAGCCCGGCGGCGGGCCGGCCCAGGGCGGGAAGAGGCATGGGGCCGGCCCGGCGGGAAAGGGCCCGGCGGCTCCCGGGAGCCGTTCGCCGTGCGCGTCGCGCCGTCAGAGGGCAGATTTGGAGCCGGACACCCGCGCGGGCGAGGAGGTGGTCGCCGTGCCCGAGCAGACGTCCGGCCGGGCGCCGGCGACCGTATGGGCGCCGGGCGGCCAGCCGCTGCTCTCCCTCGCCCTCACCTCGATGATGGACGCCGTCGGCGCGCACTCCGGGGCGGTGTACCTGCGGCCCGGCGACGGGACGGTCCTGGAGATGGCGGTGATGGCGGGACTGCCCCGGTCCTTCGCCGCGCCCTGGGAGCGCGTCGGGCTGAGCGCGCCGATCCCCGTCGCCGAAGCGGTCCGCGAACGACGGCTGGTGTGGGTGGGCGGGGAGGAGGAGATGGCACGCCGTTACCCCCGCATCGCGGTCGTCCTGCCGTATCCCTTCGCGCTGGCCGCACTGCCGGTGGCCACCGGGACCCGGGCGTACGGGGCGGTCTTCGTCACCTGGCCCGGCTCCCACCCGCCGGAGCTGTCCGATCGGGAGCGGCGGGAGCTGACGTCGGCCTGCGAGCGGCTCGCGCTGCGGCTGGAGCGCGCGGCGGCGCGGAATCTCACGGTGCGGGCCGAGTCCGACGTGCTGGGCGCAGGCCCGGTGGGCGGCGTCTCCGACAGCCTGGGCACCGTGGAGGCGGCCCGGATGGTGGCCCGGCTGCCGTACGGGATGTGCTCGCTGGATCTGAGGGGGCGGGTGGGGTTCGCGAACAGCGCCGCGGCGGAGATGCTCGGGGTGCCGGTGAGCGGGCTGCTGGGCTCGCAGCTGTGGGCGGCCGTGCCGTGGCTCAACGATCCGATGTACGAGGAGCGCTACCGGGCCGCGCTCATCGGACAGGACGCCACCTCCTTCGTCGCGCTGCGCCCGCCCTCGGAGTGGCTGTCGTTCCGGCTGTATCCGAGCACCACCGGCATCAGTGTGCGCATCAGCCGGGCCCGGTCCGTGTCGCGGACGGGGCCGGCCGAGGCCCGCTCCGGGGACGCGCCGACCCGGCTGGTGTCCATGTCGCAGGCTCTGAGCCTGGCCGGGGCGCTCACCGAGACGGTGAGCGTGCAGGACGTGGTGGGCATGGTGGCGGACGAGATCGCACCGGCGGTGGGAAGCAAGGCACTGGCACTGCTCGGCGCGCGGGCCGGCCGGCTGCATGTGCTCGGCCATCACGGCTATCCGGACCCCGCCGCGGTGGAACAGTTCGACGGGATGTCGCTGACCGCCCCGACGCCGGGCGCGCGCGCCGTCTCCCACGGTGTGCCGGCCTTCTTCGACTCGCCGCAGCAGTTGCGGCACCTGTACCCGGCCCGGCCCGCCGCCCCCGACGGCTTCGGCTCCTGGGCCTACCTGCCGCTGATCGCCTCCGGCCGCCCGGTGGGCGCCTGCGTGCTGGCCTATGCCGAGCCGCACGCCTTCTCCACCCACGAGCGCGCGGTGCTGACCAGTCTGGCCGGGCTGATCGCGCAGGCACTGGACCGCGCCCTGCTGTACGACACCAAACACCAACTGGCGCACGGACTGCAGGCGGCGCTGCTGCCGCCCTCGTTGCCGCGGCTGCCCGGCATGGAGGCGACCGCCCGCTATCTGCCCGCCACGCGGGGCATGGAGATCGGCGGCGACTTCTACGACCTGGTGCCCTCGCCCCCGCTCGCGGCGGCCGTGATCGGCGACGTGCAGGGGCACAACGTGACGGCGGCCGGCCTGATGGGGCAGCTGCGCACCGCCGTCCGGGCCTACACGACGGTGGGCCAGGAGCCGGCGGAGGTCATGCGCAGCACCAACCGGCTGCTGATCGACCTCGGTTCCGACCTGCTGGCGAGCTGTCTGTACCTGCGGCTCGACCCCGTAGGCGGCCGCGCGGTCATGGCCCGGGCCGGTCATCCCCCGCCGCTGCTGCGCCGGGCGGACGGGCGTGTCCGGGTCCTCGACCTGGCGGGCGGCCCGCTGCTGGGCATCGACGCCTCGGCGACGTACCCGACGACGGAGGTCGAGCTCTGCGCGGGCTGTGTCCTCGCCCTGTACACGGACGGACTCGTCGAGAAGCCCGGCGTGGACATCGAGGACGCGGTGGCGGAGCTGGGGCGGCGGCTCGCCGAGCACGGGGACCGCCCGCTGGACGAGCTGGCCGACGAGCTGGTGGGGCGCTACGGGGAGACGGAGGACCGGATCGACGACGTGGCCCTGCTGCTGTTGCGGGCCCGGCGGGACGGCTGAGGAGGCGACGCCGGGAGGAACGCCGACGGTCCGGCCCTCGCTGGAGGACCGGACCGTTCGGATGCCGCTGGGTCAGTGCGATTCGTTCACACCCGAGCCGTCCTGGCCGTTGTCGTTCTGGTTCTGGTTCTGGTTCTGGTTCTGGTTCTGGTTCTTGCCCTGACGGCCGTTCTGCTTGCCGCCGTTCTGGTTCTGGTCGCCGCCGTTCTGGTTCGCGCCGCCGTCGGCCGCCGCGTCGCCGCCGCCCTGGATGGCCTCGCCGGTGTTGTCGTCGACGCCGTCACCGTTCGCGTCGACCGCACCCGCCTGGCCGCCGCCCTGGATGGCCTCGCCGGTGTTGTCGTCGATGCCGTCACCGTTCGCGTCGACCGCACCCGCGCCCGCCTGGCCGCCGCCCTGGATGGCCTCGCCGGTGTTGTCGTCGACGCCGTCACCGTTCGCGTCGACCGCACCCGCGCCGGCCTGGCCGCCGCCGACCGCGTCACCTGCTCCGGCGCCCGCGCCACCGTCGCCGAGCGTCGCACCGACGGCCGCCAGAGCGGTGGTCACCGGCTGGAAGAAGGTCTCGCCGCCGACCGTGCAGTCACCGCTGCCGCCGGACGTCAGACCGATCGCCTGGCCGTCCTGGGTGAAGAGCGAGCCGCCGCTGTCTCCGGGCTCGGCGCAGACGTCGGTCTGGATGAGGCCGGTGACGGTGCCCTCGGGGTAGTTCACCGTGGCGTCGAGGCCGAGCACCTGACCGTCCTTGAGGCCGGTGGTGCTGCCCATCCGGAAGACCTGCGTGCCGACGGTCGCCTCGGCCGCCTGGTTGATCGCGACCTTCTGCTGACCGGTGTTGACCTCGCTGGGCGCCTGGGTGTTCGCGTCGTCGTACTTCACAAGAGCGAAGTCGCCGTCGCCCGGGAAGGTCGCCTTGTCGACGGTGGCGATCGGCTGGCCGTTCTCGGAGTCGGACCACTGCTTGGCCGCGACACCGCAGTGACCTGCCGTCAGGAACGCCGGGGAGCCGTCGCCCGCCGTCACGTTGAAGCCGAGGGAGCAGCGCGCTCCGCCGCCGAATATCGCGTCTCCGCCGGAGACGAGCGGCTTGAGGGTGCCGGCCGACTTCCTGATGGTCGCCATGCTCGCGCCGAGGGACTGCACCGTCGAGTCGATGCGGTCCCACTTGCGGCCGGTGACCGTGGAGTCGGCGGTGACGAGGATCTTGTTCGTCCTCGGGTCGACGGCCCAGGAGGTGCCCGGGACGGTCGCCTTCGTCTTCAGCGTCTTCGCCGCCGCCTCGAGTTCGGCCTTGCTGTTCTCCACCTCGCGGACCTTGGCGCCCGCCCGCTCGGCCTGCACGACGACGTTGTTCTTGTCGCCGGAGACGTTCGTGACGTTGACGACCAGCTGCTTTGCGGCGTCGTCGTAGTACGAGCCGGCGAAGGCGTCACCGAGCAGCTTCTCGAGCTGGGACGCGAGGTTCGAGGCGTCGCCCGACTTCAGGGTCTTGACCGAGGTGGCTCCATTGGCGCCGTTGTCCTGGGAGGCGTTGGCCTGGGGAAGCAGGATGGCCGCCGCACCGAGGGCCGCCACACCGCCTGCCGCGATGATGGCCTTGCGCTTCGTAACTCGCTTGTGACTCAAAAAACTCGACCTCCTGGGGGGACGGGGTCTGACTGCCGGCGTCGGCAGTTCCGTACATCCGTACAGCGGCGCCTGGTTGGCCATGGGTACGCAGGCGGCACGCGGGGCGTTCAATCGCGATTGCCAACTTCCTTTGCGAAACGCTGAATCGGCCGTGACCTGCGGCCGACTCCGCCGGCCGCGGAGCAGTCACCCATATGGCGATGACGACCGCCGTAGCCGACAAGATCCTTTCGAGTGGTTTCGCCCTCTCGGCGCAGACGCCGACCTCTGCGCCCCACCCTCGGAGAGGGACCCTCCCGTTCCGCTTCCTCACTGGTCAACGGTGCTCACGCCGGACGCCGGGACGCCGCTGCGGCGGGCGTTGACGAGTGCCGCGCACCCGGGACGCCGAGGGACGCCGCGACCTCCGGCGAGGCCGGACGCAGGCCCGGCGGCGGAGGCGGTCCGGCGGCCGACGGCACGTCAGGCACCGCCGGATGTCGGCCGGATCCGTACCCGGTGGCTGAATCCGACCGCTTGCCGACACCCTCGGATCCGCACGCTCCGCAGTCGACCGGCGACTCTCCGCCGATGAGGAGCGCCGGAATCCCCGCTTCAGGAAATCTGCACAGCGCATGCCCAAGCGGGGCACCGTCGGGGCGGGTTCTGCACATCCGCGAGGCCCCGGCCGGGCCATTGGGGGCGGAGTGTCGGATTCGCCGCGAGGATGCCGGGTGCTCATCCGAGCGGACCTCGTCCGAGGTGTGAAGAAGTCGGCCCCAAGACGTGGCCGCACCTGCACGGTTTGACGCTCCTGTGACGCAAGTGCCCAGGTGAGAGCGGTGATTGATTGGATGTCCGAGCCGTGGACCTGCTTTAGTCCAACGCACCGCAGGCCGCCGCGGTCTCCGGAGACGGAGGCCCGGCGCCGGCGTTCGCGGCCGTCGTCTGTCCCCCAGAGGGGGCCGCTCCCCCCTTATGAATACCCATGTGAAGGGAAGTCCCCCCATGAACTCCACCCCCCAGGTTGAGACCGTCGAGATCTCCGACGCCGAGCTGGACAACGTCTCCGGCGGTCTGGCCCTGAACGCGCTCGGCACCGTCACCGGCCTGGTGGACGGCATCGCCCCCGTCTCGTCCGTGGTCGACACGGCCGTCGGCACCGTCGAGGGCGTCACCGGCCTGAGCACCGCCCCGGTCACCAACCTGGTCGCCGGTCTCTGATCGCGCCCTTGTGACCCTTTGAGTCCCGGAGCCGTCACCCGGCTCCGGGACTCGTCGGTGCGCGAAGACACCCCCAGGGAAGCCCTGTGCAGTTCCGTCAACAGGCCCTCGCCAAGCTCCAGTCACCGGAGGAACTCGACCTGCCGGTGCGTTTCGCGCGCCCGCAGGGCTGGCTGGCGCTGTCCGTGACGGTGGTCGTCCTCGCGGCCGCGTCCGTGTGGGCGGTGACCGGGTCGGTCACGTCCACGGTGGACGCACCCGCCGTCCTCACCCACGGCGAGGGCAGCTACCTCCTGCAGAGCCCCGCCGCCGGCCAGGTCATCGCCGTCCTCGCGAAGGAGGGCGAGCGGCTGCCCGCAGACGCCCCCGTGCTGAAGGTGCGCACGGCCGAGGGCGTCACCGTGGTGCGGACGGTCGCCGCGGGCCGGATCACCGCGCTCGCCGCCTCCCTCGGACAGATCGTCTCCACCGGAGCGAACGTGGCCGCCGTCGAGAAGATCGCCGACCCCGGCGATCCGCTGTACGCCACGGTGTACGTCCCGGCGGAGAACGCGGCCTCCATCCCGCAGGACGCGGCCGTCGACCTCACCGTGCAGACCGTGCCGTCCCAGCAGTACGGCGTGCTGCGGGGCCGGGTGAAGTCGGTGGACCGCACGGCCCAGTCGGCGCAGCAGATCGCCGCGTTCCTGGGCGACAGCCAGCTGGGCGAGCAGTTCACCGAGACGGGCCGCCCGGTGGCCGTCCTGGTCCGCCTCGAGAAGTCCTCGGCGACCAGGAGCGGGTACCGCTGGTCGTCCGCGGGCGGCCCGCCGTTCGGGCTCGCCTCCATGACCATGGCCACGGGCTCGATCCGGCTGGCCGAACAGCATCCCGTCGATTGGCTGCTCCCTTGACCGCCGCCGGACAGACCCGTGGCCGACGGCGGGCCGCGCCGCCCCGCCGCCCGGTCCCCAAGAGCCGGGTGAAGACCGTCCGCACGCCCACGGTGCTGCAGATGGAGGCGGTGGAGTGCGGGGCCGCCTCCCTCGCCATGGTCCTCGCCCACTACGGCCGGCACGTCCCGCTGGAGGAGCTGCGCATCGCGTGCGGGGTCTCCCGCGACGGTTCACGCGCGAGCAACCTGCTGAAGGCGGCCCGCAGTTACGGCCTGACGGCCAAGGGCATGCAGATGGACCTGGCGGCGCTCGCCGGGGTGGGCACACCGGCGATCCTCTTCTGGGAGTTCAACCACTACGTCGTGCACGAGGGCCTGGGCCGGCGCTTCGGCCGACGCGGCGTGTTCGTCAACGACCCCGCCAAGGGGCGGCGGTTCGTGCCGATGGAGGAGTTCGACGGCAGCTTCACGGGTGTCGTGCTGGTGCTGGAGCCGGGCGAGGACTTCGAGCGGGGCGGTCGCCGCCCCGGTGTGCTGGGCGCGATGCCGGCCCGGCTGCGCGGCACCGCGGGCACCCTGCCGGCCGCCGTACTGGCGAGCCTGCTGCTGGTCCTGGTCGGCGCGGCGGTGCCGGCGCTGAGCCGGACCTGGATCGACACGTTCCTGATCGGCGGTCAGACCTCGCTGCTCGGCGTGCTGTTCGCGTCGATGGGCACCTGCGTGGCGCTCACGGTCGCGCTGACCTGGCTCCAGCAGGCCAACCTGCACCACGGCCGGATCATCTCCTCGACGCTGTCCAGCGCCCGGTTCCTGCGGCATCTGCTGCGGTTGCCGGTGACCTTCTTCTCCCAGCGCAGCCCGGCCGACCTGGTCCAGCGCCTGCAGTCGAACGACGCCGTCGCCGAGACCCTGGCCCGCGATCTGGCGTCGGCGGGCGTGGACGCGGTGGTCGTCGTCCTCTACGCCGTTCTCCTCTACACGTACGACCCGCAGTTGACGTACGTCGGCGTCGGGGTGGCCTTGCTGAACGTCGTCGCCATGCGGATCGTCGTCCGGATGCGGGCGACCCGGACGGCGAAGCTGCGGGCGGACACCGCGCGGCTCACCAACACGGCTTACACCGGGCTGCAGTTGATCGAGACGATGAAGGCGACCGGCGGCGAGGACGGCTACTTCCGCAAGTGGGCCGGGCAGCACGCGACCACCCTGGAGGAGCAGCAGCGGCTCGGGGTGCCGAGTGCCTGGCTGGGCGTGGTGGCGCCGACCCTCGCGACGCTCAACAGCGCGCTGATCCTGTGGATCGGCGGGATGCGCGCGATCGAGGGCCATGTCTCGGTGGGGCTGCTGGTCGCCTTCCAGGCTCTGGTCACACGCTTCACCGCGCCGCTGACCCGGCTCAACGGCGTGGCGGGCCGCATCCAGGACTTCGCGGCGGACGTGGCCCGGCTGAAGGACGTGGAGAACTTCCGTGCCGACCCGCTCTACGACCGTCGCGAGGGCGCCGACTCCACGCGCCGGCTGCGCGGTCACGTCGAGCTGCAGAACGTCGCGTTCGGCTACAGCCCGCTGGACAAGCCGCTGCTGACCGGCTTCGACCTGACCGTCGGGCCCGGCCGGCAGGTGGCGCTGGTGGGCGGTTCGGGCAGCGGCAAGTCGACGGTGTCGCGGCTCATCTCGGGCCTGTACGCGCCCTGGGAGGGCGTCATCCGGATCGACGGGCAGCGGCTGGAGGACATACCGCGGGGAGCCCTGGCCTCCTCCGTGTCCTTCGTCGACCAGGAGGTGTTCCTGTTCGAGGGGTCGGTCCGCGACAACGTGGCGCTGTGGGATCCGTCGATCCCCGACGACGCGGTCGAGGAGGCGCTGCGGGACGCGGCGCTCCTCGACGTCGTCCTGCGCAGGCCCGGCGGCATCCGCAGCAGGGTGGAGCAGGACGGCCGCAACTTCTCCGGCGGGCAGCGGCAGCGGCTCGAGATCGCGCGGGCGCTGGTGCGCCGGCCCAGCATCCTGGTACTGGACGAGGTGACCAGCGCGCTGGACGCGGAGACCGAGCAGACGGTGATGGACAACCTGCGCCGACGCGGCTGTGCGTGTGTGGTGATCGCCCACCGGCTGAGCACGGTGCGCGACAGCGACGAGATCGTCGTGCTCCGGCACGGCGCCGTGGTGGAGCGCGGACGGCACGAGGAGCTGGTGGCTCTCGGCGGCTCGTACGCGGCCCTGGTCAGGGAGCGCTGAGATGACGGAGAGCGTTGACGTGACCGCCGTGTCCGAGGGCGGGCTCGACGTCGTCCTGGCCGCGCTGGGAGGGATGGGCTCGCGCATCGACTGCGCCGGCTCGGGCCGCCTCGACCTGGAGGGCCCGCAGGTGCTGTGGCTGGTCGCGTCGGGCGCGCTCGACCTGTTCGCGGTGGACGCCGGGGAGCAGGGTCACTGGCACCATCTGGGCCGGCTGGAGGCGGGCGCGCTGCTGCTGGGGCCGGTCGCCGGGCCCCGGCACACGCTCGCCGCGCGCCCGTCGCGGGACTGCGTGGTGCACCGCGTCGGACTGCGCGAGCTGTACCAGCCCGCGCACACCCGGACCTGGTCGTACGACGAGTACGGCGCCCCCCGGTACGTCCCGCCGACGTCGAGTCCGCTGGAGTACGCGCTGGCCCTCGGCGTCGGCCGCGGTCTGTCGGTCCTGTTCCAGGCGCCGACGGCCGCGGAGGGGCCCGCGGAGGTCCAGGACGACGACGTGTTCTGGATGGAGGTCCCGCCGGGCAGTGTGCAGTACGGCTCGCTGTACGGCGAGGAGGCGGCCGCCGACCTGCTGATGGACCCGGCGGTGTGGCAGTCCATGGTCGACCAGCAGTACCGGCTGCTGACCACGCTGGACCGCTGGATCGAGCAGCTGGAACGCACCCACGAGACCCGCACGGCCGCCGGGATCAAGGCCGGCGAGGCGGTGCGGGCCCAGGCCGACCGCACGCTTCTCGCGTCGATCGGCGGGAAGTCCGGGCGGCGCGCCACGGCCGCGGACGCCGACGCGACCTTCGCGGCCTGCCGGCTGGTCGCGCGGGCCGCCGGGATCACTCTCGTCGAGCCCGCCCGGACGGGCGACGACGGCGACCGGCTGGACCCGGTAGAGCGGGTCGCCCTGGCCTCGCGGGTGCGGGCCAGGGCCGTCCGCCTCGACGGCCGCTGGTGGCGCGACGACGTGGGGCCGCTGGTCGGGCGCCGGGCCCTGTCCGGGGCGCCCGTCGCGCTGCTGTGGCGGCGCGGCGGCTATGTGGCCGTGCACCCGGCGACCGGTCGGGAGACCCCGGTCGAGAAGGCGAACGCGGAGGAGTTCGAGCCGCGGGCCGTCATGTTCTACCGGCCGTTGCCGGACCGGCGGCCCGGCCCCCTCGGTCTGTTGCGGTTCTGTATGAGCGGCACTGCGGGGGACCTGACGAACCTGCTGCTCAGCGGGTTGGTGACGGTGGCGATCGGGGCGCTGGTGCCGATCGCCACCGGCAAGGTGCTCGGCGAGTACGTGCCGAAGGCCCAGCAGGGCCTGATCGTGCAGGTGTGCCTGTCCGTGATGGTCGCCGGCGTGGTCGCGGCGGCGTTCACGCTGCTGCAGAACCTGACCATCCTGCGGCTGGAGGGGCGGGTCGAGGCGACACTGCAGCCGGCGGTGTGGGACCGGCTGCTCAGGCTGCCGACGACGTTCTTCGCCGAGCGGTCGACGGGTGAGCTGGCGAGTGCCGCGATGGGGGTCAGCGCGATCCGGCGGCTGCTGGCGGGGCTCGGCCCGTCGGTCGCGCAGTCCGTCACGATCGGCGCGATGAACCTGGGGCTGCTGCTCTGGTACAGCGTGCCGATGGCGCTGGCCGCGATCGGCATGCTGGTCGTGATCGCGTCCGTGTTCCTGGCGCTCGGGCTGTGGCAGGTGCGCTGGCAGCGGCGGCTGGTCGTGCTCTCCAACAAGTTGAACAACCAGGCGTTCCAGACGTTGCGCGGGCTGCCGAAGCTGCGGATCGCGGCGGCCGAGAACTACGCGTACGCGGCCTGGGCGGCGCAGTTCGCGCGCAGCCGGGAGCTCCAGCAGCGGCTGGGCCGGATCAAGAACCTGAGCACCGTGCTGGGTTCGGTGTATCTGCCGCTGTGCTCGCTGCTGATGTTCATGCTGCTGGCGGGCCCTGCCCGGGGGGCGCTGTCGGCGGCGGACTTCCTCACCTTCAACACCTCGATGACGATGCTGCTCACCTCGGTCACCTCGTTGACCGGCGCGTTCGTGTCGGCGGTGGCCGCGTTGCCGCTGTTCGAGGAGATCCGGCCGGTGCTGGAGGCCACCCCGGAGGTCCGCACCGGGAGCACCCGCCCCGGCCCGCTGACCGGCGCGCTCGAGGCCCGCCGGCTCTCCTTCCGCTATTCGGACGACGGTCCCCTCGTCCTCGACGACGTCTCCTTCGAGGTGCGGCCGGGCGAGTTCGTGGCGGTCGTCGGCCCGAGCGGCTGCGGCAAGTCGACCCTGCTGCGGCTGCTCATCGGCTTCGACAGGCCGCTCTCGGGCAGTGTGCTGTACGACGGCCAGGACCTGGCGGCGCTGGACCAGGCGGCGGTGCGCCGGCAGTGCGGTGTGGTGCTGCAGCACGCCCAGCCGTTCACCGGCTCGCTGCTGGACGTCATCTGCGGGACCGGGGCCTACACGCCGGAGGAGGCGATGGCGGCGGCGGAGCTGGCGGGGCTCGCGGAGGACATCCGGCGCATGCCGATGGGGCTGCACACGATCGTCTCCGGCGGCGGGTCCGTCTCGGGCGGTCAGCGTCAGCGGCTGATGATCGCGCAGGCGCTGATCCGGCGGCCGCGCATCCTGTTCTTCGACGAGGCGACCAGCGCCCTCGACAACGAGACGCAGCGCACGGTCATCGAGAGCACCCGCAAGCTCAACGCGACGCGCGTCGTCATCGCGCACCGGCTGTCGACGGTGATGGACGCCGACCGGGTGGTCGTGATGGAGAACGGCAGGATCGCCCAGCAGGGCCCGCCGGCGCAGCTTCTCGCGGACACCGCAGGCCGGCTGCACGAACTGGTGCGCCGGCAGCTCACGTAGCGCGCGGGACGCGCGGCCGCGCAATCCTCCTCAGCCGCCCGGCACGCACTAACGAAACTTTGCCGTTTCGCAGAATCTGGTCTAGCCTCCAGGTGTACGAAACAGTTTCGTTTACGTGCTCTTTGCCGACGTCCCTGGAGTGGTTGCCCATGTCCTCCAAAACCCTGACGGAAGACGCCCGCACCGGCGCCGAACAGGATCCGTCCGCGGCCTCCGCCAAGAAGTGGTGGATCCTCGCGGTGGTCGCCCTCGCCCAGCTGATGGTGGTCCTGGACGCCACCATCGTGAACATCGCGCTGCCCTCCGCCCAGGCAGACCTCGGCTTCTCCGACGGCAGCCGGCAGTGGATCGTCACCGCGTACGCCCTGGCCTTCGCCTCCCTGCTGCTGCTCGGCGGCCGTATAGCCGACCTCTTCGGCCGCAAGACGGCCTTCCTGATCGGCGTCGTCGGCTTCGCCGCCGTGTCGGCGCTCGGCGGCGCCGCCGCCAACTTCGAGATGCTGGTCACCGCCCGCGCACTACAGGGTGTGTTCGGCGCGCTCCTCGCCCCGGCCGCGCTCTCCCTGCTCAACACCACGTTCACCGACGCCAAGGAGCGGGCCAAGGCGTTCAGCGTCTACGGCGCCATCGCCGGCGCCGGCGGCGCGGTGGGCCTGCTGCTCGGCGGCGTCCTGACCGACGCGCTCGACTGGCGCTGGACGCTCTACGTGAACGTGGCCATCGCCGTCGTCGCCTTCGCGGGCGGCTGGCTGCTGCTCTCCAACCATCGCGACGCCGCCAACTCCAAGCTGGACGTGCCCGGCACCGTCCTGGTCGCCGGCGGGCTGTTCGCCCTGGTCTACGGCTTCTCCAACGCGGAGACGCACGACTGGGGCTCCCCGCTGACCTGGGGCTTCCTGATCATCGGCGGGCTGCTGCTGGCCGCCTTCACCTGGTGGCAGACCCGCGCCGCGCACCCGCTGCTGCCGCTGCGCATCCTGCTGGACCGCAACCGCGCCGCCTCCTTCTTCGCCGTGCTCGTCTCCGGCGCAGGCATGTTCGGCGTGTTCCTCTTCCTCACCTACTACCTCCAGCTGAACCTGGGCTTCAGCCCGACGAAGACGGGTGTGGCGTTCCTGCCGATGGTCGGCGCGCTGATGATCGCGGCTCAGCTCGGCACGACCGTCCTGGTGCCGCGACTCGGCCCGAAGGCGGTCATCCCGCTGGGCTTCGCCGTCGCCGCGGCCGGCATGGCCTGGCTGACCGGGATCGGCGTCGGCTCGCACTACCTGAGCGCCGTCCTGCCGCAGCTCGTCGTCACCGGCCTCGGCCTGGGCCTGGTCATGCCGCCCGCCATGCAGCTGGCCACCGGCGGGGTCGCCGCCGAGGACGCGGGCGTGGCCTCGGCCACCGTCAACGCCATGCAGCAGGTGGGCGGATCGATCGGCACGGCGCTGCTGAACACGCTCGCCGCGAGCGCCGCGACCGACTACCTGGCCGGCAAGAACCCGGCGGACAAGCTCGTCCAGGCACAGGCCACGATCGAGAGCTACACCACCGCCTTCTGGTGGTCGGCCGGCTTCTTCGTCGCGGGCGCGGTCATCGCCTTCGCGCTCTTCCGCCGCGGAGTGCCGCAGCAGGACGCGGACGCCGCGCCGGTGATCCACATGTGACGGTCCGGGCGCGTGGCCGCCCACCGGGGAGAGGGGCCGTCGTCCGCACCGGACGGCGGCCCCTTCCGGCGTCGGATCCTCGACGCACTCCCTTTTGCGGGACCACCTCCCGTTACGTTCCGTTTCTCCCCGGCCACGTATGAAGGTCGGGGCCTGGGTACTCGCGGTCCATGAGAATCAGCGTTCTGGACGTGGGGTCCAACACCGTGCGACTCGTGGTCGCCGACGCGTCGGGCGGAGTTCCGCTCCCGGTGCACACGGCCAAGTGGCGGCTGCGGCTGTCCGAGCAGGTCAAGCCCGGTGACCCCATTCCGGACGGGGCCGTGGAACGGCTCGTGCAGGCGGTCGCCGCCGCGGCCCGGACCGCGGACCGGTGGGGGGCCACGGGGCCGCTCGCCTTCGCCACCGCCGTGGTGCGCGCCGCCCCCAACCGGCGGGAGGTGCTGCGCACGGTCCGCGCGCGCAGCGGCGTCGCGCTGTCCACCCTGCCGGGCGAGGTGGAGGCGGAGCTGACGTTCCTCGGCGCCCGGCGCTGGATGGGCTGGCGGTCGGGGCCGCTCGCTCTGATGGACATCGGCGGCGGTTCCTTCGAGGTGGCCTTCGGCCGGGGCCGGCTGCCGGACTTCGTCGTCTCCCTGCCGTTGGGCGCGGCCCGCCTCACCCACGACTTCTTCGCGGACCAGGACCCGCCGTCCCCGGAGCTCCTGCGCGCGGCGCGCCGCCGGATCCGTCACCAGCTCAGGGACGTGGCCGCCCGGATCCGCTGGGAGGGCCCGCGCACCGCGGTGGCCACCTCCCGGACCTTCCAGCAGCTCGGCCGGCTGTGCGGGGCGCCGCCAGGGCGGCACGGCCCCTTCATGGACCGCACCCTGCACCGCGGCGACCTGCGCAAGGCCGTCGACACGCTGGCCGCCCTGCCCTCGGCCGAACGCGCCCGGCTGCCGGGCATCTCCGCGCCGCGCGCCGCACAGAGCCTGGCCGGCGCGGTGATCGGGCACACGGCGATGAAGCTCACCGGGCTCTCCACGCTCACCGTGTGCCCCTGGGCGATCCGTGAGGGCGTCATGCTGCGCCATCTGGAGGACGGCCCGGCCTGGTGGGCGGAGGTCACCGGGCCCGCCGGCGACGCGGACGCGCCCCCTGAGCCGATCCCGCTGCGCCTCGCGAAACACTGACACCGACACCGACACCGACACCGAGCCGGCGGAAGGAAGCCACCGTGCCCGACGACGAGAAGCGCCCCGACACCGGTCAGGACCGCCCCCGGACCACTCTGGAGGAGGTCATCCGAGAGATAGAGGACGCCGAGACCCGCGTCGACCACCCGGAGGGCGAGCGCACCCGGCGCCGCGGTGAGGCCGCCGACGCCCTCACCACCGATGAGCGCGCCCAGGAGAAGTCCCGGGGCGACTGACCCCGCGAGCCGCGTCCCTCGACGGGCCGCCGGGCGGGGCGTGCGGCCCCTCTCCTGGGACGAACCGCAGGCCGACGGGTGTTTCCGCCGCCCCTGGGTACCCGGCCCGCATGTCACACGACCCCGCAGGACCGCCGCTGCCGGACCCCCGGGGCCCGGTCTCCACGGCCGTCCGCGCCTACCTGGAGAACGCCGGCCCCCTCCCGGCGGACGGGGCGGCGGCGTCCGCCTCCCCCTACGGCGACGACCTCCAACTGGCCCTGTATCTCTGCTATGAGCTGCACTACCGCGGTTTCGCCGGGGTGTCCCCGGACCGCGAGTGGGACCCGGCGCTGCTGCGGGTCCGGGCCGAGCTGGAGCACCGCTTCCTGACCGCCCTGCGTGCGGACACACCCGTCCACGACTCCCTCGACGAGGCCCTGGCGGAGATCCTCGTGGAGCCCGTCGGGGGCACGGGCGTCAGTCACTTCCTGGCCGCCGAGGGCGAGGCCTGGCAGCTGCGCGAGTACGCGGCCCAGCGCTCCCTGTACCACCTCAAGGAGGCGGACCCGCACGCATGGGTGCTGCCGCGGCTGTGGGGCCGGGCCAAGGCGGCCATGGCGGCGGTGGAGTTCGACGAGTACGGCGGCGGCCGGCCCGAGCGCGTGCACGCCCGGCTCTTCGCGGACCTGATGGCGGACCTGGGGCTGGACACCGGCTACGGCCGCTACCTCGACGCGGCGTGCGCGCAGGCGCTGGCCGTGGTCAACATGATGTCGCTGTTCGGCCTGCACCGGTCGCTGCGGGGCGCGCTGGTCGGCCACTTCGCGGCGGTGGAGATCACCTCTTCGCCCGGTTCGCGGCGGCTCGCGCAGGCGATGCGCCGCGCGAACGCCGGCCCCGCCGCCGTGCACTTCTACGACGAGCACGTCGAGGCGGACGCGGTCCACGAGCAGGTCGTGCGCCACGAGGTCATCGCGGGCCTCCTCGAGGAGGAACCCCGCCTCGCGGCCGACATCGCGTTCGGCGTCGACGCGACCGGGATGCTGGAGGACCGTCTCGGCGACCGCCTGCTGGCCGCCTGGCGCTCGGGCGGGTCCTCCCTGCGGGTCCCGCTGCCCGAGCGGGAGACCGCCCGCGCCTCCTGACCGGCCCCGCGGCGCCACGGCGACGCCGCCCCGGACCACGAGCAGCAACGAGCAACGACGAGAACGAGAGGCTGGTGGTCGCCCGTGCCGGACTCCCCCACTGACAAGCCCTGCCGGATCAGCGTCCGGCGCGGGGGGCCGCTGCTCGTCGAGGGCCCGGTGGAAGTGGAGCTGGAGGACGGCACAACCGTCTCCTCCGACCGCTTCCGGGTCGCTCTGTGCACCTGCCGGCGCAGCCGCCGCTATCCCTGGTGCGACACCAGCCACCGGGACCGGGAGCGCCCCTGAGGCCCTGTCCCGTCCCTGGGACCGTGTCCGCCGGCGGCGTCCGCGCAGCCGGCACGGCCAGGTCGTACACGAAAAGCCCGGAGACCGGGCGGCAGCCCCACACCGCCTGCCCGGCCTCCGGGTACGAGATCACAGCGGTCCCGCGTCAGGGGCTCGCACTCCCCACTTCACGAGCCTGCCCTCGGTGTCCACGAGGACCACGTGATCCCGGTCCTCAGAACGCGAAGAGGCTGCTCTCGGCAGCGTTCTTCACGCACTCGTTGGCGAAGGTGTGTGCGAAGGCCACGCGCCTGCCCTGCCACACGCCGTCCACGGTGACGACCACCGGGTCGTACTGCCTGGTGCACACGGCGTGGCCGGGGCCCGCCAGGAGCTCCGGGTCGCCGCCGGCGGCACGCAGTTCGGCGCAGGCCGACGCGGCGGCCGGATGCGTGCCCGAGGGCGTCGGCGCGCAGCTCAGGGTGACGGCCCGGGCCGCGTTGGCGGTGGCGGCGGTCTCTCCGTGGCCCACGGTCAGCACGAGTGCCGACGGGGCGTACAGGGAGGTCGGCGCTGCGGCCGGGGCGGCGACCGCGGATCCGGTGAGGGATCCGCAGACGGTTGCGGCCGTGAGGCCGAGGGTCGCTGCCCAGCGCGCGGTGTTCCGCATTGTGTGCATCCTTCCGCTCGATTCGGGGGTGTGCCGGTCCGACTCGGTCGGTGCCGAACGCGGCGAGCGCGAGTCTGCCGAGTCCGTCGCCGAATCTCACATCGACCCCACGGGTTTCGGTAACCTTGCGTATTGAATCAGTGGCGCGAAGTCACCAGATTCGAACGTTCCAACGCCGAAAACAAGCGCTTCATGATCCCTTCGATCAGTTCGATGACCGGTTCTCATAGCTTTGTTAATCGGCCTGAAACATTCCGCTAGCGCCCCCGGCGCCCCCGACGATCTTCCCCACCCGCCGGTAGGGTCGCCCCCGCGGCACCCACGTCCGGGCGACGGGACGACGGGACGAGCCGGACGACGAGAGACGGGACGCGCAGATGGCCAGGCACTGGGGGGACTTCCAGTACGAGATCTACCTCAACGGGACGACCGGCGCGGTCCCCCGGCTGCCCACCGACCTGACCCGGCTGGAGGAGCTCATCGAGCAGCGGCTCGGACCGGGGCCGGTCGGCTACGTCGCGGGCAGTGCGGGCGACGGCAGCACGGCGCGCGCCAACCGGGCGGCGCTGGGGCGCCGCCGGATCGTCCCGCGCATGCTGCGCGACGTGCACGAGCGGGACCTGTCGGTAGAGGTGCTGGGCCGCACGCTGCCCGCGCCGCTGGCGCTGGCGCCGGTCGGGGTGCTGTCGATCATGCACCCGGAGGCGGAGTCCGCGGCGGCCCGGGCGGCGGCGGCACACGGCGTCCCGTACATCCTGTCGTCGGCCTCCAGCACGCCGATCGAGCAGGTGGCCGAGGCGATGGGGGACGCCGAGCGGTGGTTCCAGCTGTACTGGTCCAAGGACCGTGAGGTCACCCGCAGCTTCCTGGACCGGGCGAGGACGAGCGGCTTCACGGTGCTGGTCGTCACCCTCGACACCCCGATGCTGGCCTGGCGGCCCCGCGACCTCGACCAGGCCTACCTGCCGTTCCTGCACGGCGTGGGCACGGCCAACTACTTCACCGACCCCGCCTTCGCGGCAGGTCTGGCCCGGCCCGTGCACGAGGACCCCGACGCGGCGGTGATGCACTTCGTGAGCCTGTTCGCGGACCCCGGCAAGACCTGGCCGGACCTGGCGTTCCTGCGGGAGAACTGGGACGGCCCGATCGTCCTCAAGGGCGTGCTGCACCCCGACGACGCCCGGCTGGCGGCGGACGCCGGGATGGACGGCGTGGTGGTCTCCAACCACGGCGGCCGGCAGGTGGCCGGGTCCGTGGCGGCCGCCGACGCGCTGCCCCGGGTGGCGCGGGCGGTCGGCGACCGGCTGAACGTGCTGTTCGACAGCGGGGTGCGCACCGGCGACGACGTCTTCAAGGCCCTCGCCCTCGGCGCGCGAGCGGTCCTGCTCGGCCGGCCCTACGTCTACGGGCTCGGCCTGGACGGACAGTCCGGCGTCGAGCACGTGATCCGCTGCCTGCTCGCCGAGTTCGACCTCACGCTGGCCCTCAGCGGCCACCGCCGCCCCTCGACCGTCGGCCCCGAGGACCTGGTCGAGGACGCCGGCTGACGGCCGGACCGGGCCTCAGAGGGCCCCGTCCGCCAGGTCGACGGGTTCGGCCCGGACGGGCCGGGCCGGGGGCGGCGCTCCGGTACCGGCGACCGCGAGGGAGCCCGGGCTCGCCGAAGGGCCGTCGGTCAGCCAGCGCTGACTCGCCGAGTGGTCGCGCACCTTCACCACCACGTCGCTGCCCGCGTTCTCACCGGCCGGGGCGAGCGCCAGCGCGTCGTCCCAGCGGGGCAGCAACTCGCCCTGGACGGTGAGGTCGTAACGGACGTCGTCACCGCGGGCGTCGGTGGCGTCGGCGCACGCACCGAGGATGACCACGCCGGCGTCCACATGCGAGTCGACGCACAGGTCGGGCCGGGCCACGCTGCGCACCTGCCCGTCGTCGCCGTACGACCACCGCTGCGCCGCCTCGGTCGAACAGCCCGCCAGCTCGACGGAGGCACCCGCCTTGACCTCGCCGCGCACGTCCAGGCAGAGGTCGGCGGCGGCGTTGCGCAGCCGGGTCTGCCGTGGCGTGGCGGGCAGGCGGGCGGTGCCGGGCGCGGTCGGCGAGGCGGTGCCGGCCTGCGAGTCGGCGCCGGGGACGCCGCTGCTGGAGGAGGCGGGGTCGGACCCGCCGTCCGTCCACAGGCCGGCCGCGAGCAGGGTGGTCACCAGCCCCGCCGAGGCCAGGCCGACACCGGCGAACAGCCTGCGCGCCGAGCGCGGGCCGTCGGACGCGCGCCGGCGCGGCGAGGGGATCTTCGAGAGCAGGGCGCCGCGCCGGCCCCGGGTACCGCCCCCGCGGTGCCGCGCAGAGCCCTTGAGGCGCACGGTCTGCTGCCGGGACCGGCCGGGCCTGGTGTCGTGGTAGCGGCGGGCGCCCCAGCCGAGCACGGCCTCGGCGAGCAGCAGGCCGAGGCCGCTCTCGAAGCCGCCGAGCTGCTCGGCGGCCGAGCGGCAGTAGCGGCACTCGTCCAGGTGCTTGCGCACGTCGGGCAGGAGCTCGCCGCCGCGCCGGATGGGCACGTCCAGCAGCCGGTTGTAGAAGCGGCAGTCCTTGCTCGGCGCGAGTTCCCGGTGGGCGCGCACGACGCCCTCGCGGAGCTTGTCGCGGGACTGTTCGAGGGCCGCGGTCACGGTCTCACCGTCCATGCCGAGCAGTCCGGCCGCGACGGTGATCTGCTCGGCCTCGACCTCCACGTGCCACAGCACGCAGCGGGCGACCGGGGGGAGGCCCTGGAACGAGCGCTCGGCCAGCACCCGGTTCTCCGGCGTCATGGACTGCGCGGTGCGCATGCCGCGGGCCCCGGCGGGTTTGCGCAGCACCGGCAGGACGCCGGACAGCTGCTCGTCGGCGGACCACAGCCGGGCCATGTCCCGGACGGTCACCAGCAGTCGGGGGCGCAGCGCGGTGCCGGGCTCGCCCAGCTTGAGCCGGTCGAAGACCTGGTGGAAGGCGGCGGCGGTGATCATCGACGCAACGCTTCCGGAGGAGGCGAGGCAGATGACCGCGTACTCGTGCACCGGTCGCCAGTGCCGGGCGATCAGCAGCGCCGTGGACTGGGCGACCTCGCTGTCCGCGCCGCCGCGTATCCCGGCGGCGAGGGACTCGTCGGACTCTCCGGGGCCCTGGCCCGGCGGGGGGTAGGGCGGAAGCGGAGGCTGGGGGGTGGGCACTGAGCGAATTCCTTTGGTACGTACCTGTTCGGTGCGGGCAGGGAGCGCCAATTCGCCTCCGCCGACGAACGCAGGGGGCCCGGCCTCGACCCCCCGCACGGGTGGTTCACCTTTGCACAACTAAGTCGCGCGCAACAAGGCGAGAGTCGAAGGCGCCCTTTGTTGATGGAAAGTCGATAAGCGAAAAGCGGCTCCCACCTCGTACGGCTCCTTTCCGCAAGGCCCGGCGTCGCGGTCGGAATCCCTTCTTGCGCCCCGTGTGAAACACGCGCACGCGGCAGGGCTCCGCGCACGCTCCCGCCGCACCGGCCCGGGTAGTTGGCTGGGCACCGGCCACTTCCTCGAAAGGCCCCGCGCAGGACGGCGGCTCTCCTGCGCGAAACGGCCGCCGGCCCTGTTCCTCCCGCCCTCGGCCGGCGGCCCGGAAGGATTCCTCTGCAGCGTCCCGTGCGGACCCGCGCTATATCTGCCACGAGCGCAGCCGGTCCGCCGCGCCGTACACGTCGGTCTTCCCGTCGAGGAGATCCCGGGCGAGGTCGACGAGCGCGCCGTACGGCGGATCGATGCCGACGCCGCTGGTGAACATGTACGCCACCGCCGTCGCGCAGGCGAAGCGGGCGTTGGCCGAGGGCAGGGGTCTGAGCAGGGTGAGCGTGTGCAGCAGCGCGGCGGCCCGCCAGGCGGGGTCGGAGTCCACGCCCAGTTTCGGCGGGTCGACCCGGTGCCGGGCCACGGCGGCGACCAGGGCCGAGAAGTCGTTGACGGTGGGCTGCTCGGGCAGGACCTCTTCATGGCGCTGGAGCAGCCAGGGCACGTCGATGTGGATGACGGCTGTCATCGGTCAGGCGACCCGCCCCTCGCTCCTGGCGGAGCGTTCGTCTTCGGGGAAGGCGGCCGCGAACTCGTCGGCATGGGACGCGAAGAACCTGCGGAATTCCTCCGCGCCCTCCTGCAGCGCCCGGTGCCGCGCGATGTCGGCCGCGGCCGCCTCCCGCACGAGTGCCTTCATCGACGTACCGCGTTCCTTGGCGATCTGCCGCAGGTCCTCCAGCTCGCGATCGCTGAACTCCACATTGAGGGCTGGCATGCCCTTCACGGTACCGCGCGGGTACTTACTCGTAAATCACCCCAGGTCAAACTGATGACCGCGCGGTACCAGAAGGTGTTCGTCCGTGCTCGCTCCCGATCAGTCCCGTCCTATTGCTGATCCGCCACGAAGGACGCCATCCGGGCCAGGGCCGCATTCCAGTTGATCGCCGTCTCGTTCGTCGACCAGGACTGGATGTCGTCGATGTAGCAGAACTGGCCGACGCACCCCTGGAGCTTGCTCTGCGCATAGGGGTCCTGGATGCTCGAGTTCGGTCCTCCGGCGAGCGTTCCGGCCGGCGGGTCCGGCAGGTTCGGGTCGAGCTGGTGGGCGTACCAACGACTGTGCTGACGGTGGGAGTTCACCTCGCCATAGCCGGTGACGTACGAGATGTTGAGGGCGTTGCGGCCGAGAACGTAGTCCATGCTCTGGACTGCCGCGTCACGGTACTTCGACGCGCCGGTCAGGTCGTAGGCGGTGGCGATCACCACGGCGTTGTTCAGGACCTGGTGGCTCGAACCCCAGTCGTAACGGTTGCCGTCGGGCGCGTAGGGCATGCCGTACGGCTGCGCCGTGAGGGCCGCCAGATAGGCGTCCGCGCCGCGCACCACCGACCGGCGCACCGCGTCCCGTCCCGGCAGCCGGCTGGGCACGAGGGCGAGGTCGAGCCGGCCTGCGGCGGCCGTGCGGGACCAGTCGAAGCCGTAGGGGAGGAACACGTCGGCGGTGTGCACGGGCGAGGCGGTGACGAAGTCGGCGTACTGCTTCTCCCCCGTGCTCAGATAGAGCTCGGCCGCCGCCCAGTAGAACTCGTCGGTCGCGTCGTCGTCGTTGTAGGCACCGCCGCCGGTGCCGTCGGCCGGGTCGGCGTACACCTTCGGGTGCGCCACGGCGGCCGACCAGGCGGTGCGCGCCGCCTTCAGCGCCTTCGCCGCGAACGCCTTGTCGTAGGGCTTGTAGAGCCGCGCCGCCTGGGCGGCGGCAGCGGCCAGGTTGAGGGTCGCGGTGGTCGTCGGCGGGTGCAGTTCGCGCTTTTGCGGGTCGGCGGCCGGCAGCAGCGGCAGACCCGTCCACTGCTGGTCGTGGACCTTGTGGTGGGCCATGCCCGCCAGCGGCTCACCGGCCGGCACCTGCATCCTCAGCAGGAAGTCCAGCTCCCAGCGGGCCTCGTCGAGGATGTCCGGCGTCCTGTTGCCGCTCTCGGGCAGGGCGAGCGTGCCGTCGCCGAGCGCGTCCGGGTGCCCGGTGCGGGCGTGGAGGGAGCGTTCGTAGGTGCTCATCAGCTCCCAGACCGCGATGCCCCCGTTGACGACGTACTTGCCGTGGTCCCCGGCGTCGTACCAGCCGCCCGAGACGTCCAGGGTGTAGTCGCACTCCCCGGTCCGGCACGGCGTCTTCGTGTCGCCCTGGTTGGGTGCGACGCCCACGTGCCCGGCGGCCCTGCCGTATCCGGGCCGCAGGTCGTCGCGGATCGCGATGCCGCTGCGCTGCGTGTAGTAGTACTTCGCCGCGTCGAGGCGCAGCCGCCGGTAGGCGGCCGTGCCGATGTCGAACGGGCGGCTGGTCTCGCCGTCGGCGACCAGGGTGAAGCCGGCGCCGCCCTTGCGGAAGGCTCCGAAGTCGATGGAGTGCACGCGCTGCCCGGAGGAGGCGTCGAGGCCGCGGGGCACGCTCCAGCCGTGCGCGACCGTCGCCCCGGCGGCGTTCTTCAGCCGCCAGGGCAGCCTGCCGACGGCGTCCGTCACCAGCGTGGCGTTCTTCGGCCCGCCGGGCAGATAGGCGACCTGGTTGACGCGGACCCGCGGTCCGGTGTCGGGCTCGTACACCTCGGGCGGCACCCCGCCCAGCAACGACACGTCGTCCATGCAGAAGCGCCAGGGGTCGGCGCTGCCGCCGACCTGGAAGGCGACCTGCCCCTGGGCGCTGTCGGCGGGCGCGGTGAACGTGTACGCGTACGAGTCCCCCGACGCGCTCAGCACCGGGGTCGCCTCGTACCAGGTGTCGTACGGCGCGACGCCGAGGCCCACGACGGCCCGCACCGCATGGCCCTCGGGCACCCCCGAGGCACTGAAGGAGAAACGGTACGTCGACCCCTTCTGCAGGGTGATGTCGTTCTGGCCGACGGCGGAGTCCCAGCGGTTGACGGTGCCGCCGGGCACGTCCGCGCAGAGCCGGCCGCCGGCGAGGCCGGCGGTGACGTTGCTGGTCCACCACGGGTCGGCGGTCGTGTCGAAGCCGCCGTTCCTGACCTGCTCGGTCTCCTCGGCGCCGGCCTGCTGGACGGGCAGCGCGGTGAGCGCCGCACCCAGCAGGGCCGCGAGGGACAGCAGGGCCGTTCTGCGTCGTTTCACGTCCGGGCTCCTCGGAGGACGCGGGACGCTCCGTGCAGGACCGGGGCGGCCCATGGGAGCGCTCCCAGGGAGGGGTCGAAGGACATGCTTGTTGCAGTCATGACACCCCGTCAACGGTGCGGACGAAATGACCTCGGGCCGTTGCCGGTTCGGGCGTCATCCGTGGGCCGTCGGCAGTGGGCGTCGCAAGCGGGCCGTCGGCGGGGGCGTTGTCAGTGGGGCGTCCTAGGGTGAGCAGTCCGCACAGCACTGCGAGCACACGGGAGCCTCCATGACCACCCTGCCCGACCGGCCGCGTACGGCTCTGCTCGTCATCGACGTCCAGAAGGGCGTGGTGGCGGGCGCACCCCGGCGCGACGAAGTGATCGCCAACATCGGCGCGTTGATCGACGCCGCACGTGCGCAGGGGGCGCCGGTCGTCTGGGTGCAGCACTCGGACGCCGACCTGGTGCGCGGCAGCGAGAACTGGCACTTCGTCGAGGAGCTGGTCCGCCTCGAGTCGGAGCCGCTCGTGCACAAGGGCTACTTCGACTCCTTCGAGGAAACGGAGTTGGAGTCGGTGCTCGCCGAGCACGGGGTGGGCCGGATCGTCGTCACGGGCGCGCAGACGGACGCGTGCATCCGCTCGACCCTGCACGGCGCCTTCGTACGTGGCTACGACGTGACGCTGGTCGGCGACGCGCACACCACGGAGGATCTCAGCGAGTACGGCGCTCCGGCCCCGGAGCAGGTCATCGCCCACACCAACCTGTACTGGTCCTGGCAGAGCGCGCCCGGCCGCAGCGCGGGCACGGTGGACACGGCGAAGGTGACGTTCGAGGGCATCGGCGCGGCCTGAGGCGCTTGCGCGCACGCACCGCCGCCGCGGCGACTCCGCTGCGACTCGGCTGCGAGGGCACGGCGGCTCACGGTGGCGCCCGACCGGCGGATCCCGACCGGGGAAGTTCGGCCGGTTCTGTCTCTTGACCTCGGCGCACGGCCGCTGCGCCGCCGCCCCACGGGGGTTCCGGTCCACGCCCGGGCCGGACGCACTAGGCTGGAACGGAAGCGACCTGCCTGTTCACGGTGAGTGCCCGCGTGGGAGTGGCGAGATGAGCCCGGAGTATCCGTTCGACGAGGCCGCGACGGCCCGGGCCGTCGTCGACGACCTCGGCACCCTCATCGGGTGGAACGAGGGCGCCCGGACCCTCCTCGGCTGGTCCCCGGACGAGGTCGTGGGCCGGCCCGCGGCGGAGCTCCTGACCGGACGCCCGCCCCTCCTCACCGGTCATCGCTGGGACGGAACGGTGACTTTGCGCCACCGCGACGGCCGGCCGGTGCCCACCTGGCTGCTGGCCCACCACATCCGGTCCGAGGACGGCCGGCCCGGGCGGTGGCTCGTCGTCACCCCGCTCACCGGGAGCGGTCCCGCCCCCTCGGACGAACCGCTCGCCATGGCGAGCCTGATCCAGTCACCCTGCGCCGTGGCGGTCTACGACGAACAGCTGCGGCTGCGCCGGATCAACGACGCGATGACCGACGTCATCGGGCTCCCCGAGGAGCGTGTCCGAGGTCTGCGGCTCTCCGAGATCGGCGGCCTGTCGCAGAGCGCCGATCTGGAACGGCACATGCTGCAGGTGCTCCACAGCGGCCGGGCCCGGGACGTCGAGACGTACATGCGGACCGGCGGGGAGGACCACGCGCACGCCTGGCTGGCCCGGATGGCGCCGCTGACCGACCCGGCCGGCCGGGTCCGGGGGGTGTGCCTGGCCGTCCACGACTTCACGGAGCACCACCGCTCCCGTGAACGGCTCCAGCTGGTCAACGAGGCGAGCGTGCGCATCGGCAGCACCCTCGACGTGACCCGCACGGCTCAGGAGCTGGCCGAGGTCTGCGTCCCGGCGCTCGCCGACTTCGTCAGCGTGGACCTGCTCGACCCGCAGGACGGCGAACCCCCGGCCCGGTTCGACCCGCCGGTGAGTCTGCGGCGCGCGGCGCACCACTCGGTCAACCCCGGCAACCCCGAGGCTGTGGCCAAGCCGGGCGAGGCGCAGGACTACCCGGTCGGATCGCCGCAGGCCGACTCGCTGGTCGCGGGGCGCACCATCGTCGGCACGTTGGCCGGCGGCGGTCTGGACGCCTGGCTGGCCTGGGACCCGGCCCGCGCCGCCCGGGTCCGGGAGATCGGCGTCCACTCCACGATGTCCGTGCCGATCCAGGCCCGGGGCGTCACCCTCGGCGTCGCCGTCCTCACCCGGTTCCGCCGTCCCGAGCCCTTCTCCCCCGACGACCTGCTGCTGGCGGAGGACGTCACCACGCGCGCCGCCGTCTGCATCGACAACGCCCGCCGCTACTCCCGCGAACGCGAGACGGCCCTCGCCCTGCAGCGCAGCCTGCTGCCGCGGACCCTGCCGCGCACCGCCGCCGTCGAGGCGGCCTCCCGCTATCTGCCCGCCGCCCGCGCCGGGGTCGGCGGCGACTGGTTCGACGTCATCCCGCTGTCCGGGATGCGCGTGGCCATGGTCGTCGGGGACGTCGTCGGACACGGCGTCCAGGCCTCGGCCACCATGGGCCGGCTGCGCACCGCCGTGCGCACCCTCGCCGACATCGACCTGGCTCCCGACGAACTGCTCACCCACCTGGACGACCTGGTGGTCCGGCTGTCGGAGGAGGCCGGCGGCGAGGGCAGCCCCGGTGAGGTCGGAGCGACCTGCCTGTACGCGGTGTACGACCCCGTGTCGCGGCGGTGCACCCTGGCGCGCGCCGGGCACCCGACGCCGGTGCTGCTCCGGCCGGACGGCACGCCCCGGCCGATCGAGCTGCCCGCCGGCCCTCCGCTGGGCGTGGGCGGACTGCCGTTCGAGTCGGCCGAGCTGGAGGTCGCCGAAGGCAGTGTGCTCGCCTTCTACACCGACGGCCTGGTCGAGTCCCGCGAGCGGGACGCGGACGCCGGTCACCGGCTGCTCGGGGAGGCGCTGGCCGACCTCTCGGGCTCCCTGGACGAGACCTGCGACCGGATCCTGCGCACGCTGCTGCCGCCCGGCGGGGTCGCCGACGACGTGGCCCTGCTGCTCGCCCGCACGCGGGGCCTGCCCGCGTCCCGGGTGGCGACCTGGGACATCCCCGCCGACCCCGCACTGGTCGCGCCGATCCGCAAGCAGGCCGTCGAGCAGTTGTCGCGCTGGGAGCTGAGCGACGCGTCGTTCACCACCGAACTGGTGGTGAGCGAGCTCGTCACCAACGCGATCCGGTACGGCTCCCGGCCCATCCGGCTGCGGCTCATCCATGACGCGACGACGCTGATCTGCGAGGTCTCCGACCACAGCCACACCGCGCCGCACCTGCGCCGGGCGAAGACCTGGGACGAGGGCGGCCGCGGCCTGCTCCTGGTCGCCCAGCTCACCCAGCGCTGGGGCAGCCGGCACACCGCCGAGGGCAAGACGATCTGGGCGGAGCTTGCGCTCCTCGAGGAGGGCTGAGGACGCCCTCCCGCCGAGGTGCCGGGCGGGGTCCTTACCCGAACATGTTTTCATGGACGGGCTCCCGGTCCTCCTCGATGGGCGGGCAGCGTCCCCCACCTCGTCCCGGAGAACGCCCTGAACACCCCGCTCGCCGAAAGTCTGTCCGTCGTCCTGCTCGCCGCCGCTCTCGGCTGGGCGGTGCTGCGTCCCGCCGGACGGTCGGAGGCCCTGGTCGCCGTCCCCGCGGCGGCCGCGGTGATCGCCCTGGGCGCGGTGTCGCCGGAACACGCCCTGGCGGAGGCCGAACGGCTCGGGCCGGTCGTCGGCTTCCTCGCCGCGGTGCTGGTGCTGGCGCACCTGTGCGACGTGGAGGGACTGTTCACCGCGTGCGGCGCGTGGATGGCCCGCCGGGCGGCCGGCCGGCCCCGGCGCCTGCTGGTCGCGGTGTTCGTGCTGGCGTCGGCCGTCACGGCGGCGCTCAGTCTGGACGCCACGGTGGTGCTGCTGACGCCGGTGGTGTTCGCCACCGCCGCCCGGATGGGGGTGCGCTCACGGCCGCACGTCTACGCCTGCGCGCACCTGTCGAACACCGCCTCGCTCCTGCTCCCGGTGTCCAACCTCACCAACCTGCTGGCGTTCACCGCGAGCGGGCTGAGCTTCACCCGCTTCGCCGCCCTGATGGCGCTGCCGTGGGTGGTCGCGATCGGCGCCGAGTATCTGGTGATGCGACGATTCTTCGCCGCCGACCTGCCCGCCGCCGAGCCCGTCGCCGACGAAGGCCCGGAACCCGAGCTGCCGCTGTTCGCGCTGATCACCGTGGCGTGCACGCTCGCGGGATTCGTGGTGGCCTCCGCGGTCGGGGTCGAACCGGCCTGGGCCGCGCTCGCCGGAGCCCTCGTCATGGCCGGGCGCGCGCTGGCACGGCGCCGCGTGACGCCGGTCGCCGTGGTGCGGGCCGCCGCGCCGGGGTTCCTCGCGTTCGTGCTGGCGCTCGGGATCGTGGTGCGCGCGGTGGTCGACAACGGTCTCGCCGACGCGTTGCGGCACGTGCTGCCCGGCGGATCGGGGCTTGTCGCGCTGCTGGCCGTCGCCGCGGTGGCCGCCGTCCTCGCGAACCTGATCAACAACCTCCCCGCGGTGCTGGTCCTGGTGCCCCTCGCCGCCCCGGCGGGGACCGGGGCGGTGCTCGCGGTGCTGCTCGGGGTGAACATCGGCCCGAACCTGACCTACGCCGGATCCCTCGCGACGCTGCTGTGGCGGCGGGTGGTGCAGGAACGGGACGAGCGCGTCGAGGTCGGCGAGTTCACCCGGCTCGGCCTGCTCACGGTGCCGGCCGCGCTGGTCCCGGCCGTGGTGGCCCTGTGGGCCTCGCTTCAGGTGATCGGCGCCTGAGCGCCCGGTTCAGCGCGGGCCGCCGTATCCCCCGTAGCCGTAACCGCCGTAGCCCCCGTACCCGTACCCGTACCCCCCATAGCCCTGACCGCCGCCGTATCCCCCGTAGCCGTGACCGCCGTAGCCCCCGTAGCCGGAGCCGCCGGACGTGCCGGGCCGGCCGCCGGAGCAGGGGTTCCCGTACCAGCAGGACGTGCCGCCCGGACCCGGGGACGCGCCTGCAGACGGCGTCGGCGCGGCGGACGGCGCGGGCGCCGGGACCGGCGCCGGCTTCGCGGCCTTCGGCACGGCGGACGGGTTCGGGCCGTCCGTGGGGCCGCTGTCGGCGCCCCAGTTGACGAACTCCATCTGCGGGTCGGGGCGCGAGGTGTCGATCACCCATCGCTGGGCGGCGCTGTCCACCCGGTTCTTCAGGACGAGTGCGCCCGAGCCGTCGGTGGCGGCGGGCGCCAGCGCGAGGTTCTGGCCGGAGCGCGGGACGAGCGTGCCCTGCAGCGTGAAGTCGTACTGGACGTTCTTGGCGTCCGGCTGCGCGGCGCCCGTGCACGGCGCGAGCCGCACCGAGTAACCGAGCCGGGAGTCGAGGCAGAGACCGGGGGCCGCGGCGCTGCGCAGCAGTCCGTTCGGGTCGTACGCCCACTGCTGGCCGGCGGCCGAGGTGCAGGCGGCGAGTTCGGCCTCGGCGCCGCTGACCGGCTTGGCCCCCTCGACGCCGATGCACAGCCCGGAGGCGACGTTGTGCAGACGGCCGCGCACGGTGCCCTGTGCGGCGGCGTCGGCGCCCGCCCAGGAAGGATCGCCGGTGGCCCTGTCCGTGCCCGGGGCGTCGGGCTCCGCCGCGCCGCTGTTGGCGGTCGGGGCCGATCCGTCACCGGAGTCGATGACGGCCCACACCATGAACGGCAGGACGACGAGGCCGCTCACGGTCAGCACGGCGGCGGAGAGGTTGCGCCGGCGGGCGGCGCGACGGGCCGCCTTCTGCGCCGAACGGCTCGCGCCGGGGCGCACGTCGGCGCCCGTCGCCGAGCCGGACCGCGGGTCGGCGTCGGGCGCGGATGCGCCGCCGGGGCCGGCCGGCACGCCGGCGGCCGCGGGGAGGTCGCCGAAGCGGGCCCCGATCCGGGAGGCCAGGCCGGACCGCAGCCGGCCGCGGTTCGCGGGGCGCGCTCCGGTCCCGGCGGAGGCGGCCGCGAAGGACCCGTCCGTGAAGGCCTCGCCCGCATAGCCGCGTGCCTTCTCCCCGGCCGGTTCGCCGGACTCGCCGTGGCCAGCCACCCTGATCTCCACATAGGCCGCGGCCGCCCAGCCCAGGATGCCGTCGGCCAGGGCGGTGCCGAGCAGCCCCTCGAACTGCAGCAGCTGGTCGGCGGTGTGGGTGCAGTGCCGGCAGCCGTCGAGGTGGGTGCGCAGGTCGGGGTCGACGTCGACGCCGCCGCGCCGGCAGGTGACGTCCAGCAGGCGGTGGTAGCGCTGGCACTCGTCGTCCGTGGCGAGTTCGCGGTGCACCTGGAGGCACTCCTCGCGCAGCCGCTCGCGGGACCGGCTCAACTCGCCGCGGGCGCCGTCCTCCTCGAGGCCGAGCAGTCCGGCCGGGACCGCCAGGGGCTCGGCCTCGACCTCGACGTGCCAGAGCAGGCAGCGTGCCGACTCGGGCAACCGCTGGAACGCCCGGGACAGCATGCGCCGGTTCACGGGCGGCAGCATGAGGGCGGCCGCGCGGTCGGCGATCACGCCGTCGCCGTCGCCCTCGGAGCGCAGCGTGGGGTGCAGCAGGTCGCGGCGGCCGTCGGTGTCCCACTCGGCCGCGATACGGCGGACGGTGACCAGCAGATGAGGGCGCCAGGCGGCCGTCGGACCGTTCTGCCGCAGGGTCTCGCCGAACAGCCGGGTGAAGGCGGCGGTGGTGAGCATGCCGGCCGCGCGCTCGTCGTCGGTGCACAGCCGGGCGTAGGCGAAGGCGGCCTCCCAGTGCCGGTCGAGCAGCTCGCCGACGGGATGCAGCGCGGGCGACGCGCCCGTCCACTTCTTCAGCTCCGCGCTGAGCTGTTCGTCCGTCGCGTCGAAGCGGCGCGCCGAAGGGGAATTCGACAGGCCTGCGTCATTCACGGGCTGCATTCCTTCCGGGGGCATGCGGCATAAAGTCCATACCATCGGGTTTGCGGTTCCGCCCGGGCGGCGGGACGACTCGCGCAGGGTTCGGCGCCTCTGACGTCCGCGGGGGACAGCTCTTGTGAAGCGTGGGGAGTGTGACGGGAGGCGTCTCGTGCGCACGATGGGGAAATCGTTGTCCGCGCGCCGACAAGGCACACCTTCGCACAACCGGACCTGGACGAACAAGAGATCCCACGGTTTCGTACACGGGGTGCCGGCCGCCGGATATTGACGAATCGTCAATGCCGGATCGGGGTGCGGGGCGGTCACAGTATCGCTGTCCCTTTTGGCGCTCTTTCGAGGCACGTTTCCGGACGTGATCGCCGGACGTTTCCCTCGCCGGGCCGCCCCCGCCCGGCCCCGTCTTCCGCACCGCCAGGGCGCGGGGTTACGGTGCCGGTCGCGCACCTGGCAGACCGAGGAGGCCACGCATGACGGTCACGGACGTCGACACCGCCGGTACCCCCCGTCTGAGCGAGGCGGATCGGCGGCAGTACCGGGAGGACGGTTTCGCCGTCGTACGCGGGCTGTTCACCCAGGACGAAGTCGACGCGCTGTGCGCCGAGTTCGAGGCACTGCACGCAGCGGGGCGGCAGGTGCCCGGGCATTTCGAGCCGCGCGCCGGCGCCGTGGACCCGCTCTCCGTGTACCCGAGGGTCATGCACCCGCACGAGATCGTTCCGCTCGCCCGCCGGGTGCTGCTGGACGCCCGGCTGCGGGCCGTGCTGGAGCAGTTGCTCGACGAGGAGGTGCTGGCCGCACAGAGCATGTTCTACTTCAAGCCGCCGGGCGCCCGGGGCCAGGCGCTGCACCAGGACAACTTCTATCTACAGGTCGAACCGGGCACCTGTGTGGCCGCCTGGCTGGCCTGCGACGAGACAGACCGCGACAACGGCGGCCTGGAAGTCGTGCCCGGCACGCACCGGATGGACCTGTTCTGCCCGGAGACCGCCGACGCGCAGGTGTCGTTCGCACGGGAGTACGTGCCGCCGCCGCCCGGGCTCGCCACGACGCCGGTCGACATGGCCGCCGGCGACGTGCTGTTCTTCAACGGCAGCCTGGTGCACGGATCGCAGCCCAACCGCAGCGGCGACCGGTTCCGCCGGTCGTTCATCGGGCACTACGTCGGGCGCTCGGCGGAGCGGATCGGCGCGTACTACCGGACGATGACGATGAACGGCGAGCCGCTGGCCCTGCCGGTGAGCGAGGGGGCGGGACCCTGCGGCACGGAGTTCGCGCCGGCCGGCCCGCACTGATCCTCACAGCACCTCGCCCGCCCCGCTCCTCCCTCGGTCCCCGGGCGTCGCCTCCCGTCGCCCCCGGTTCAGTGCCCGGCGACGGCGTGCGGGCGGTAGGGCTGCTCGAGTTCCTGCAACTCCTTTTCGGTCAGCTCCAGTTCGACCGCAGCCACCGCGTCCTCGAGGTGGTTCGGCTTCGACGCTCCGACGATCGGCGCCGTCACCGTGCCCTGGTGCAGAAGCCAGGCCAGGGCCACCCGGGCACGCGGGACCCCGCGGTCACCGGCGATGCGGGTGACGGCCTCGACGATCGTCCGGTCGTCCTCCGGATAGAGGGTGCCGCCGAAGGCGTCACTGGCGCTGCGGTCGGTCCGCGTGCCCCAGTCGCGGGTGAGACGGCCGCGGGCCAACGGGCTCCAGGGCAGCACGCCCACGCCCTGGTCCGCGCACAGGGGCAGCATCTCGCGCTCCTCCTCCCGGTAGAGGAGGTTGTAGTGGTTCTGCATCGACACGAACCGGGTCCAGCCGTGGCGTTCGGCCGTGTGCTGCATGGTGGCGAACTGCCAGGCGTACATCGAACTCGCCCCGATGTAGCGTGCCTTGCCCGCCTTCACCACGTCGTGCAGCGCCTCCATCGTCTCCTCGACGGGGGTGTGCGGGTCGAAACGGTGGATCTGGTAGAGGTCGACGTGATCGGTGCCGAGACGGCGCAGGCTGTGGTCGATCTCGGACAGGATCGCCTTGCGGGACAGCCCGGCGCCGCCCGGACCCGGCCGCATCCGGCCGTGCACCTTCGTGGCGAGCACGATCTCGTCACGCCGGGCGAAGTCGCGCAGCGCCCTGCCGACGATCTCCTCACTGGTGCCGTCGGAGTAGACGTTCGCGGTGTCGAAGAAGGTGACGCCCGCCTCCAGCGCCTGCCGGATCAGCGGCCGGGACGCCTCCTCGTCGAGGGTCCACTCGTGCGTGCCCCGGTCCGGGACGCCGTAGGTCATACAGCCCAGACAGATCCGCGACACGTCCAGACCCGTCGAACCGAGCTTCACGTACTGCATGCTCGCCGCTCCTGACATCGGTGGAAGGTGGGGGGAGGTACGCGAACGAGCGTATGCGGGCCCGGCCGCCCGCGGCTCGTCCCGGCGTCCCGGGACCGGAACGCGGGCGGGGACGGGACGCGGAAATCCGGTTGCCCCCGGCCACTCCTCACCCGCAGGATCCAGCCATGCTCACTTTCGACGCCTCTCTGCCGCTGATGTCCGCCGCCGCTCCCACGGCGCCGGTCCAGCAGCAGCCCGGCCGCCCCCGGAGGCGCGACGCCGCACGACGGTGACGGCCGCCCTCGTCGCGGGCCTGGTCGCGGGTTACGGCATCGCCGTGCCCGTCGGCGCGGTCGCGACCTACCTCGTCTCGCTCACCGCCCGTACCTCCCTGCGCACCGGGGTGGGCGCCGCGCTCGGCGTCGCCACCGCGGACGGCCTCTACGCCCTGCTCGCGACCGTCGGCGGCTCCGCCGTCGCGGCCGTGCTGCGACCGGTGCTGACGCCACTGCGCTGGGTCTCGGCCCTGGTCCTGCTGGCGCTGGCGGTCCGGGGCGCGCGCAGCGCCGTGCGCCAGTACCAAGCCCACCGGCTCGCCACCCGGTCCGAACCGCCTCCGACCGGCCCGGCCCGGGCCTGTCTGAGCCTCCTCGGCATCACCCTCCTCAACCCGACGACCGTGGTCTACTTCGCCGCGCTGGTGCTGGGAGCCGGCGACGCTGATCCGGTACGGCCCCTGGATCAGGGCGTCTTCGTGCTGGCGGCCTTCGTCGCCTCGGCGAGCTGGCAGGTGCTGCTCGCCGGAGGGGGCGCCCTGCTGGGCCGCGCGCTCACCGGTCGGCGAGGGCGTCTGGTCACGGCCCTCGTGTCGAGCGCGGTGATGACCGTGCTCGCCGTCCGCATGGTGACGTAGGCGGCCCGAGGTGCGGATGAAACTCGCGGCCTGCGGTGTTGGAGCAGTCTGCGGGCCGGACGTGCGACGCGCGGGACCTCGCACGGACGCGTCCGGAACGACGACATGACGGCACAGCGGCTTCAGCGACATGACGAAGGGGACAAAGACCATGCCTCTCGAAGGGGAGTACGAACCCAGCCCGACACAGTGGGTGCGCGAACAGGTGGAGCTCTACGAAAGCTCCGGCGGCACCGAGGGCACGACCCTGCAGGAGACGGGACTGCCCGTCATCCTTCTGACGACCCTCGGCGCGAAGAGCGGCCGGATACGCAAGACCCCGCTGATGCGCGTCGAGCACGACGGCCGGTACGCCCTGGTCGCGTCCCAGGGCGGGGCGCCCAAGCACCCCGTCTGGTACCACAACATCAAGGCCCTCCCCCAGGTCGAGCTCCAGGACGGGCCGCACAAGCAGGACATGACGGCCCGTGAGGTCACGGGCGCGGAGAAGGCCGAGTGGTGGGAGCGGGCCGTCGCCGCGTATCCGCCGTACGCCGAGTACCAGACGAAGACGGACCGGGAGATCCCGGTGTTCGTCGTGGAGCCGACCGGGAGCCGCTGACCCTCCGGGGTCGCGCGGGCGGCGTCCTCGCGGGCGCGCGCCCGGAAAATAATCCGCGGTGGGAACGCGTCGAAGCGTTCCCACCGGGCACCCGAAGGTCAGGCCCCGCCGCGCTCCCCCGTCGCGGCGGGGCTTTGCGCCGTCTCTCCCGCGGGCCGGTCGGTCACGTCGAGGAAGACCTGGTCCGCCTCGGAGATCGTCGAGGCGACCGACCGCTTGATGCGCACGGCGACCTCCTCGACCCGCTCGCTGTCCAGGCCCGGCACGAGATCCACGCGGGCCGCCACCAGAACCGAGTCCAGGCCCATCTGCATCGTGAACACCGCTTCCACGCTGTCGATCTCCGGCTGGGCGTCGAGGAGCGCGCGGATGCGCGCGCCGGTCTCGGGGGCCGCGGCCTCGCCGATGAGCTGGTCGCGGGCGTCACGGCCGAGCCGGAAGGCGACGTAGACGAGCAGCGCGCCGATCGCCAGTGACGCGGAGGCCTCCCAGACGACCTGTCCGGTGACCATGTGCAGGGCCATGCCGATCGCGGCCAGGGTGACGCCGAGCACGGCCGTCCCGTCCTCCGCGACGACCGTGCGCAGGGCGGGGTCGCGCAGGCCCGCGCTGCCGCCCTGCCGGCGCACCTGGTGCAGGGCCCGTGCCAGCGACGCGCCCTCCGCGAGGAAGGAGACGCCGAGCACGATCAGGCCCGCCACATAGCCGCTGAGCTTCTCGTCGGCTCCCGACCGCAGCGCCTCGACGCCCTGGAAGAACGAGAAGCAGCCGCCCATCACGAAGATCCCGACGGCGGCGAGGAGCGACCAGAAGAAGCGTTCCTTGCCGTAGCCGAAGGGATGCCGGCGGTCGGCCGGGCGACGGCTGCGGCGCAGGGCGGCCAGCAGGAACACCTCGTTCAGGCTGTCGGCCACGGAGTGCGCGGCCTCCGACAGCAGCGCCGGCGAGCCGGCGAGGACGCCGCCCAGCCCCTTGGCGGCGGCGATGACCAGATTGGCGGCCAGCGCCACGAGCACGGTGACGCGGGTCCTGCGATCGGCCCCGCCGTCGTCCTCCTTGCGCGTGCTCCCTGCCCGGGGCGCGGCCGGTGCACCGGATGCCCCCGACGCTCCGGGCACGCCGGACGTGCTGGGCCGGCCTGCTCGTTCGCCGGCGTTCCGTTCTGAGGATGTCGCGCTCACCCTCGCCGAATTCCCCGGTCGATCGCGATCACACCGTGCCGCCGGTCGAAATCGGGGAACGCGGGGAACAGGAGACGCGACACCACCGGGAGGAAGCCATGAGCGACGGGGGCGGCGACGGCAACCGTGCGTACGGGCACACGCCCTTCAGGCGCGGCAGGAGTCACTTCACCGACCGGATCACCGCGGACGGCCGCGACGGCCGGCCCGTCGAGGCGGGCCGCTACCGGCTCGTGGTCAGCCGCGCCTGCCCCTGGGCGAGCCGGGCCGTGATCTCCCGGCGGCTCCTCGGTCTGGAGGGCCCCCTGTCGATGGCGATCACCGATCCGGTCCAGGACGACCGCAGCTGGCGGTTCGGCCTCGACCCCGGCGGGCGCGATCCCGTCCTCGGCATCCGGTACCTCGCCGAGGCGTACGAACGACGCGAGCCCGGTCACCCGGGCGGGGTCAGCGTGCCCGCGATCGTCGACGTGCCGAGCGGGAGACTGGTGACGAACGACTACCAGCAGATCACCCTGGACCTCGCCACCGAGTGGACGGCGCTGCACCGCCCCGGAGCGCCCGACCTCTACCCGGAGCGGCTCCGCGACGAGATCGACGCGGTCATGGCCGACGTGTACGAGGACGTCAACAACGGGGTGTACCGGGCGGGTTTCGCCGACAGCCAGGACACGTACGAAGAGGCGTGCGCGAGGGTCTTCCGGCGCTTGGAGCTGCTGACGCCACGACTGGCACGGCAGCGGTACCTGGTGGGCGACACCCTCACCGAGGCGGACATCCGGCTGTTCACCACGCTGGTGCGTTTCGACGCCGTCTATCACGGTCACTTCAAGTGCAACCGCTGGAAGCTGACCGAGAACCAGGTGCTGTGGGCGTACGCCCGCGATCTCTTCCAGACGCCCGGTTTCGGCGACACCGTCGACTTCGACCACATCAAACGGCACTACTACCGGGTGCACACCGGCATCAATCCGACGGGGATCGTTCCTCTCGGACCGGACCTGGCCGGCTGGCACTCCCCGCACCACCGTGAGGAGCTCGGCGGCCGCCCGTTCGGCGACGGCACGCCGCCCGGCCCGGTACCGGCCGGTGAAGAGGTGCCGACGGCCGGCCGAGCCGCCCGTCCCTCCCCCACGACAGAGAAGGAGTGAGGAGATCCATGGCCAAGAAGAGGAAGCTCCCCCTCGTCTACCAGCCCGTCGGATTCGCGCTGGGCTGGGCGAGCGGCGCCCTGGCGGGGCTCGCGTTCCGCAAGGCGTGGAAGGCGATCCGGCACGAGGACGACGCACCGGACGCCCTGGACCGGGACCGCGGCTGGGGCGAGGTCCTGCTGGCCGCGGCGGTGCAGGGCGCGATCTTCGCCGCCGCCCGCAGCGCAGCCGACCGCACCGGCGCCAAGGCGATCGAGCGCTCCACCGGCGTCTGGCCCGCCAAGGAGAAGGGCGGCCGCGACTGACGCGCGTCCGCCGTGCCGCCCCGGGCCGCGACGACGCGGTACGCGGCAGGCAGGGCACGGCGGGCCCGGCCCGACGGGCATGGCACGGGGGACGGAGCCCGGTGGGGGCTCGGTGAGTCAGAGGGAGGGGAAGGCCCGCGGAGCGGCGGGCGTCTGCCGAGGGGCGGGGCCCGCCGCTGTCGTGTGCGCCGGGTTCAGCCCTGCTTCGGAGCGGTCGAGGGCGTCAGTCGGAGGGTGAAGGAGTGGCCCGCCGGATCGGCGTAGCCGCGTTCCTCGTGGGGTCCGGGGGCGCCTTTGGTCTCCAGGGGCCGGCCGCCCAGTCCGACCACCCTGCGTTCCACGTCGTCGAGGTCGTCGACGAGGAAGTCCAGGTGGGCCTGGAGGGAGTTCTCGGGGCGGGGCCAGCTCGGCGGTGTCGCGTTCACGTCGCGCCGGAAGGCCAGGCGGATGCCGTCCTCGCTCCTGATCTCGACGCGGTTCGCGCTCCGGTCGATCTCCTCGGCGTCCAGCAGTGCCTTGTAGAACTCGGCGAGCTTCTCGGGCTCGGCACAGTCGAGCACCACGACGCCCGCTTTCACCAGTGCCATGTCGTCGTCTCCTCCACGAGATCAGGGCCGGAGCGGAGCGCCCCGCCTCCGAACCCTGCGGATACCCCCGTTTCGGCCCCTCACCGGAGGCGCGACGACCACCAGCCCTGGACTTCTTGGACAGGTGTCCCGCTATAGTGGACACCTGTCCAAGAAGCGAGAGGGAGACCATGGAGATCCTGGCGAACGTTCTGGTGGCGCTGGTGGCCGCGCTGCATCTCTACATCCTGGTGATGGAGATGTTCCTGTGGCAGAAGAAGCCGGGGCTGTCGTTCCACGGCTTCGACCCCGAGATGGCGAAGCGGACCGCCGCGATGGCCGCCAACCAGGGGCTCTACAACGGCTTCCTCGCGGCGGGCCTGGTGTGGGGGCTGATCGCGGCCGACCCCACCGGCTTCCGCGCCCAGGTGTTCTTCCTGTCCTGCGTGATCGTCGCGGGCGTGTACGGCGCGCTCACCGCGAACCGCCGGATCCTGTTCGCCCAGGCCCTGCCCGGCGCCCTCGCCCTGGTCGCCGTCCTCGTCGCACAGTGACCCGCCGGGAGCCCGAGGACCCGAGGGCGGCCCGCACCCGTGCGCGGCTGCGCTCGGCGCTCCTCGAGGAGTGCGCCGAGCGGCCGCTGGAGGAGGTGGGCGTGGCCGCCCTGGTGCGGCGGGCGGCCGTCGGCCGGGCCACTTTCTATGTGCACTATCCCGACCTGGAGGCCCTCGCCGTCGACGCCTGCGCCGACGTCGTGAGGGAGGCGGTGGAAGCGTTGCACGCCTGGCAGGGCCGCCCCGATCCGGTGCGGGCCCCGGCCGCGCTGGCGGGTTTCTTCGAGTCGCTGACCCCGCACGGCGCGCTCTACCGCACGCTGCTGACGCCGGGGGGCGGCGGGCCGCTCGGCCGGGTCCTCCACCGCGACCTGCGCGCCTACAGCCTGCGGGAGCGGCAGCGGGCGGGCGCGGCGGACGCACCGCTGGTCGCGTCGGCCGTCGCCGCGACCTTCGCCGGGGTCCTGGCGGACTGGCTGCACGGCGATCTGGACGGCTCGCCCGCCGAGATCGCCGACCAGGTGTGGCAGCTGCTGGTCGCGCTGCACGCGAGCCGCTGAGCGGCCCGGCCGACCGCAGGGCGGACCCTGAGCGGTGGCCGGTCAGCGGTGGTCGGTCAGGGTGAGCGGTGAGCGGTCGGCGGCGTGTTCAGCGGGGCGTCGTCTGGAACGTCCTGCGATACACCTGCGGGGAGACGCCGATGGCCGCGTGCAGATGCTGCCGCAGCGAGGCGCCCGTGGCGAAGCCGACGCGGCCCGCGATCTGGTCCACGGAGAGGTCGCTGGCCTCCAGCAGATGCCGGGCGTGCGCGACGCGCTGCTGGATGAGCCAGCGGCCGGGACTGAGCCCCGTCTCGTCGTGGAAGCGGCGGGCGAAGGTGCGCAGGCTCATCCGGGCGTGTGCGGCGAGGTCGGCCAGGGCGAGCGGCTCGCCGAGCCGCCGCAGGGCCCAGGCGCGGGTGTCCGCCGTGCTCGCCGCGCCGGCCTCGGGGACCGGCTGTTCGATGTACTGGGCCTGGCCGCCGTCCCGGAAGGGCGGGACGACACAGCGGCGGGCCACCTTGTTGGCGAGTTCGCTGCCGTGGTCCTTGCGGACGAGGTGCAGGCAGACGTCTACGCCGGAGGCGGCTCCCGCCGAGGTCAGCACCCTGTCCTCGTCGACGAAGAGGACGTCCGGGTCGAGCTCGACGTGCGGGTACCTGCGGCGGAACTCCTCCGCGACACACCAGTGGGTGGTGGCCCGGCGGCCGTCCAGCAGGCCCGCGGCCGCGAGCACGAAGGCGGCGGTGCAGATGGACACGAGGCGCGCCCCGGGACGGATCCGGGCGAGGGCCGCGGCGGCCGCGTCGGGCAGGTGGTCGGTCATCCGGTCGGGCGCGACCGGGGCGATCACCACGGTGTGGGCCGTCTCCAGCAGCTCGGGGCCGTGCTCGACGCCGACCGTGAAGTCGGCGTTGGTGCGCACCGGCCGCCCGTCGACCGTGCAGGTCAGCACCTCGTAGTGGCCGTCGGCCGCGCCGAACACCCGGCTCGGGATGCCCAGTTCGAACGGGTAGACGCCGTCGAGGGCGAGGACGACGACACGGTGCTTCTTCTGCATGGCACGATTCTATCGGAAGTTGGCAATCGTGCCATTTCCCGGACGGGTGCGGCCCGGCAGGCTGGTTCACCATGAGCACTGTGAACACCATGCGCACCATCGGCCAGAGCGTCCTCGGCGGCCCCGAGGTCCTGAGGGAAGAGGAAGTGGAGCGGCCCGCGCCGGGCCCGAACCAGGTACTGGTGCGGGTGCGCGCCGCGGGCGTCAACCCGACCGACTGGAAGCACCGCGCCACGGGAGGCTTCCTGGGCGAGCCGCCGTTCGTCCTGGGCTGGGACCTCTCCGGCACGGTCGAGGCGACCGGCGTCGGCGTGGCCGCGTTCGCCCCCGGCGACGAGGTCTTCGGCATGCTGCCGTACCCCTACGGCCACGGGTCCCACGCCGAGTACGTCGTCGCGCCGGTGCGGGCCCTGTGGCACAAGCCGGCCGGGATCGACCACGTCCAGGCCGGCGCGCTGCCGCTGGTCTCGCTGACCGCCTGGCAGGCGCTGGTGGAGACGGCCGGGCTCGAAGCCGGGCAGCGGGTGCTGATCCACGCGGCCGCGGGCGGCGTCGGGCACGTGGCGGTGCAGATCGCCAAGGCGCGCGGAGCGTACGTGATCGGCACGGCGAGCGCGGGCAAGCACGACTTCCTGCGCGGACTCGGTGCCGACGAGACGATCGACTACCGGGAGACCGACTTCACCGAGGCGGTGAAGGACGTCGACGTCGTCCTGGACACCCTGGGCGGGGAGACCTCGGTCGACTCGCTGCGCGTTCTGCGCCCGGGCGGGATCGTGGTCTCGATCCTGCCCGTCGGTTCCGGGGAGCTGCACGAGGAGGCCGAGCGGCTGGGCGTGCGGGCGGTGCGGATGCTGGTGGACGCCGACCGGGCCGGCATGCGGGAGATCGCCCGGCTGGTCGAGGCGGGGCAGCTGCGCGCCACGATCGCGGGGACCTTCCCGCTGGCCGGCGCCGCCGAGGCGCACAGGCTCGGCGACACCGGCCGGACCACCGGGAAGCTGGTCCTGACGGTCGACTGACGAGACGCCGGACCCTCGGCGGCAGCCGGTCCGCCGGAAGGTCAGAACGTCAGGACCGGCTTGACGGTCTTGCCCGAGGTCATGTCCTGGACCGCCCGGTCGATGTCCGCGAAGGCGTACGTGCCGATCAGCCGGTCCAGCGGCAGCCGGCCCGCCTTGACCAGTTCGACCAGGGCCGGGATGAAGCGCTGCGTCTCGCTGTCGCCGAGGGTGAGGCCGACGACCCGCTTGCCGCCGAGCAGCCCGTTCACGTCCAGGGCCACCTCGCTGCCGAAGGGCGGTGCGCCGACCACCACCAGGGTGCCGCGGGCGGCGAGCGCGTCGACGCCCTGACGCAGCACGGCCGTGTTGCCCGTGGTCTCCACGACGCCGTCGGCGCCGCGCCCGCCGGTGATCTCCGCGAGGGCGTCGCCGAGGGCGTCCCGGCCGGCGTCGACGGTGTGCGTGGCGCCCAGATCCCGGGCCAGTTCCAGGCGTTCGGCGACCCGGTCGACCGCGACGATCGTCGTGGCCGGGGTGAGGGCGGCCGCCATGACCGCCGACAGGCCGACGGCTCCGGCCCCGAGGACGACGACGGTGCTGCCCGTCGCGGGCTCGAGCACGTTCCAGACGGCGCCGACGCCCGTCTGCACGCCGCAGCCCAGCGGGGCGATCGACGCCAGCGGCACGTCGGGGTCCACCTTGACGAGGCTGCGTTCGTCGACCAGCGCCCGCTCGGCGAACGAGGACTGGCCGAAGAAGTGACCGCCGAGCGGCTCGCCGTCGCGGCTGAGCGTGCTGGTGCCGTCCGCGCGGCGGCCGCCGAGGAGGTTCAGCGGCAGCCACGAGGCGCAGTAGGCGGGGTGGCCGCCGTGGCAGTTGCGGCAGTTTCCGCAGGAGGTGAAGGACAGCACGACGTGGTCGCCGGGGGCCACGGTCGTGACGGCCGCGCCGACCGCCTCGACGACGCCCGCGCCCTCGTGGCCGAGGACTCCGGGCAGCGGGAAGGGCAGTCCGCCGCTCGCCACCCCGAGGTCGGTGTGGCACAGTCCGGCCGCCACGAGCCGGACGACCGCCTCGTGCGGGGCGGGGTCCTCGAGGACGACCTCGGAGAGGGTGAAGGGCGCTCCGGCGGACTCGACGACGGCGGCGCGGGTGGTGATGGTCATGGGTGCGACTCCCTTGCTTTCGCGCGGCGTTCAGTCGAGCGAGACGACGACGGACTTGACCTTGGTGTACGACTGGAGCGCCTCGGGGCCGTACTCGCGGCCGAAGCCGGAGTCCTTGACGCCGCCGAAGGGGACGGCCGGGTCGAGCATCGCCCAGTCGTTGACCCAGACGATGCCGGCCTGGAGGCGGTCGGCGACGCGGTGCGCGCGGGCCAGGTTGCCGGTCTGGACGCCCGAAGCCAGGCCGTACGGAGTGGAGTTGGCGAGCGCGACGGCCTCGTCCTCGTCGTCGAAGGGCTGCACGGTGAGGACCGGCCCGAAGATCTCCTCCTGCACGACCCGGGAGTCGTTCGCCAGGTCCGCGATGACGGTGGGCCGGTAGTAGTACCCGCCGTCGAGGTCGAGGCGCTCGCCGCCGCAGACGATGCGGGCGCCCTCCTTGCGGGCGAGTTCGACGTACTCCTCGACCTTGCGCAGGTGCTGCTCCCCCGCCATCGGGCCGACTACGGTCTCCGGCCTGCGGGGGTCGCCCACGGGGACGCCCGGGACGGCCTCGGCGAGGATGTTCAGCATCGTGCCGTAGACCGGGCGGGCCACCAGCAGACGGGGGCCGCCCATGCAGAACTGGCCGGTGTTGAAGACGAAGCCCTTGATGACGGCTCCGACGGCCTTCTCCAGGTCGGCGTCCTCGAACACGAGGTGGGCGGCGTTGCCGCCGAGTTCCATGGTCACCGGCTTGAGGTTCTCACCGGCGATGCTCGCGGCGTGCCGGCCGACGGCGGTGGAGCCGGTGAAGGCGATCTTGTCGACGCCGGGGTGGCGCAGCAGCGCCTCGCCCGCCACCGGACCGCTGCCGGTGACGACGTTGACGACGCCGTCGGGCACGCCCGCCCGCTGGAGGAGGTCGGCCATGTACAGGGCGCTGAGCGGGGTCTCGTCGGCGGGCTTGTGGACGACCGTGTTGCCGGCGGCGAGGGCCGGGGCGATCTTCGAACCGGCCAGGATGAGCGGGAAGTTGAACGGGGTGATCGCGGCGACCACGCCGAGCGGGCCGCGCCGGGTGTAGGCGAGGGCGTTCATGGGGGTGTCGCGGTTCGCGCCGTCCAGGGCGAAGGCGAGGGAGGCGAAGTACTCGTAGTCGTTGGCCGCGTTGGTGACGTCGACGGCGTGCGCGAGGGTGATCGGCTTGCCGACGTCGAGGCTCTCCAGCCGGGCGATCGCGTCGGCCTCGGCGCGGATCAGCTCGGCCGCCCGGAGCAGGACGCGACCGCGCTCCCTGCCGCTGAGGCCGGACCACTGCCCGGCGTCGAAGGCCTCCCGTGCGGACCGTACGGCGGCGTCCACGTCGGCGGCGCCCGCCTCCGCGACGGTGGTGACGACCGTGCCCCGCGAGGGGTCGATCACCTCGGTCCGGGCTCCGTCCGCGGCCTCGCGCCACTGTCCCCCGATGAACAGTCGACCAGGGCCGGTCTCGAAGGTGGTCATCGCCACTCCTCAGCATCGTCGCCAAGATTTCAACAAACAGGATTCCTGTTGGTTCGCAGTCTCTTTACAGACAGGTTTCCTGTCAATGCTCTAGGCTCGGGCTCATGGCCGGCACCCCGACGGACAAGACAGCGTCCGCACCCTCGCCCCACCGGACGCCCCCGTCCCTGCTCTACATGGTGAAGCAGGTCGAGCTGGTCGTGCGATCCCACCTGGACGAGCTGGTCAAGCCGTCCGGGATCACGGCCCTGCAGTACACGGCGCTCACCGTGCTGGAGCGGCACGACGGGCTGTCGGCCGCCCAGCTGGCCCGGGACTCGTTCGTCACCGCCCAGTCCATCGCCGACCTGGTGCGCTCCCTGGAGGGGCGGGGACTGATCCGCCGCGAACGCAATCCGCGCAACCGCCGCGAGCTGCTGATCCTGCTCACCGAAGACGGGCGCGCGCTCCTCGGCCGGCACGCCGGCCCGGTGCGGGAGCTGGAGGAGCGCATGGTGCGACAGCTCACGGCCCACCAGACCGAGCAGTTCCGCGCGGCGCTGTCGACGGCCTGGCACGCCCTGTCGTAACCCTCCCGGCGCCCCTCCGGCCGCGCATCGCCTCCCCCTTCGCTCACGGTGCGAAAAAACTCGGGCAGAGTCGGTTGCATTTCGAAGACATATGTCAATCGAACATGCTGGAATTCACTCCATCGGGGGTAACTTGCTGGAGCGGGGAACTGCTGTGTGCGCCCCGCCCGTTGGAGGCTCCCGACCGGTGGAGCGGGTTGGAGGCGATGGCGTCGTGCAGCAGAAATCTCCGGCGGGCACCCCGCATCTGCGCGTCCGCGAGGACCGGGGGTACACGGTGCTGGAGTTCCACGGCGAGATCGACATCGTGGCGGCGACCGAGATCGGCCCGCACCTCGACGACGCGACCGGGTGCGCCGAACCGCGCATCGTGATCGACCTGACCCCGGTCGAGTTCTTCGACTGCTCCGGGCTGCGCCTGCTGTACCGGGCCCGCGGCCGGGTCCTTGACCAGGGCGGCCGGCTGCACCTGGTCTGCCCCCACCCGCTCACCCTGCGCATCCTGCGGGCCACCGGGCTGTCCCGGCTGCTGCCGCCCGCCCCGACCCTGGAGGACGCCCTGGAGCGGCCCGGCGCCGCCTCCGGCACGTTATGACGGCGCCGGGAAGCGCTGCTCGACGGCCCCTTCGCCCCGGCCGGCCCCCGCTCACTCGCCGCGGGCCGCGTCGAACAGGGCACTGACGGACTCGCCGTTGTGGATACGGCGGACGGCCTCCGCGAGGGCGGGGGCGATGGACAGGATCCGCAGCTTCTCGGTGTGCTGCTCGGCGGGCACCGGCACCGTGTTGGTGCACACGATCTCCAGCACGTCACTCTGCTCGCTGAGCCGTTTCAGCGCGCCGGCCGCGAACAGGCCGTGCGTGCACGCCACCCGTATCGACCGCGGCTGCGACTCCCGCAGCCGGTCGAGCAGCTCCAGGACCGTACTGCCCTTGGCGATCTCGTCGTCGAGCACGATGACGTCGCGTCCCGCCACCTCGCCGATCACGGCACTGATGCTGACCCGGTCGTCGGCGAACCGCTGTTTGGCCCCCGCCGCCACCTGGGCCCCGATCATCCGGGCGAACGCCGCGGCCTCCTTGGCGTTGCCGAGGTCCGGCGAGACGACGGTGGTGCGCGTGAGGTCGTAACGGCGGAAGTGGGCGGCCAGCTCCCGGTGCGCGTGCAGATGGTCGACGGGCATCGAGAAGAAGCCGTGCACCTGGGGCGAGTGCAGCGTCATGGCGAGCACGCGGTGGACGCCGGCCGCCGCCATCAGGTCGGCGACCAGCCGGCCGCCGAGCGAGATCCGGGGCGCGTCCTTCTTGTCCGAGCGGGCGTACGAGTAGTGCGGCATGACGACCGTGATCCGGCCCGCCGACGCGCCCCGGGCGGCGTCGCACATCAGCAGCAGTTCGACGAGATGCTCCTGGACGGGCCTGACCAGGGGCTGGACGAGGAAGACGTCCCGTTCCCGGCAGTTGGCCTGGAGCTGGACCTCCAGGCAGTCGTTGGCGAACCTGCTGAGGCGGGTGGGACTCAGGGGCACGCCGAGGTGAGCACAGACCTCGGCTGCCAGCTCGGGATGGGCACTGCCGCTGAACACGGAGATGTCTCGCACGATCGGCTCCTCGCTGATCATGTCCGGCTGGGGCGGGAACTCCCATGCTACGGACCGAGCCCGCCTCGCCCACCCTCGCGAGCCCGCCGTACTCCGCCCGCCCGCACCCCCTCCCCTCCCGGCCCCCGGGAGCGGCGGTCACGGCCCGCCGGCGGACCCGTCGACCCCGCGGGCGGAACGCACCGGGCGGATCCGCCGCCCGGGTGACGTGCGCAGACCCGGCCGCCCGGGCCGCCGGAGCGGGCGGCGTCCGGGAGCCTGAACGCGGACCTCCGCCGACCTCCGCGGGCCTGCGCCGACGTCCGGGGACCGGCGACCGGCCCGCCACCGGCGTGGGCGCAGCGACGCCCGGGCGTCCACGCAGCCGCTGGACCCGTACGTCACAGGTTGCCAACAAGGCGGTCTGACAGCCGAATTGGCGGGAATCCGTGTCCTCAGGAAGGAGGGCCGTCCCCATGACGACTTCCATCGAGCCCACCGAGCCCACCAAGGCCGACCAGCCCGCCAGACGTCTGCCCGGCCGCATGCCCGGGTGGGCCAAGGCGCTCACCGCCGTCGTGGTCGTGCTCGTCGTGATGTTCGCCGGGATCCGGCTGAGCCTGCTGCCGGGACTGCGCGACCTCTTCGGCACCGAGACCCATGACCGAACGGGCCCCGCCCTGCTGCAGTCCATCCAGGACATGAGCCGCTACGACGCCGCCTCCGGCAACTTCCAGGTCGTCGTGGACCTGGAGAAGGACGCCAAGTACCTCCCCGACGCGATCCGCGGCACCCGCACCCTGTACGTCGGGGCGGGCACCGTGGACGCCTACGTCGACCTCGGCAAGGTCGGCGACGACGACGTGACGGTCGACGAGGACCGCACCTCCGCCACGCTCCGGCTGCCGCACGCGCGGCTCGGCACCCCGGCGCTCGACCCCGACCGCTCCTACGCGGTCTCCAAGCAGCGCGGCCTCCTGGACCGCCTCGGCGACCTCTTCTCCGACAACCCCGGCGGCGAACAGGCCGTGCAGAAGCTCGCGGTCCGCCACATCGGCGACGCGGCGAAGGAGAGCGAGCTGACCGCGCGGGCCGAGCGCAACACCACCGACATGCTGGAGGGGCTGCTGCACTCCCTCGGCTTCAAGACGGTGAAGGTGGTGTACGCCGCCTGACCTCCCCCTCCCCCTGCGGCGCCGGGGCTCGTTTCCGGCGCCGCGCGGGAAGGGCCGCATCCTCGCGGGTTTCGTGGGTAATCGCCCTGTCACACCGGGAAGTTGACTACTGGAGGACCGCATGGCCCGTGCAGCGCTCCGTCCGCTCACCGCGTTCCGCCCGCGCGGCGCCAAATCGCCCGGGAAGCCCGGGGACAGGGCCGGGAGGTTCCCGTGGAGCGGCACGAGGAACGGAGGCGGGGCGGGGGCGAAGGCCGCCGCCAGGACCGACCGCAAGGCCGGAGCGAAGGCCGCCGCCAGGACCTCCCGGCAGTCCGCCGCGAAGACCGACCGTCCGCTGCCGTTCCCGCTGCGGCTGCTGGCCATGCTCTGCGCCTTCGCGTTCATGGTCGCGTTCGCCGTCGCGCTCGCTCGCATCACGCTGGAGCCCTCACCCGCCTCGGCGGCCCTGGTGCACTCCAACCTGCGGCCGGGCGACTCTCTGCGGGCCTATCTGGACCAGCCAGCACTGCGCGACGCGGTGAAGCAGATCGGCGGCAACCTGCTGCTGGGCGTGCCCTTCGGCGTGCTGGTGCCGGTCGTCGCCCCCCGGGCCCGCGGGCTGCTGCGCGTGCTGCTGCTGACGGCGACCGTCATGCTGCTGGTGGAGTTCGCCCAGGGCGCGCTGGTGACCGGACGCGCCTTCGACATCGACGACGTCATCCTCAACACGGCCGGCGCGCTGATCGGCTACCTGATCCTGGGACGCAGGGTCGGCCGGGCGGTGCACGCCCGCAAGCCGCGCGCGTGAGGGCGGGGCGGCGGCGAGGACCCGACCGGCGTCAGTGCGGGTTCCAGGTGTACCTGTCGCCGCCCACCCAGCGCACCACGTCCGGGTCGTCGAGGTCGTGCACCGTGATGCCGTACGCGGCGGCGATCTCGAGGACGTCGGTCACGTCCCTGGCCTCGCCGACCACCTCGGCGTCGATTTCCACGATGCGGAACGGCACGGCGGCGGGCTGCACGCCGAGCACCATGATCCGCGGTCGGGAGATACGGAGGCTCGCGATTTCGGTCATGACATAGAGGGTAAAGCGGAACCGGTCGCGGCGAATCATTCGATCACGGACATTCAGCCGGGGCGGGCGAGCCGTCTCCCCGACATGCGGTCCGCGCGCGGGCGGGGAACTCTGGAGCCAGGAGGTGGCGATGGACCCCGTCGAGGCCCTGGACCGGATCGCCTTCCTGCTGGAGCGGTCGCTGGCCCCCACCTACCGGGTGCGCGCGTTCCGCACGGCGGGCCGCGTACTGGGCCGGCTGCCCGCGGCGGAGGTCGAGCAGCGCGCGGCCGCCGGGACGCTGGAGTCGCTGAAGGGCGTGGGCCCCAAGACCGCGCAGGTGGTGCGTGAGGCGCTGGCCGGGCAGCAGCCGTCGTACCTGACGAAGCTGGAGGACGAAGCCGGGCGGCCGCTCACCGACGGGGCGGGGAGCGGGCTGCGGGCGCTGCTGCGCGGAGACTGCCACGTCCACTCCGACTGGTCGGACGGCGGCAGCCCGATCGAGGAGATGGGCCGGACGGCGGCCGCGCTCGGCCACGAGTGGGCCGCGCTCACCGACCACTCGCCGCGGCTGACGGTGGCCCGCGGACTGTCCCCCGAGCGGCTGCGCCGGCAACTGGACGTGGTCGAGGAGCTCAACGCGACCTGGGCGCCCTTCCGGCTGCTGACCGGCATCGAGTGCGACATCCTCGACGACGGGTCCCTCGACCAGGAACCGGAGCTGCTGGAGCGGCTCGACGTGGTCGTGGTCTCCGTGCACTCCAAGCTGCGCATGGAAGGCCCGGCGATGACGCGCCGCATGGTCAGGGCCGTGCGCGATCCCCACGCCGACGTCCTCGGCCACTGCACCGGACGGCTGCTGAGCGGGCGCGGGCGGCCTGAGTCGGAGTTCGACGCGGACGAGGTGTTCGCGGCGTGTGCCGAGTCCGGCACGGCCGTGGAGATCAACAGCCGGCCCGAGCGGCTCGATCCGCCGCTTCGGCTGCTGCGCCGGGCGGTGGCGGCGGGCACGCTGTTCTCCGTCGACACCGACGCGCACGCGCCGGGCCAGCTGGACTGGCAGATCCTCGGCTGCGCACGGGCCGAGGAGTGCGAGGTGCCCGCGGAGCGGATCGTCACCGCGTGGCCGCTGGAGGACCTGCTGGCCTGGACGCACGAGGGCCGCACGCCGGCGGGAGTGCCGGGCCGCTGAGGTGGTACCCGGCGGGTGTACGCGAGAGAGAGGATCCGGGATGACACGCGCCGCCGTGTTCGACGTCGACGGCACCCTCGTCGACACCAACCACCTGCATGTCGTCACCTGGTGGGAGGCCTTCCGGCAGGCGGGCCACCGGGTGCCCATGCACGCCGTGCACCGGGCGGTGGGCCTCGGTTCCGACGACCTGATCGCCCACCTGCTCGGCGAGGACCGGGACACGGACCGGGACGCGGAGCTCAGCGCCGCCCACAAGGCGCTGTACGGCCAGTACTTCGACCGGCTGCCGCCGCTGCGGGACGCAGGACGGCTGCTGCGCCGACTGCGTGACGACGGCTGGACGGTGGTGCTCGCCACCTCGGCCGGCGGGTCCGAGCTGTCGGCCCTGCGCGGCGCCATCGACGCCGACGACGCGATCGCCGCGACCGCGAGCGCGGACGACGTCGAGGCGGGCAAGCCCTCGCCGGAGCCCGTGGTCCATGCCCTGGAACTGGTCGGGGCGCCGGCCGAGGGGGCCGTGTTCGTCGGCGACACCGTGTGGGACATGCGGGCCGGCCGCCGGGCCGGGGTGCGCTGCGTGGGCGTGCTCTGCGGCGGCGTCCCCCGCGCCGACCTGATGGAGGCGGGCGCGGAGACGGTGTACGACGACCCGGCCGACCTTCTGGCGTCCCTGTCGGCGAGTCCGCTGGGCGGGGTCCCGGGGTGACGGCTGGGCCGGACCCCGCAGTGACACACGTCACCGCGCCCCGCCGCGGACCGGGGAACACCCATGGCTGGTTACCCGTTGAACAAATCGTGGGTGCGGACGGGACAGTGTCCCCGGGCCTCACCTTCCGCACACAGGGACGATCGTCCGGCTGAAGCCCTGTGGAGCGACTCGCCGAGAGGCGACCGCCGTGCGCGCCCACATCCGGGCCGCCCCGACCGTGATTCCCCCGTCCGGTCGGGGCTCTCCGCTGTCCGGCCCCGCCCCGGGCCACGGGGCGCGGGGCGCTTGACTTCGAGCGCACTCCAATTCGTAGCGTCCCCGACATGAGCACTGCACAGCACGAGATCGGCTCGGGGTTCGACGCCCACAGCACCGCCGACGACGTCCTCGCCGGCGTCGACCTGACCGGACGGCTCGCGGTCGTCACCGGGGGCTACTCGGGGCTGGGGCTGGAGACGCGCGTGGATCGCGGGACGGCCGTGTCGTCTCAGCTGCGGCCGCACGGGTGCTGAGGGTCCTACCCGCGGAGGCTCCTCGGACGGACGGCTCCTCAGGCGGACGGCTCCTCGGGCACGGGTTCGTCGGACTGGTCGATGTCCGGGTGGGACGCGCCCTCCCCACCGGCGCCCGACTCGGTGTCGGGGACGTCCTCGGCCGACGCCGGGTTCTCCGGCCGACCGGGCCCGGCGACGTCCCACGGGTCCTCCGCTCCCCCGTCGGCCTGCTGGTCCGGCGGGTCGCGCGGAACGGGTGCGCTGGTCTCGCCCGGGCCTTCGGGGCGGTGTGCGGCCACGACGGCCTCCCTTCGCGGTCGTGCTCGTCCGGACGCCGTCCGTCCGGCGCCACGCGAGTACCTCCCGGGCGGCCGGCGAAACGTGCCGGGGGTCCCGTCGGCCGCTCCCCCGGCGGCGGGGGTCCGGCGAGCGGCGGGATGGCGGGCACCGGTGTACGCGGCCGGGGTGCGGGGTGCGTCGGGGGCGCGCCCGAGGGGCGGCCGCCAGGCAGGAGCCGAGGGGTGGATGCGCGAGAGGCGGTGCGCGAACGGCAGCGGCGGCCGCCCTCGGGGACCGCACGCTTCGACGCCGTCGCGGTATCGGCGCCGGTCGGGCCCTTCGAGCCGGGCGCGGGCGCCTCAGCGTGGGGCGCGTTCCTCCAGCACCGTGCGCCAGGCGGGCGCCGGACCGGTGGGCGCGGGGTCGGGACGGCGGCCGCCGCGGCCGAAGAAGTCGGCGAGCGGGAGGATCGCCGCGCCGACGGTGACGGCGTCGGGGCCGAGCCGGCCGAGCTCGACGCTGACCTTCTGCGCGGGGTGGCGCAGCGCGTACGCGGTGGCGTGGCGGCGCACGGCCGGCAGGAAGCGCGCGCCGAGCTGGAGGCCGGCCCAGCCGCCGATGAGGATGCGCTCCGGCTGGAAGAGGTTGATCAGGTCGGAGAGGCCGGCTCCCAGGTACTCCGCCGTCTCCTCCAGCACCGCGAGCGCGACCGGGTCGGCGGCCCTCCCGCCGTCGGCGGCGTCGTCGCCCGGCGGGTGGGCGGCGGCGAGCAGCGCCGTCAGCGCCGTCTCCTCGTCCACGCCCTCCGGCGGCCGGCCGCCGGCCTCGCGCCACCGCTCCAGCAGCGCCTCCGCACCGGCGTAGGCCTCCAGACAGCCGAGGGCCCCGCACCGGCAGCGACGGCCGCGCACCCGCACGGTGAGGTGTCCCCACTCGACCGCCCGGCCGTGCTCCACCTCGGGCGTGACGAGGCAGGCGCCGACGCCCGAGCCGAAGAGGACGACGACCGCGTTGTGCGCGCCGCGTCCGCCGCCGAACCACATCTCGGCCTGGCCGAGGGTCTTCGCGCCGTTGTCGATGAAGTACGGGACGGACTCGGGCAGAAGGGAGCCCTCGCGCAGCAGCTCCTCCAGCGGGACGGCGTCCCAGCCGATGGTCTGACCGTGCACCACGGCGCCGCGCCCGGGGGTGTGCTCGACGATGCCGGGGACGCCGATGCCGACGCCGAGCAGCTGTTCGGGGCCCACGGAGGCGGCCGCCAGCACCTCGGCCACGCCGTCGCGGATGTGACCGACGATGCCGTCCACCGCGTAGCGCCGCTGCTCCAACGGCTTCTCCACGCGCGCGAGTTCGGTCAGCGTCAGGTCGAACAGCTCGATGCGCACGCGGGTCTCGCCGACGTCCACGCCGATCATGTGGCCACTGCCGGGGGCGACCCGCAGCAGGATGCGGGGACGGCCGCCGTCGGAGTCGACGCTGCCGGCCTCCTCCACCAGTGCGTCCGCCATCAACTCGGCGACGACGTTGCTGATCGAGCCGGAGCTCAGACCCGTGGCCGGACCGAGCTCGAAACGGCTCAGCGGGCCGTCGAAGTAGAGCCGCTGCAGCACAGCCGTGCGGTTCGCCCGCCTCAGGTCGCGTACCGTGCGCCCGTTCCGCCCCGTCATATCGCTCCCTCCGAGCCGCGCCGACCTGCAACATACCTCTGCGGGCGGGCTGACGCGACATTCGTCCAACCCTTAGTTCACGATGTGAGCTAAGAGACGCTACCAGCCGCCCGTCCCGGCGATCTCGTCCAGCGCGGCGACGAGCTCCGGGGCGACCCTCTCCTGCGTCCAGCGCTCGTGATCCGCGCCGACCTCCCGGGGAACCGTCTCGACGAGCATGATCAGGTAGAGGTAGGCGCGGTACAGCGCGAGCCGCAGCCGGGCGGACGCGTCGAACACGGCCCGGCCTCCGGCCTCGCGGTAGCCCGCGAGGAAGGCCCCGTCCTTTCTGATGTCGCCCAGCAGGGCCAGTGAGACGAAGTCGGCGAGCGGGTCGCCCCAGAACATCCGCTCGCCGTCGATGAGGCCTCCGATGCGGGCCCCGCCGCCGGTGCGGTCGACGAGGACGTTGCCGGGCCACAGGTCGAAATGGACGAGGCGCGGGACGGCGACCTCGTCGAGGGCGCCGTATGCGGACCGGGCGACGGCGGCGACCTCGTCGGCCGGGCGGGGCAGCCGGGCGCCGTAGTCACGGGCGTCGGCGAGCACGGCGTCGAACATCGCCGCGAAAGCGGTGCGCCAGTCGGCGGCGAGCGGGCCGAACACCCCGGAGGGATATCCGAAGCCGGGCCCGGTCACCTGGTGCAGCCGGGCGACCTGTCGCCCCGACTCCGTGCGCAGTGAGGCCTGTTCGGCAGCGGTGAGGGAGTCGCTCCAGGGGTCGCCCGGGCACATCGTCATCAGCAGCCACTGCTCGTCGAGGGCCACGACACGCGGCGCCGGCACGCCCGCCTCGGCGGCGCCCCGGCAGAACTCCGCCTCCCCGACCAGCAGTCGGCTCTCGTAACGCAGGGCCGGTGCGGTGGGTGCGACCTTCAGCGCGTAGCGGACGCCGTCCGCGAGGCGGAGCTCCTCGACCGTGTTGTAGGTGCCGCCGCCGAGCGGGCGCACGCGGGCCAGGCGGCCCGGCGCGATGCCCGCCGCCGCCAGTACGCTCCGGGCCCGTTCCCGGGAATCCGTCACCGTGCGCTCACCCTTCCCCCCTCGGCCGCCCGCCCCGGCCGCCGGCGCCGGCGGCCGGGCTCGCGGCCCGGTCCAGGGTACGCAACGCACCCCGGGTGCTGCGACGGCGTGCGGACCGCACGAACGGCCCCGTGCACGGGAGTTGGGAGGCGCGGCCGATGTGTCCGGCCGCCTTCCGGGCGGCGCGCCGGTCGTTACGCTGACGCGATGACCACTGTCTGGAACGTCCGGGCGGTCGCCGAGCACGCGACCTCGCACCCTCCGCTGCGTCCGTTGCCGCCGGAGGCGGTGCGGCTGCTGGACGAGGTCGGCGCCCCTCCCCGGCTGGTGGCGCACCTCAGGGCGGTCCACGACGTCGCCGCCCAGCTCGTCGACCGGCTCGCCCGGAGCTGCCCGCGACTGCCCGTCGACCGGGAGGCGGTGCTGTTCGGTGCGGCCACCCACGACATCGGCAAGGCGCTGCACCCGGGGGAGCTGTCCGGCCCCGGCGCGCTCCACGAGGAGGCGGGACGGGAGCTGCTGCTCGCGCGCGGGGTGCCCCCGGAGCGGGCGCGGTTCGCCGCGACCCACGCCTCCTGGGCGGCCCCGGGAGTCACGGTGGACGACCTGCTGGTGAGCCTGGCCGACAAGGTGTGGAAGAACAAGCGGGCCACGGATCTGGAGGATCTGGTCGTGGCGGAGTTGGCGCGGGCGGGCGGCCGTCCTGTGTGGCAGGAGTTCCTCGATCTGGACGAGTTCCTCACCGCCGTCGGGGAGGGCGCGGACCTGCGACTGGCCTGGCAGGCGACGCATCCGGTCCGCGGATGAGACCGCGGCGGGCGCGGCGGGTACGGCGGCGGCCGAGGCGACCCGGGAGGGCGGAACGCATCACCGGGCGCTTCGGCTGCGGCTTCGGCCGGGCTTCGGCTGAGGCCGGGCTTCGGCTGCGTCCCCCGCCCGGCCGTCCGCGGGAGAGGGGCGCGGCGGGCCGGGCGGGGGCGGGGCTGCGACGTTTCAGTGGGTGCGCGGCGTCCAGTGCGGGTCGCGGCCGAGGAAGGCGAGAAGCGCCTGCGCCGGGTCATGGTCCGGCGCGGGCTCTCTGGCCGGGGCGAAGACCTGGTAGGCGTCGCGCAGGTGGTCCACGAGCCGGTCGGCCGCCGGCCGGATGCCCTCGGCCGTGGCCACCGGAAGCGGGCGGTCCAAACCCGTGGCGACGGCGATGTCCCAGGCGTGCACGGCGGCGTCCATCGCGGCGGCTCCGACGGCGATCCGCAGGGGCAGCGGGCCGAGCGGGGTCGGCGCCTCCTCGGTGTCCGCGGGCAGCGCCGCGTAGGCCTCGGCCACCATGACCAGCACCTTGTCGAGTTCCGCCGCCGGGTCGCCGTCGAGGGCGTCGGCCGGGTGGAACGGGTCGCTGTCCGGCCGGCCGCCGGTGAGGGCGAGCCCGTAGCCCTGCTGGTCGATGCGGGCGTGGTTGAGCACCTGCCGTGCCGTCCATCCCTCGCACGGTGTCGGGCTGCCCCACCGTCCGTCCCCGACGCCCGCGACCACGTCGCGCAGGTAGTCGTGCGCCTGCGCGAGGACCTCGATCCCGACCGTGCCGACCCTGTCCGTCATGCGTCTCCCCCTCGGCTTCCGCTGCCGGCGTTCCCCGGCCACTGAGAACAATCTAGGCACACTTGCGGACAGCCATCGTCCTGAATGGACATTGATCGATCAGACTGTCCCGTCGGAGAGCCCAGCCTCCGACGCGGCCGAACGGACGGCGCGCGACGCGAGGTGCTGCGGAAACGTTCGAGGCCGCAGGTGAAGGGGAACGGGACAGAGGATGCAGGAAGTACGTGAACGAGCGGCGCCGCTGGTGCGGCTGGTACAGCGCCACCGGGAACCCGTCGTCGTCCAGGCGCTGCGGTCGGCCGCGGCCGCCACCCTCGCCTATGTCATCGCGCTGCGCCTGAGCCCCGAGGCGCTGCCGCTCACCGCGCCGCTGACCGCGCTGCTGGTCGTGCAGGTCACCCTCTACGCGACCCTGACCAACGGCATCCGCCGGGTGAACGCGGTGGTGGCCGGCGTCCTCGTGGCCATCGCCTTCAGCCTGCTGGTGGGCCTGACCTGGTGGAGCCTGGGGCTGCTGATCGTGGCCTCGCTGGCCGTGGGCCATCTGGTGCGGGTCGACGAGTACGTGCCCGAGGTGGCGATCAGCGCCATGCTGGTGCTCGGCGTGACCACCGTCGGGGACACGGCGTGGTCGCGGGTGGTGGAGACGCTGATCGGCGCGTTCGTGGGACTCGGCTGCAACCTGCTGCTGCCGCCCCCGGTGTGGGTGGAGGAAGCGGGCGAGTCGATCGAGGGGCTCGCCCGGCGGCTGCGGCAGCTGATGCTGCGCATCGGCGAGGAGGCCGCCGGCCGCACCCCGTACGAACAGGCTGCCGAACGGCTGCACGAGGCACGCCGGCTGGACCACGACATCGTCGAGGTGGACGCGGCTCTGCGACAGGCCGAGGACAGCCTGCGGCTCAACCCGCGCGTGCGGGAGGGGCTGCTGCACCGGGTGGTGCTGCGCACCGGTCTGGACACGCTGGAGATCTGCACCGTCGTGCTGCGGGTGCTCGCCCGCACGTTGACCGACCTGGCCAAGCAGCGCGAGCCGCAGCCGCTGTTCCCGGCCGGGACGGGCGAACAGGTCGAGCGGCTGCTGTCGGAGATGGCCGACGCGGTGGTCAGCTTCGCGGTGCTCGTGACCACGCAGGTCAGCCAGAACGCGGACGCCGCCGAGTCCCGGCTCACCGCCGAGCTGCGGCAGGCCGCGGCGACCCGGGACAAGCTCGCCCAGCTCCTGCTCGAGCAGCTCCAGCACGACGCCCGTCAGTGGCAGCTGCACGGCGCGGTGCTCACCGAGGTCGACCGCATCATCGACGAGCTCGACACCGAGCACCGCACCCAGCGCCTGCTGGAGGAGCTGGACCGCAACAGCCGGGAGCAGCGTGAGCGCCGTCCGTGGCTGCACCGGCTGAGGCAGCGGACGCGCGGTCGACTGCGGCCGCGCCGGAACCGGACCGCCACCGCCCGTCGTTCCCACTGACAGGCGACGACGAGGGGAGCACACGGATGACCGACACCTCCGTACGGATCGACGGGGACATGCTGCGGCTGCCGGGCGGGGTGGCGGTGCGGTTCATGCGGACCCTGCGCCTGCCGGAGAAGGGCACCCACGACCTGCCGCCCGGCCTCGGCGTGTTCCCGGTGCGGCGGGTCGCCGACCACGCCGGCACGGTGCCCGCCGAGTGGCTCGCGCGCGGGGGCGTGATGCTGCCGATGTATCTGCGCGAGGCGATGTGGCTGAGCTTCGCGTCGTCCTCGGAGCCGGCCGCGCTGCAGGTCGGGGCGGGCAAGGTGTGCGCGGTCTCCGGCAGGCCGTGGAGCGACCGGCTCTCCCGGGACCCGCAGAACTACGTGGCGCTCCCCCGCCAGCCCTGGCTGGACGGCATCAACTCCGGCAGCGGCACGGTGCGCCAGTTCGTCGCGGTGCCGCTGGGCCTGGGCGCGACCGTCGAGGGCCAGGTCACCGGCGAGGAGGTGTGGGGAGGGGTGCAGCTGCAGTCGTTCCCGCTGGAGGAGCGTCGGCGCGCCGAGTGGCGGGAAGCCGAGCGCAGCAGCCGCACCCCTCTCACGCCGGACCTGACCGGCGGGGTCTTCGGCAGCCTGCCGCCGCCCGCGGCCCCGATGGCGGCGGGCGCGCCGCCCCGTCCCGGCGGCGCGCCCCGGGCGCGCGCGGCCGCGGCGATGGGCCTCGGCGTGGGCGGTTCCATGCGCCAGGAGGTCTACCGCGACGAGCGCCCGCTCACCCACTACACGACGGAGCCCGCCGCGCGGGTTTTCGTGCATCTGGTGACGCCCCCGGAGTGGCGCCGGATCACCGGGGAGGAGCCGCCGCCTTCGCCGGTCGACCGTGCCGCGTACACGAAGGCGGGGCTGCCGTGGTTCGACTACTACGACGACGACGCGCAGGACGTCGCGCCGAGCGACGCCCTGGGCGAGGTGCGGCCGGTCGGCGAATGGATCGGCGACGACCTGGACCCGTGGGAGCCGCCTGCTCCGGGTCAGGTGCAGCACCTGAAGGACACGCCGGGCAGCCGGGTGGAGGACGGCGACTGGTAGCCCCGCTCCCGGGGCCCACTCCGCCGGGCCCGCTCCCCTGGCCCACTCCGCCCGGGCCCGCTCCCCCGGCCGGTGACCGACGGCCGCGCGCCGCGCTTTTGCGTTCGGCCGCGGTCCGAGTCAAGGTGGCTGTCACGACGGAGGCGTACGACGACGGGTGCGGGCATGGGCAGCGGGACGGGCGCGGCACGCGGGGGCTCCCCCCGGCCGGGCGGGGCCGAGGGCCGGGGCTGGAGCAGGCGCCGCTTCGTCGGCGCGCTGGGCGGCGCGGCAGCGGCGTCGGCGCTGGCCGGCTGCGCGGGTGACGGGGACGGCGACGGCGATCCGGCGTCTGCGCGGGAGGTCCCGCAGGCCGCGCCGCCCGGGCAGCCGTCACCGTCCGCCCCACCCTCGACCGCACCGGGGCCCACGCCGGGCGCCTCCGGTCCCCGCCCCCTCTACCTGGGCACCTACACCTCCGCCGAGGGCGGCGGGAAGGGCATCGGCGTCGCCTCGTACGACCCGGTCTCCGGGCGGATCACCGGCGGCGGCACGATCACCGGCGTCCCGGACCCGTCGTACCTCGCCGTGCATCCGGACGGCCGCACGCTGTACGCCGCGAACGAACGCGCGCGGGGCGCGGTGACCGCCGTACGGCTCGCCGACCGGACGGTGCTGGGCGACAGGGCCACCGGCGGGGCGCACACCTGTCATGTGTCGGTCCATCCGAGCGGCCGGTGGCTGCTGAGCGCCGACTTCGGTTCGGGGAGTGTGGCGGTGCATCCGATCGCCGCCTCGGGGGCGCTCGGCGAGCGCACGGACCATGTCACACACCGCCGTCCGGCACCGCGGAGCGGCCAGCAGGGCCCGCATGCACACCAGTTCGTCACCGCCCCGGACGGCGGCCATGTGATCGCCGTCGACTTCGGCACGGACACCGTGTACAGCTACCGTCTGGACGAGAAGGCGGGCACGCTCACCGAGGTCGCGCAGGCGCACACCCGGGCGGGCGCCGGACCGCGCCACCTCGCCTTCCACCCGGGCGGCCGGTACGCCTACCTGGCGAACGAGGCCGACGACACCCTGGCGGTCTGTGCCTACGACGCGTCGAGCGGGCGGCTGACGATCGGCAGGCCGCAGTCCACGGGTGCGAAGGCGGACGTCAACTACCCGGCGCAGCCGGTCCTGACGCCGGACGGCCGGTTCGCCTTCCTCGCCAACCGCGGCGACAACAGCCTCGCGCGCTATGCCGTGGAACAGGACGGGGCCCGGTTGCGCCTGCTCGGCACGGTCCCGGTGGAAGGGGACTTCCCGCGCCAGATCGCCCTCTCTCCGGACGGCGGCCTGCTGTTCGCCGCCAACCAGCGGTCGGGGACCGTCAGCGTCTTCCGGGTGGACGCGGAAGGCGGACTGCGGCTCGCCGGCAAGCCGTTCGCGTCACCCGTCGCCGTCTGCGCGCTGCCGCTGTAGGGCGCGGGGGCAGGACGCGGCGGCGGCCTGGGTGAGCAGCACGTGCATGCGCTCGGTGAGCTGGGAGACGTCGTCGGCCGGCGCGTGGAAGGGCAGGCGTACGTCTCCGTGGGCGCGGGCGCGTTCGATGCGCAGCGTCAGTCCGTGCCGGTCGACGGCGAGCGGCTGGACGCGGACGGCGCCGTGCAGGCTGTCGGAGTGGACGAGCCGGGTCAGCCGCTCCACGGCGTCGGGGTGGGCGTCGGCGAGGTGCGTGAGCAGGTGGGCCTCGGCGGCGGCGAGCGGGTCGGGCGCGGCGGCGGCGAACTCGGCGAGGCCGACGACCACGGCGCCGGCGCTCTCCTTCAGCACGACGCGCGTGGCGTGGAAGGCGAGAGCGTCGCCGTCGGGGGCGAACCAGCCGGCCAGCCAGAGCCGGGCGCGGATCCGGCCGCGCACCGGGACGGGTGCGACGTCGGCGAACTCGAGCAGCGCGGACGGCTCGCCGCGGGGCGCGCAGATCGCGGCCGTGCGCAGGGCACCGTCCTCGGGCGCCCGCAAGGTCACCCGCCCGTCGTCGTCGACGGTGTGCGCGCCGACGAGCTCCTCGCGCCCGCCGTCCGCGGTCACCGTGCAGGACCACGAGGCCGCGAGCACCGAGCGGGCGCGCTCGGCGGCGGCAGGCGCGGCCGCCCAGCACTGGTCGTCACCCATCCTGAACCTCCTAAGGTAAGGCTTGCCTAACTTATAGGAGATCCGCCCGTGCGCCAACCGTCGCGGCCACGCCCGTCGGGCCGCCGACCTCGACGCCGCCCCGCACCTCGGCCTCGACGCCCTCCCCCGCGTCGGCCTCGACCTCCTCACACCCCCGGCGCGATGACCCCCAGCAGCGCCCGTGCGCACAGGTCCCGCACCTGCTCCCGCGTCAGATCCGCGCCACGCAGCCACTCCAGGCAGACCGCGGTGGTGAACGCCAGCCAGCCGCGCACCGCCAGCCGCACCTCGGGGCGCTCCTCGAACACCGGGCCGAACTCGGGATCGACGCCCAGGGCGGCCAGGATCTGGCGCTCCTGCGCCGCCAGCGCCCGGCGGTAGACCGCGCGCACGGCCTGGTCACCGGCGGCGTCCGCCCGGTGGAAGGCGCGGTAGCCGTGCGCGTGGGTCTCCACGTACTCCAGGTAGACGTCGAGGCCCGCGGTCAGCTGCTCGCGGACCGGGACGCCGGGAACGGCCGCCGTCATGCGCAGCATCCGCTCGCTCTCGCACTCGACGACCGCCGCGAAGAAGTCCCGCTTGGTGGGGAAGTAGTGGTAGAGCAGCCCGCGGGAGACACCCGCGATCTCGGCCACCTGCTCGATCCACACCTCGTCGTAGGGGCTCTCCGAGAACAGCCGCGCGCCCACCGACAGAAGCTGCTCCCTGCGCTCCCCGGTGCTGAGTCGGCGCCGGGTGCGCTCGCCCTGGTTCGCGGCCATCCCCGCACCTTACTTGACGTCCGCTCGGCGGCGGGACCAGACTGAGGCGCGCTATTGAACTCACGTACAACATGGTCAACCTGCCGGTGCATCAAGGGAGATCGCGTCATGGCGGAGACGGGGACGACGGGGAGGACGGGCCCGAAGGGCACGGGGGGCACGGGGGGCCCCACGGGAGCGGCCGCGGCCGGGCCGGCGGCGCCGGGCGCGCTGCCGAAGGGGTTCCGCGGCGCGGAGCTCGGGTGGCCCGAGCTGCACCGCATACCGCATCCGCCGCACCGGCTTCCCCTGCTGGGCGACGTCCTGGGAGCGAGCCGTCGCACCCCCATGCAGGACTCGCTGCGCTACGCCGGCCGGCTCGGGCCGATCTTCCGGCGCAAGGCGTTCAACCGGGAGTTCGTGTTCGTGTGGGGCGCCGATCTGGCCGCCGACATGGCCGACGAGCAGCGGTTCGCCAAGCACGTGGGACTCGGCATCGCCAACCTGCGGCCCGTCGTCGGGGACGCCCTGTTCACGGCGTACAACCACGAGCCCAACTGGCAGCTGGCGCACGACGTCCTCGCCCCGGGTTTCAGCCGGGAGGCCATGGCGGCCTACCACCCGATGATGCTGGACGTGGCCGAGAGGCTCACCGGTCACTGGGACCGGGAGCTGGATGCGGGCCGGGCGGTGGACGTGCCGGGTGACATGACCAAGCTGACACTGGAGACGATCGCGCGTACCGGCTTCGGCCACGACTTCGGCTCCTTCGAGCGCGACCGCCCGCACCCGTTCGTCACGGCGATGGTCGGCACCCTGAGTTACGCACAGCGCCTCAACACCGTCCCGTCCCCCGCACTGATGCGACGGGCCGCACGCCGCAACCGGGCCGACATCGCCTACCTCGACCGCACCGTCGACGCACTGGTGCGGGAGCGTCGCGCACAGGGCGGCAAGGACGGCGACCTGCTCGACCGGATGCTGGATACCGCCCACCCCGAGACGGGCGAGCGCCTGTCGGACGAGAACGTCCGGCGGCAGGTCATCACCTTCCTGGTCGCCGGACACGAGACGACGTCGGGCGCCCTCTCCTTCGCCCTGCACTACCTCTCCCGCAACCCCCGCATCGCGGCCCGCGCACGCGCCGAGGTTGACCGGGTGTGGGGCGGCACGGCCGTGCCCGCGTACGAGCAGGTGGCGAAGTTGCGCTACGTCCGCCGGGTCCTCGACGAGGCGCTGCGGCTGTGGCCGACGGCGCCCGCCTTCGCGCGGGAGGCACGGGCGGACACCGTCCTGGGCGGGGAGCATCCGGTGCGGCGGGGCGGCTGGGCGCTGGTGCTCACGGGCATGCTGCACCGGGATCCCGCGGTGTGGGGTCCGGACGCCGAACGGTTCGATCCGGACCGCTTCGACGCCCAGGCCGTCCGCGCCCGTGCGCCGCACACCTTCAAGCCGTTCGGCACGGGTGCGCGGGCCTGCATCGGACGCCAGTTCGCGCTGCACGAGGCCGCGCTGGTCCTCGGGCTGCTGCTGCGCCGGTACGAGCTGCGGCCGGACCCGGGGTACCGACTGCGGGTCACGGAACGGCTCACACTGATGCCGGAGGGACTGCGGCTGCACCTGGAGCGGCGCACGCCGGCGCCGACCGGGGAGCCGGACGGCGCGTCGCACGGGCAGGCGGACGAGGAGGGCGGCTCCGGCGGCGAGTCCTCAGAGCAGCGGTGTCCAGTGCGCGGGACGGACGAGTGACTCCGGCACCCGGGTGCCCGCGCCGCCCCTGGCGGCGTTCAGCTGGGGCTGGGTGAGGAAGAACGCGCCGGTGAGGTCGGCGTCCGTCAGGTCGGCGTCGCGCAAATCGGCGCCGATCATGTCCGCCCGGCGCAGATCGGCGCCGGTGAGGTCCGCCGCTATCAGACAGGCTCCGCGCAGGTTCGCACCGTGCAGGTCGGCGCCCTTGAGGCGGGCGCCCATCAGGTCGGCGCCCCGACGTTCCTTGCGACGTCCGCCGACGCCGGCCCGGACCAGCTCGCTGGTCCTCAGCAGCAGCACGTTGACCTCCTGCCGGTGCGCCCCGACGTCGAGCGCGGCCAGCTCCGCCGGAGGCAGCAGGGTCAGTTCCCCGGTCCTCGCCAGGGACCGGTGCAGGTCGGCGTGGACCGGGCGGGCGGCGGGCAGGCCCAGCGCCTCCGAGAGATACCACAGGAGTTCGTGGAGCTGCCGCACGACGGGGAACACCTCGTTCATCCGGCGGGCCTCGGCCGGCGAGGCGCTGCTCCGGTCCCGGCCGCCGAAGGTGACCTGCGAGACCTTCTGCCCGGCGCCGAAGCAGTCGTAGACCGTGCAGCCGGTGAAGCCCTTCTGGCGCAGCCGCGCGTGGATGCCGCAGCGGTGGTCCTCGCCCAGGTTCGGGCAGGGCGTGCCGGCCGGCTTGTCGATCGCGAAGTCGGCGGAGCGGGCGAAGGGCAGGGCCACACAGCACAGGCCGAAGCAGTTCGCACAGTCGCCGCGCAGCTCGGTCAGGTCCACGGTCTCGTCTTGCATCCGCCCACCCTAGTGACCTGCGGCCATGCTCCGCGCACCCGTTCTTCCGGGGCGCCGGCGCGCACCGCCGAGGGTGACGCCCGCCTACCGGCCGAACAGCTCGAACGCCACGGCCGGCCGGCCGCCGAACCGTGCCGCCGCCGAGTCCGCCACCCCGGTCAGGAACCCCCGTGCGTACTGCTCGGGCTCCTCGTCCGTCAACGCCTCGATGTAGGAACGGTGCTCGAGCAGCGAGTCGACGGCGCGCTCCAGTCCCGCCGACGCGTCGACCGCGTGGGTGGGCGTCGCGGAACCGGCCACGGCGACCCAGCGCACACCGTTCCAGGGCTGGAGGCCCTGCTCGGCGAGTTCCGGGAAGATCCACCGGTTGCCGGCGTCCCCGGCCGCGTCGAGGGCGGCGCGGCCGACGGCGACGTGGTCGGGGGTGTTCCAGGCGACGCCGCCCCAGGTGTCGCGGTGGTTGAGCGTGATGACGAGCTCCGGGCGGTGCCGGCGGATCGCGGCGGCGATGTCTCGGCGCAGGGCGGGGCCGTACTCGACGACGCCGTCCCGGTGGTCGAGGAACTCGACCGTCGTGACGCCCACCACGGCCGCGCTCGCCCGCTGCTCCCGCTCGCGCAGCGGACCGCACTCGGCGGGCGCGAGGGTGTCGATGCCGGCCTCGCCGCGGGTCGCCAGCAGGTAGGCGACCTCACGGCCGGCGTCGGTCCAGGCGGCGATCGCCGCCGAGCACCCGTACTCGAGGTCGTCCGGATGCGCCACCACGGCCAGGGCGCGTTCCCAGTCCTCGGGCATGGGCCGGAGCTGGGTGATCGTCGGCTCGGTCATGTCCGCAGACTAGGGCCTGCCGTTCGGATCGGCCCGCAGGGCGTCGGCGGGACGTGTCCGCGGGTGATCGTCCGCGGGTGACCCGAACGGCAGGATCATCCGCGCGACGGCGACATCACGCTTCGTCACGGGCGAGGGCGAGCAGCCGGTCGAGGACGCGGGTGCCGCCGGCCCGGACGCCGTCGTGCTCGAACTCGTCGGTGACCCAGGTGCGCAGGCCCCGGATCGCCCGCGCGGTGCGCAGCGAGTGGGCGGTGTCGACGTACAGGTCGTCGTGGTAGATCGCGGCCGCTGCGGGGACCTCGTTGACGGCCAGGCGGGCCGGGTCGTACAGCGGCGTCCACTCGGTGCGGGCGGCGAGGAGTCCGGCGGTCTCGCGCAGCGGGCGCAGAGCGGGGTCGGCGTCGAACATCCAGGGGTGGACGGTCTCACCGGTGAGCGGCAGCGGACCGTCGCCGGTGAGCGTCTTCGCGGCGTCGAACTGCGGGAACTCGGCGCGCACCCGCTCGGCGGACCACGCGGTGGGGCGGGCGTCCTGTGCGTAGATCGCCTCGTGGAGGAGGGCGTAGAGCGGGTGTCCGGCGAAGGAGAGCTGACCCTGCACCTCCTCCTGGAAGGCGTCGGAGAGCGTGGGGCCCTGCGGGGTGGGCACGAAGGCCTCTTCGAGGAGGTGGTGCAGACGGTGACTGCCCTCGCCGCCGCCCAGGAGGATGCCGAGGGTCTGGAAGGCCTCGGCGGAGAGCCGGTAGCCGTTCGGGAGGGTCACCTCGTGGTGCAGGAGATGGTCGGCGATGCGCCGCGCGCGTTCGACGTCCTGCGGGTAACGGGCATAGTGCGCGGCGACCTTGCGCTCCATGCGCGGGTAGGCGGCGCGGTACACGTCGTCGGCGTGGGCGTCCAGGGCGGGCAGACCGCCGGTGATCAGGGCCGCCGCCAGGCCCTCCGGCGCGAAGGAGAGGTAGGTGACCGTGCAGAAGCCCCCGAAGCTCTGGCCGAGCACGGTCCACGGGGCGCCGCCGGTGACCTCGCGGCGGATCAGCTCGCAGTCCCGGACGATCGAGTCGGCGCGGAAGTGCGCGAGGTACTCGGCCTGTTGCGCCGGTCCGCCGCGCAGCGGGAGCGTCTGGCGGTTGGCCGGGGTGGAGTGGCCGGTGCCACGCTGGTCGAGGAGGAGGACGCGGTACTCCTCCAGCGCGCGGCCGAGCCAGGCCGGCCTGCCGACGAAGCGGTGCGCGCCGAATCCGGGGCCGCCCTGGAGGTAGAGCAGCCAGGGCAGGTCCTGCCCGGCCTTCTCGCTCGCGACGACCTCGCGGGCGTACAGCGAGATCGTCTCCCCGCCCGGGTCTGCGTGGTCGAGGGGCACGGTGAAGCGGCGGTCGGTGAGTACGACGCCGGGCTGGCGGTAGCTGAGGGACAACAGGGGTCTCCTGGGACGCTCGGTGTACGGGCCGCGTCCCAGTCCAGCACATCCGCGGCCCGCGCCGAAGCCCGGGACCGCCCTCCCCCTACTGAACAGCCGCTCAGCACGAAGGCCGCAGCCGAAGCCTCGGGCGGGTCGGCGGCACCGGCGGCCCGGGTCCTGCCGGCCGGGCGCGGCGAACGGCACGTCGGACAGGGCGCAGCAGCCGCACTACGGGAGCGCGCCGCGGACAGGGCCGACCGGCCCGGTGGACGGCGGGTGCGGCTGCGCCCGGCAGGGTGTCGCGCGCCGGGGCGGGCGTCACCGCCGGGTGGCGGGGCCGACGTGCGGCCGCTCAGCGCGCCGACAGGCTCGACCGGCGGACCACCAGTTCCGGCTGGAGCACCACGCGACGGTGTTCGTGCGCCCGCCCGTTCCCGGGCCCCTCCTCCGTCTCCTCCAGCAGCATCTCGGCGGCCAGGGCGCCCATGGTGACGGCGGGCTGCCGGACGGAGGTGAGGGGGACCGCCGCCGCGGCCGCGAACTCGATGTCGTCGTAGCCGACGATGGCGAGGTCGTCGGGGACGCTCACACCGGCCGCGTACATGGCCTGCAGCACGCCGAGCGCGAGCAGGTCGTTGGCGCAGAACACGGCGGTCGGGCGGTCGGCGAGGCCCAGCAGACGGGCGCCGGCGTCCCGGCCCGCGGCGACGTCGAGCCGTTCGGTGGGCAGTTCGCGCAGGCTCTCGGGACCGAGGCCCGCCTCGGCGAGCGCGTGCAGGGCGCCGGTGCGGCGGTCGCGGACCTGGGTGAAGGTCGGCGGTCCGCTGACGTAGGCGATGGAGCGGTGCCCGGCGTCGACCAGGTGGCGGACCGCGAGCGCCCCGCCCGCCACGTCGTCCACCGACACCGAGCACTCGGCGGTGCCTTCGGACACCCGGTCGACGAGGACGAAGGGGATGCCGTGCCGGCGGAAGGACTCGATGTTGCGGCCGGTCGCGTCCGCCGGGGTGAGCAGCACCCCGCGCACCCGCTGCTCGGCGAAGAGCGACAGGTACTCGGCCTCCTCGCCCGCGCTCTCGGCGCTGTTGCAGACCATGACGCCGAGTCCGGCGTCCCGGGCGGCGCGCTCGGCGCCGCGGGCGACGTCCACGAAGAACGGGTTGCCCATGTCGAGGACGAGCAGACCCATGATCCGGCTGCGTCCGGCGCGCAGCTGGCGGGCCGACTCGCTGCGGACGTATCCGAGGCGGTCTATCGCCGAGAGCACCCGGGCCCGGGTCTCCGTGGCCACGGTGTCCGGGCGGTTGATGACGTTGGACACCGTGCCGACGGAGACTCCGGCGGCACGGGCGACGTCCTTGATACCCACCGACTGGGCCATCAGGCGTGAACCTCCAGGTGAACGGGGCACGGCGGGACGGCCTTCACATTACCGCCATGCCGCCGGGCCCTTGGCCGAGCCGGTGCGCCGGTCATGCGGGCAGCGTGAAGTCGATGACGTGGAGCGCCGAAGGGGTCGTCCCGCTCGACTTCTCCTGGTACATGAACGACAGTGTGTCGTCGGCCTTGACCCGCATCTCGTCGATGACGACCTCGCCGAAGGCGTTGAGGCCGCTGCCGTCGAAGAGGATCTTCCAGTCGGTGTAACCGGAGGCCTTCGAGGCGCCGGCGATCCTGCCGAACGGGAAGACCGCGTACGCGTTGTCGTACTTGTCCAGGACGAGCTTGGTGCGCTGGCTGGAGCCGAGGACGACCGGGATCTCCGTCTTCTGCCAGCTGCCGGAGGCGTTCTTGCGCAGGTGGAAGGCGCGGCCGTTGGCGGTGCGGTCGTTGACGTAGTTCGTGGTGCACTGGCCGAAGCGGCCGGGGACGTAACTGATGATCGCGTGCGGCCGGCCCGCGGAGTCGGTGGCCTGGCTCTCCTGGTTCATCAGCGAGTGGTCGGGATTGAGCGGGTCCACGACGAGCCCGCTGTCGGTGACGGCCACCTTGTCGGAGCCGCCGGTCATGCCGACGACCGCGCCCGCGTTGTTGCGCCAGGTCCGGCCGCGGTCGTCGGAGTAGACGTAGCCGGTGTCGTGGTTGGTGATGCCTCCGCCGGAGCACATCACGGCGCCGTTCTGCTCGCGCCAGGTGAAGAAGGAGTGCAGGCGGCCGTTGACGTCGTAGTCGATGCCGTGAAGGTACATGTTGCGGGCCGTGCTGGAGCCGTGCTCGCTGGTGTAGGTGCCGGTGGAGCTGGACCACTCGCCGAGGTTCTGCCAGGTCGAACCGTCGTATTCGGCGAGGGCGTTGCGGCCGTTGCCGGATATGGCGACCCGGTAGCTGAGTTGGAGTCCGCCCTCGGGGGTGGAGACGAACTGCGGGTAGGTGAACTGGGAGGTGAGCGCGAGTCCGTCGAGGGTGGTCTGGACGGGGCCGAACACGGACGGCGTCCAGTTCGTGGCCGCCGGATCGTCGAGGAGTCCGGCGACCGACTTGACGTAGAAGAAGCCGTCGCTGTGGGAGTCCATGTTGAGGTGGAGCCGGCCGTCGACCCGGGAGACGCCCATGGAGATGACGTTGTGCGAGTCGTCGGCCTTGAGCTGGTGCGGCAGCGTCACCGTGGACCAGGTGGTCGCGCCCAGGGCCCGGCGGGCGACGACCGCGTTGCGGGCGGCGGTGTACCAGGTGGCGTACTGGTGGCCCTTGTAGGTCAGCAGGCCGTTCTTCTGGAACGAGTTGTTGTTGACCAGGCCGTCGTAGGACACGAAGAACACGGCCCCAGGGTCGAGCAGCGTGGTCGTCCTCCTCGTGACCGAGGGGCCGGGGTCGGCGGCGCGTGCGGTGCCGGCGGCCAGCACGGGAGAGGCTGCGGCGCTGAGGAGGGCGCCGGCCAGCAGGGTGCGTCGTCTCATCTCGGGGGACTCCGTTGTCGTGCGAGAGCGGGGGGGCGGGGCGGGGTGGAGGCGCCGGTCTGCGGGACAGCGTCTCAGGCGAGGTGGAAGACCTCGGTGAGGGGTTTCATGGCCTCGTCGGGCCGGGAGCCGTCCAGGGACTCGAAGAACGGGGCCATCTCCGCCTGCCAGCGGGCGTTGACGTCGGTGGCCTCCATGCCGGCCTGGGCGGCGGCGAAGTCCTCGGTCTCCAGGTAGCCGACGAGCAGGCCGTCGTCTCTCAGGAAGAGGGAGTAGTTGTGCCAGCCGGTGGCCGAGAGAGCTTCGAGCATCTCCGGCCACACGGCGGCGTGGCGTTCGCGGTACTCGGCGAGGCGGTCCTGTCGGACCTTGAGCAGGAAACAGACGCGCTGCATGAAGTACCGCTCCAGGACTAGAAGTTGAACTGGTCGATGTTCTTGGCGTCGAACACGGTCGGCTTGCCGAGGTTGATCACGCCGTTCTTGCCGATGGTGTACTCGGCGCCGCCGGCCTTGAAGGTCTCGCCCTCGGCGCCGGTGATCTGGCCCGAGACCAGCGCCACCGCGGTCTGGGCGGCGAGCGCGCCGAGCTTGGCCGGGTCCCACAGCTCGAAGGCGTCGACGGTGCCGTTCTTGACGTAGCTGCGCATGTCGTTCGGGGTGCCGAGGCCGGTCAGCTTGACCTTGCCCTTGTACTTGGAGCCCGACAGGTACTGCGCGGCCGCCTTGATGCCGACGGTGGTCGGGGAGATGATCCCCTTCAGGTTCGGGTACTGCTGGAGCAGGCCCTGGGTCTGCTGGAAGGACTGCTGGGCGTCGTCGTTGCCGTACGCCACCTTGACGAGCTTGACGTCCTTGTACTTGGGGTCCTTCAGCTCGTCCTTCATGAAGTCGATCCAGGTGTTCTGGTTCGTCGCGGTCTGCGCGGCCGACAGGATCGCGATCTCGCCCTTGTAGCCGATCTGTTCGGCGAGCAGCTGCACCTCGGTGCGGCCGAGGTCCTCGGCGGACGCCTGCGAGACGAAGGCGTTGCGGCACTCGGGGTTGGTGTCGGAGTCGTAGGTGACGACCTTGATCTTGTTGCTCATGGCCTGCTTGAGCGCGGTGCACAGGGCGCCCGGGTCCTGCGCGGACACGGCCATCGCGTCGACCTGCTGCTGGGTCAGGGTGTTCACGTAGGAGACCTGGCTGGAGGTGTCGGTGGCGCTGGAGGGGCCGACCTCCTTGTAGTCGGAGCCCAGCTCCTTCAGGGCCGCCTCGCCGCCCTTGTCGGAGGAGGTGAAGTACGGGTTGTTGACCTGCTTGGGCAGGAAGCCGACGGTCAGGCCCTTCTTGGTGGCCGCGTTCGGGTCGGCCTTGCCGGTGGCCGCGGCGGCCGCGCCGGTGCTCTCCTTCTTCACGTCGTCCTTGGTGGTGCCGCCGCAGGCGGTGGCGGCGAGGGCGAGGGAGGAGACGGCGGCGAGGGCCGCGCAGGCACGGCGGAGGGATGACTTGCGCATGGTGGGTGAGTCCTTAGGGATGAGGGCGGTGCTGTGGTTGTTCAGACCGTCGGGGTCGAGGCTGCGGCTCTGCGGCCCGCCCTCGCGACGGAGATCTGGCGTGCGACCCGGGGGCCGAGCACGGAGACGACGAGCAGGACGCCGGTGACGACGATCTGGGACTGGGCGGAGACGTTGAGCAGGCTCATCACGTTCTGCAGTGCGCCGAGGAGGAACACTCCCGCGATGGCGCCGCCCAGCGTGCCCTTGCCGCCGTCGAAGTCGATGCCGCCGAGCAACACCGCGGCGACGACGGAGAGTTCGAGGCCGGTCGCGTTGTCGTAGCGGGCGCTGGCGTAGTGCAGGGCCCAGAAGACGCCGGTGAGGGAAGCCATCAGTCCGGTGACCGTGAACAGGATGAGCTTCTGGCGCTTGACGCGGATGCCGGCGAACCGGGCGGCCTCCTCGCTGGCGCCGGTCGCGAAGAGCGAGCGGCCGAACGGGGTGGCGTGCAGGACGACCACCGCGATCGCGAGCAGCACCACGAAGGGCAGGAACGCCTGCGGGAGGAAGCTGTCCCCGACCCTTCCGGCCGCGAAGTCCAGGTACTGGGTGGGGAAGTCGGTCACCGCGTCGGAGCCGAGCACGATCTGCGCGATGCCCCGGTAGGCGGCGAGGGTGCCGATGGTGACGGCGAGGGAGGGCAGGCCGAGGCGCGTCACGAGCAGTCCGTTGACCAGCCCGCACACCACGCCCAGCAGCAGGCAGATCGGGATGATCGCCTCGATGGTCAGGCCCTGGTTCCACAGGGCGCCCATGACCGCGCCGGACAGGCCGGCCGTGGAGGCGACCGAGAGGTCGATCTCGCCGGAGACGACCAGCAGGGTCATCGGCAGGGCGATGAGGGCGATCGGCAGGGTGTTGCCGATCAGGAAGGAAAGGTTCAGCGCGTTGCCGAAGCCGTCCACGAGGGAGAAGGAGAACAGCAGCAGGACGATCAGGAGGGCGCCCACGACGGTGTCCCAGCGGATCGCGCGGGCCAGGTACTCAGGCACGGGCCTCTCCCTTCTCTGCGGTCGGCACGGAGGCCGACTTCTTCTTCAGGGCGGACGCCACCCGCAGCGCCACGATCCGGTCGACCGCGATGGCCAGCAGGAGCAGCACGCCGTTGATGGCGAGCACCCAGACCGAGCTGACGCCGAGGGCGGGCAGGACGCTGTTGATGGAGGTGAGGAGCAGGGCGCCGAGGGCGGCGCCGTAGACGCTGCCGGAGCCGCCGGTGAAGACGACGCCGCCGACCACGACCGCGCTGACGACGGTGAGTTCGTAGCCGTTGCCGGTCCCGGAGTCGACGTTGCCGAACCGGGCCAGGTACATGGCGCCGGCGAGACCGGCGAGGCCGCCGCAGAACGTGTAGGCGGCGAGGATCCGCTTGCGGACCGGGATGCCGGCGAGCCGGGCGGCCTCGGGGTTGGAGCCGAGCGCGTACAGCTCGCGTCCGCTGCCGAAGTGCTTGAGGTAGTAGGCGGTCGCGATCAGGACGGCGACCGCGATGAGCGCCAGCCAGGGCACCGCCGAGAGGCCGCCGGAGCCGAAGTCGACGAAGGAGTCCGGCAGATCGGCCGCGGTGATCTGCCGGGAGCCGACCCAGATGGAGTCGATGCCGCGGATGATGTACAGCGTGCCGAGGGTGACGACCAGGGCGGGCACCTGACCGAGGCTGACCAGCAGCCCGTTGAGCAGCCCGAAGCCGACGCCCAGCAGGACCGCCAGAGCGATCGCGACCACCGGGTTGCCGCCGCCGTGCAGGTAGGTGCCGGCGGCGAAGGCGCTGATGCCGAGGGTGGAGCCGACCGAGAGGTCGACGTTGCGTGTGATGACGACCAGGGACTGGCCGGTGGCGACCAGCACCAGGATGGTCGCGTTCAGCAGCAGGTCCTTGACGCCCTGCTCGGAGAGGAACTCGCTGTTGCCTGCCTGGGTGACGGCGATCATCACCAGGAAGACGACCAGGATGGCGAGTTCGCGCATCTTGAAGACACGGTCGGCCAGCCGGGTGCCGCTGGATTTCGGCGTCCCGGCGACGGGGGCCTCGTGGGGAGTGGTCACCGTCATGCGGCGGCCCTCCCGGTGGCTGCGGCCATCACGGTTTCCTCGGTGGCGTCGGTGCGGGCGATCTCGGCGGTGAGCCGGCCCTCGTGCATCACCAGCACGCGGTCGGCCATGCCGAGGATCTCGGGCAGGTCGGAGGAGATCATCAGGACGGCGACCCCGTCGGCGGCCAGCTCGCTCAGCAGCCGGTGGACCTCGGCCTTGGTGCCGACGTCGATGCCGCGCGTCGGCTCGTCGACGATCAGCACCTTGGGGCCGGTGGCCAGCCACTTGGCGAGCACGACCTTCTGCTGGTTGCCGCCGGAGAGGGTGTTGACGCTGTCGGCGATCCGGGCGTACTTCACCTGGAGCTTGACGGCCCAGTCGAGGGAGCGGCTGCGTTCGGCGCCGCGGTCCATCAGTCCGGCCTTCACGGTGGTGCGCAGACCGGTGAGACCGATGTTGCGCTCGATGGACATGTCCATCACCAGGCCTTGGGCGCGCCGGTCCTCGGGGACGAGGGCGAGGCCCGCGGACATCGCGGTGGAGGGGGCTCCGTTGGTGAGCGGGCGGCCGTCCACCCAGACCTCGCCGGCGTCCCAGCGGTCGATGCCGAACACGGCCCGGGCGACCTCGGTGCGGCCGGCCCCGACGAGTCCGGCGAGGCCGACGATCTCTCCGCGCCGGACCTCGAAGGACACGTCGGTGAAGACGCCCTCGCGGGTCAGCCGGCGGACGCTGAGGGCGACCTCGCCCGGTGTGACGTCCTGCTTGGGGTAGAGCTCGTCGAGGTCGCGGCCGACCATCCGGCGGACCAGGTCGTCCTCGGTCATGCCCTCGATCGGCTCGCTGGCGATCCACGCCCCGTCGCGCAGGGTGGTCACCCGCTGGCAGATCTCGAAGATCTCCTCGAGCCGGTGCGAGATGAACAGGACGGCCGCGCCCTGTTCGCGCAGGGTGCGCACCACGCCGAAGAGCCGGGCGACCTCGCTGCCGGTGAGGGCGGCGGTGGGCTCGTCCATGATCAGGACGCGGGCGTCGAAGGAGAGCGCCTTGGCGATCTCGACGATCTGCTGGTCGGCGATGGACAGTCCGCGCGCCGGGCGGTCGGGGTCGAGGTCGACGCCGAGGCGCTGCATCAGGGCGGCGGTGGCGGCGTGGGTGGCCTTGTGGTCGATGCGGCCGAGGGCCCGCCGGGGCTGGCGGCCCATGAAGATGTTCTCGGCGATCGACAGGTCGGGGAAGAGCGTGGGCTCCTGGTAGATCACCGCGATTCCGGCGTCGCGGGCGTCGCCGGGACCGTGGAAGACGACGGACTCGCCGTCGAGCAGCACCCGGCCGGCGTCCGGTCGGTGCACCCCCGCAAGGGTCTTGATCAAGGTCGACTTGCCCGCGCCGTTCTCGCCGGCGAGGGCGTGCACCTCGCCGGGGAACAGCTCCAGGGAGACGGCCCGCAGGGCCCGTACGGCGCCGAAGGACTTCGTCACGTCCCTCAGTGCCAGCACCGGGGCCGGTCCCGTGTCGGACGGGTGGGTCATGGGTGGCTCCTCGACGACAGCCGCGGACCGGGCCGCTAGGGGCCGCCGCGGTGTCGTGAAAGGTTTCAACTGGATGGCCGGGACGTTAGGCATCCCGGCCATGTCACGTCAATGGGTACGTGTCGAAAAGTTTTCGATACACGAAGGTCACGCCCGAGTCACGGGGAAGACACCAGGCCTGGGGGGTTGACACCTGTTCGGCGGCCTCATAGCTTCCCGTTCTGAATCGTTTCATCCGGAGTCGATGCCGGACCGATGTCACAGGAGCCCGAAGTGACCGACCTCGTCGCCGTGAAGGCCGCGCTGAAGACCCAGGCCGTCGAGACGCCGTCATGGGCGTACGGGAACTCGGGGACCCGTTTCAAGGTGTTCGCCCAGCAGGGGGTTCCGCGCACCCCGCAGGAGAAGCTGGACGACGCGGCACAGGTGCACGCGGTCACCGGGGCGGCCCCGACCGTCGCGCTGCACATCCCGTGGGACAAGGTGGAGGACTACTCCGCGCTGGCCGAACACGCCGAGGACCGGGGCGTGAAGCTCGGGGCCGTCAACTCCAACACCTTCCAGGACGACGCCTACAAGCTCGGCAGCATCTGCCACCCGGAGGCGGCGGTGCGCCGCAAGGCCGTCGACCACCTGCTCGAGTGCGTCGACATCATGGACGCTACGGGCTCCACCGATCTGAAGCTGTGGTTCGCGGACGGGACGAACTATCCCGGCCAGGACGATCTCCGCGCGCGCCAGGACCGGCTCGCGGAGGGCCTCGCCGAGGTGTACGAGCGGCTGGGCGACGGGCAGCGGATGCTGCTGGAGTACAAGTTCTTCGAGCCGGCGTTCTACGCGACGGACGTCCCGGACTGGGGCACGGCGTACGCGCACTGTCTGAAGCTGGGCCCCAAGGCGCAGGTGGTGGTCGACACCGGGCACCACGCGCCCGGGACCAACATCGAGTTCATCGTCGCCACACTGCTGCGCGAGGGGAAGCTCGGCGGGTTCGACTTCAACTCCCGGTTCTACGCCGACGACGACCTGATGGTGGGCGCGGCGGACCCCTTCCAGCTGTTCCGGATCATGTACGAGGTGGTGCGCGGCGGCGGGTTCACCTCCGACGTGGCCTTCATGCTCGACCAGTGCCACAACATCGAGGCGAAGATCCCGGCGATCATCCGCTCCGTGATGAACGTCCAGGAGGCGACGGCCAAGGCGCTGCTCGTCGACGCCTCGGCGCTGGCCGACGCCCAGGCCCGCGGCGACGTGCTGGAGGCCAACGCGGTCCTGATGGACGCGTACAACACGGACGTGCGGCCGCTGCTCGCGGAGGTTCGCGGCGAGCTGGGGCTGGACCCCGACCCGATGGGGGCGTACCGGCGGTCCGGGTGGGCCGAGAAGATCATTGCCGAGCGGGTGGGAGGGGAGCAGGCCGGTTGGGGCGCGTGAGCGTCCACGGCGATCCGTCCCGTCGCGGGGCGCGGGCCGCAGGCAGCCGGTCGCGCAGTTCCCCGGGCCCCGGGCAAGTCCACTCACCCTCTCCTGAGAAGTAAGGAAACTCCATGTCCACCCATCCCGAAGCCGCCGCCCTGCTCGGTCGGTCCCGTCGGCTCGGCGCCGACCCGCGCAACACGAACTACGCCGGCGGCAACACCTCCGCGAAGGGCTCCGACACCGACCCCGTCACCGGCGGGGACGTCGAGCTGATGTGGGTGAAGGGCTCGGGCGGCGACCTCGGCACGCTGACCGGGGCCGGGCTCGCCGTGCTGCGGCTGGACCGACTGCGGGCGCTGCGCGACGTCTACCCGGGGGTCGAGCGCGAGGACGAGATGGTCGCCGCGTTCGACTACTGCCTGCACGGCAGGGGCGGTGCGGCCCCGTCGATCGACACCGCGATGCACGGGCTCGTCGACGCCCCGCACGTCGATCATCTGCACCCGGACTCCGGCATCGCGCTGGCCTGCGCCGCCGACGGGGAGAAGCTGACCGCCGAGTGCTTCGGCGACGCGGTCGCCTGGGTGCCGTGGCGGCGGCCCGGGTTCCAGCTCGGCCTGGACATCGCCGCCATCAAGGCGGCCAACCCGCAGGCCATCGGCGTGATCCTCGGTGGTCACGGCATCACCGCCTGGGGCGACAGCGCCGAGGAGTGCGAGCGCAACTCGCTGCACATCATCCGCACGGCCGAGGCGTTCCTCGCGGAGAAGGGCAGGACCGAGCCCTTCGGCCCCGTCCTCGACGGCTACGGCCCGCTGCCCGAGGGCGAGCGCCGCAAGCGGGCCGCCGCGCTCGCGCCGTACGTCCGGGCGATCGCCTCCCAGGACCGGCCGCAGGTCGGGCACTTCGACGACTCGGACGTCGTCCTCGACTTCACCGCGCGGGCCGGGCACCCTCGGCTCGCCGCGCTCGGCACCTCGTGCCCCGACCACTTCCTGCGCACCAAGGTGCGGCCGCTGGTCCTGGACCTGCCGCCGACCGCGCCGCTGGAGGACGCCGTGGCCCGGCTCGGCGAGCTGCACACCGCCTACCGCGAGGAGTACGCCGCCTACTACGCGCGGCACGCCGAGCCCGGCTCCCCCGCGATGCGCGGCGCCGACCCGGCGATCGTGCTGGTGCCGGGCGTCGGCATGTTCTCCTTCGGCAAGGACAAGCAGACCGCCCGGGTGGCAGGCGAGTTCTACGTCAACGCGATCAACGTGATGCGGGGCGCCGAGGCTGTGTCCTCGTACGCGCCGATCGAGGAGTCGGAGAAGTTCCGCATCGAGTACTGGTCGCTGGAGGAGGCCAAGCTCCAGCGGATGCCGAAGCCCAAGCCGCTCGCCACCCGGGTCGCCCTGGTGACGGGAGGCGGCAGCGGGATCGGCAAGGCGATCGCGCACCGGCTGGCCGCCGAGGGCGCCTGCGTGGTCGTGGCCGACCTGAACGGTGAGAACGCCGCCGCTGTCGCCGAGGAGCTCGGCGGACCCGACAGGGCCGCCGCGGTCACCGTCGACGTGACGTCCGAGGAGCAGATCGCCGCCGCCTTCGAGGCCGCCGCGCTCGCCTTCGGCGGGGTCGACCTGGTCGTGAACAACGCCGGAATCTCGATCTCCAAGCCGCTGCTGGAGACGTCGGCGAAGGACTGGGACCTTCAGCACGACATCATGGCCCGCGGGTCCTTCCTCGTCTCGCGCGAGGCGGCGCGCACGATGATCGCGCAGCGCCTGGGCGGCGACATCGTCTACATCGCCTCGAAGAACGCCGTCTTCGCCGGGCCCAACAACATCGCCTACTCCGCCACCAAGGCCGACCAGGCCCACCAGGTGCGGCTGCTCGCGGCCGAGCTGGGCGAGCACGGCATCCGCGTCAACGGGGTCAACCCCGACGGCGTGGTGCGCGGCTCGGGCATCTTCGCCGGCGGCTGGGGCGCCCAGCGCGCCGCGACCTACGGCATCGAGGAGGAGAAGCTGGGCGAGTTCTACGCGCAGCGCACCATCCTCAAGCGCGAGGTGCTGCCCGAGCACGTGGCGAACGCCGTGTTCGCGCTGACCGGCGGCGAGCTCACCCACACCACCGGACTCCATGTCCCCGTCGACGCGGGTGTGGCGGCCGCGTTCCTCCGGTGACGGCCGTGCGGGCGTACGCCGCCGTCGACCTCGGCGCGTCGAGCGGGCGCGTCATGGTCGGCCGGGTCGGCCCCGACACGCTGGAGCTGACCGAGGCGCACCGCTTCGCCAACCGCCCGCTCCGCCTCCCCGAGGGGCTGCGCTGGGACGTGCTGTCCCTGTACGCGGGGGTGCTGGACGGGCTGCGCGCGGCGGGCCAGGTCGACTCCGTCGGCATCGACAGCTGGGCCGTCGACTACGGTCTGCTGGACGCCGACGGGGCGCTGCTCGGCAACCCCGTGCACTACCGGGACGCGCGCACCGAGGGCGTCGCCGAGAAGGTGTGGGCGAGCGTGCCGGCGGCCGAGCTGTACGCGGCGACCGGTCTGCAGTACGCGCCGTTCAACACCCTCTACCAGCTGACGGCCGCGGCCTCCACGGCCCAGCTCGTGCAGGCGCGGCGGCTGCTGCTCATCCCCGACCTGCTGGCGTACTGGCTGACGGGCGAGCAGGGCACCGAGCTGACGAACGCCTCGACGACCCAGCTGATCGACCCGCGCACCGGCGACTGGGCGCACGACGTCGCCGGCCGGCTCGGCATCGACCTCGCCCTGTTCGCCCCGCTGCGGCGGCCCGGCGATCCGGCGGGCGTGCTGCGGGACCGGGTGCTGGAGGAGACGGGCCTCTCCGGACCGGTGCCGGTGACCACCGTCGGCTCGCACGACACCGCGTCCGCGGTGGCGGCCGTCCCGGCCGGCGACGAGCGGTTCGCCTACATCTGCACCGGCACCTGGTCGCTGGCCGGTCTGGAGCTGACCGCGCCCGTGCTCACCGAGGAGAGCCGCGCCGCCAACTTCACCAACGAGCTGGGACTGGACGGCACGGTCCGCTATCTCCGCAACATCATGGGGCTGTGGCTGCTCCAGGAGTGCATGCGCGCCTGGGACCACCCCGACCTGGCGGAACTGCTGCGGGACGCGGCAGCCGCGCCCGCGCTGAGCTCGGTCGTGGACGCGGGGGACGCCTCCTTCCTGGCGCCCGGGCGGATGCCGGAGCGGATCGCCGAGGCCTGCCGTGTCTCGGGGCAGCCGGTGCCGGGCACGCCCGGCGAGATCACCCGTTGCATCCTCGACTCCCTGGCCCTGGCGCACCGCAAGGCCGTCGAGGACGCCCAGCGGCTGGCCGGCCATGCCGTCGACGTGGTCCACATCGTCGGCGGCGGCACCCGCAACACGCTGCTGTGCCAGCTCACCGCCGACGCCTGCGGGCTGCCGGTGGTGGCGGGCCCGACGGAGGCGGCCGCGCTCGGCAACGTGCTCGTCCAGTCCCGGGCCCACGACCTGGTCGGCGACCGCGCCGACATGCGCCGGCTGCTGGCCCGCACCCAGCCGCTGACGCGCTACGAGCCGCGCGGCGACGCAGGGCGGTGGCACGCGGCACAGGCCCGTCTCGCCGGCCGGTGAGACGGGGTCTCCCCGGGAGCTCTCCAGCGGGCTACTCTTCATTCATCCGATGATCGATCCTTGAGGAGCCGCGATGCGTGTCGCCCTGTTCCTGACCTGTGTCAACGACACGCTCTATCCGGATACCGGCCGCGCCGTGGTGAAACTGCTGACCAGGCTGGGCGTCGAGGTCGACTTCCCGATGGCGCAGACCTGCTGCGGACAGGCCCACTACAACACCGGTTATCGCCATGAGGCCGAACCTCTCGCCCGGCATTTCTCCGATGTATTCGGTGAGTACGAGGTGATCGTGACGCCGTCGGGATCGTGCGGGGCGATGGTGCGGGAGCTGTATCCGCGGATGGGCGAGCGGGCCAGGGCGGAAGGGCGCGGCGACACGCTCGCCGCGGCCCTCGCCCCGGTCGTCCCGAAGACGTACGAGCTCACCGAGTTCCTGGTGGACGTGCTCGGTGTGACCGACGTCGGCGCCTGCTACCCGCACACGGTGACCTATCACCCGACCTGTCACGGGCTGCGCGGACTGGGGCTCGGGGACCGGCCCCGGCGGCTGCTCCAGGCGGTCAAGGGGCTCGAGCTCGCGGAACTGCCGGGCGCCGACGAGTGCTGCGGCTTCGGCGGCACGTTCGCGCTGAAGAACTCCGACGTCTCGGCGGCGATGGGCGCCGACAAGGTGCGCAACGCCGAGTCGACGGGCGCGGAGGTGCTGTGCGCGGCCGACAACTCCTGCCTGATGCACATCGGCGGGACCATGACGCGGCTGCGCACCGGGATGCGGCCGGTGCACATCGCGGAGATCCTGGCGAGCACGGAAACGGAGCCGGCACTGTGAGCGGGACGTTCGTCGGGATGCCGGCGTTTCCGGAGGCCGCCCGGGAGGCGGTCGGCGACACGACCCTGCGCGCCAATCTGCGGCACGCCACGCACACCATCCGCGCCAAGCGCGCGGCGGCGGTCGCCGAGATGTCCGACTGGGCCGCGCTGCGCGAGGCCGGCAAGCAGATCAAGGACCACACCCTGCGCCATCTCGACCGCTATCTGGTGCAGTTGGAGGAGAAGGTCACCGCGGCCGGCGGCACGGTCCACTGGGCGGCGGACGCCGACGAGGCCAACCGGATCGTCACGCGACTCGTCAAGGAGACCGGCGAGTCGGAGGTCGTCAAGGTCAAGTCCATGGCGACGCAGGAGATCGGGCTCAACGAGGCGCTGGAGGCCGAGGGCATCCGGGCCTACGAGACGGATCTCGCCGAGCTGATCGTGCAGTTGGGCAAGGACCGTCCCTCGCACATCCTGGTCCCGGCGATCCACCGCAACCGGGGCGAGATCCGCGACATCTTCGCCGCGGAGATGAGCGAGTGGGGGCGACCGGCCCCCGAGGGCCTCACCGACACGCCCGCCGAACTCGCCGAGGCGGCCCGTCTGCACCTGCGGGAGAAGTTCCTGCGCGCCAAGGTCGGCGTCTCCGGCGCCAACTTCATGGTCGCCGAGACCGGCACCCTCGTCGTCGTGGAGTCCGAGGGCAACGGGCGGATGTGCCTCACCCTCCCCGAGACCCTGATCTCCGTCGTCGGCATCGAGAAGATCGTGCCGACCTGGCGCGACCTGGAGGTCTTCCTCCAGACGCTGCCGCGCTCCTCGACGGCCGAGCGGATGAACCCGTACACGTCCACCTGGACGGGCACCACCGACGGCGACGGTCCGCGGACCTTCCACCTGGTGCTGCTCGACAACGGCCGCACCGACACCCTCGCCGACGAGGTCGGCCGGCAGGCCCTGCGCTGCATCCGCTGCTCGGCGTGCCTGAACGTGTGTCCCGTGTACGAGCGGGCCGGCGGCCACGCCTACGGCTCGGTCTACCCGGGCCCGATCGGCGCGATCCTCAGCCCTCAACTGCGGGGCACCGGCAGCGAGATCGACGCCTCGCTGCCCTACGCCTCCTCCCTGTGCGGGGCCTGCTACGAGGTCTGCCCGGTCGCCATCGACATCCCGGAGGTGCTGGTGCACCTGCGGGAACGGGTCGTGCAGGGCGGGCCGGTGACCCGGGAGGGCAACCGGACGGTGCTGAAGCCGGCCAAGGGCCATGCCGCGGAGCGCGCGGCGATGCGGGCGGCCCGCTGGGCGTTCGCCCGCCCCGGCGCACTGCGCGCCGGTCAGCGGCTGGCGTCGCGCACCCGCCGGCTGCACCCCCGCACCCTGCCCGGTCCGGGCAGGGCGTGGAGCGGCACCCGGGATCTTCCGGCCGTGCCCGCGGAACCCTTCCGCGACTGGTGGCAGCGGACCGACGGCGGCACCACGGACGAGGGGACGGCGAAGTGAGCAGCAGGGAACTGATCCTCGGCCGGGTCCGGCGTGCGCTGGCCGACGTGCCGCGCGACGGCGCTCCCGGGCCGGACGGGCTCGCCGGGTACGAGGAGGCCGTCGCCCGCGAGTACCTGCGGGAGCACGGCGAGCGCGACGCCGCCCGGACGGTGCAGCTGCTGGCGGAGAACCTGGCCGACTACCGGGCGCTCGTGCACCGCTGCACTCACGACGAACTACCGTCCCTGATCGGCCGGTTGCTTGCCGAGCACGGGACGCGGTCGGTTCTCGCGCCGACGGGCCTCGACCCCGCCTGGCTGTCCGCGACGGACGCCGAGCTGGTCGAGGACCGGGCCGGGAGCACCGCGCACGACCTGGACGGCGTGGACAGCGTGGTCACGGCGTGCGCCGTGGCGATCGCCGAGACCGGGACGATCGTCCTGGACGGCGGCCCCGATCAGGGCCGGCGTCGCATCACGCTGGTCCCCGACCACCATGTGTGCGTGGTCCTGGTCCCCGGGCAGGTGGTGTCGTCCGTGCCGCAGGCCCTCGGACGGCTCGACCCGGCACGCCCGTTGACATGGATCTCCGGGCCGTCGGCGACCAGCGACATCGAACTGGACCGGGTGGAGGGGGTGCACGGCCCGCGCACGCTGGAGGTCGTCCTGGTCGGCTGAGGCGGGACGTCCCCGGCCCGGGCCGGGGATGGGCCGGACCAGCGCGCCGGCGCAGCGCGGCTCGGCTCAGAGGTCGCGGGGCTCCAGCGGGTCGACCGCCGGGCCCTGCAGGACCGCGCCCCGCACGTCGAACCGCGAGCCGTGGCAGGGGCACTCCCAGGCCCGCTCGGCGCGGTTGAAGGCGACGAGGCAGCCCAGATGGGTGCAGCGCGCGGACAGGGCGTGGAGCTGTCCGTCCTCGTCGCGGTGGACGGCGCAGCGCTCGCCGCCGACGCGGACCACCGCGCCGTCGCCCGGCGCGAGGGTCTCGACCGACGGCCCGGAGGGCGAGGGCAGCCGGTCGCCGACGAAGTGCCGGGCCACGTCGGCCTGCTGCTTGAGGAAGGCGGCGCCCTCGCGGACCACGGAGGTGATCCGGCGGGGGTCGTACAGATCGTCCCAGGGGCTGGTCCCGCCGGTGATCTGCTCGGCCAGCAGACGGCCGGCCATGACACCTCCGCTCATCCCCCAGCCGCCGAAGCCGGTCGCCACATAGGCGTGGCGGCTGCCGGGGTGCAGCCTTCCGACCAGCGGGACGGAGTCGGTGGAGTCGTTGTCCTGGGTGGCCCAGCGGTGGGTGAAGGTCAGGTCGCCGAAGCGGTCCGTCGCCCAGCCGCGGAGGCGTTGGAAGCGTTCTTCGACGTCGCCGCCGGAGCCCGGCGTGAAGTGCTCGCCCGTCACGATCAGCAGGCGCCGGCCGTCGTCCATCGGGGCCGTGCGCACCGAGCGCGTGTTCTGCTCCTGGGTGATGTACATGCCCAGCGGGGCGCCGATGGGGTCGATCGGCGCCGCCACCACCAGTTCGCGGCGCGGGGAGAGCCTGCTGAAGAGCAGCGCCCGGTCGAACACGGGGTAGTGGGTGGCGACGACCACGGACCGGGCGCGCACCTCGGTCCCAGAAGCCGGCGACCGGGTGGTGAGCACACAGGGGTCGCCCTCGGTCAGGCCGGTGACCCGGGTCTGCTCGTGGATGGCGCCGCCGAGCCGCCGGATGTCGTCGGCGAGGGCGAGGAGGTACCTGCGGGGGTGGAACTGCGCCTGCTCCGCGACCCGGACCGCGCCGGCGACGGGGAACGGCAGGTCCGTGTCGGTCACGTACTCGGCCGGGAGCCCGGCCTCCCGCGCCGCCTCCGCCTCCGCCTTCAGGGCGTCGGTGCGGGAGGCGTCCTCGGCGTAGGTGTAGGCCGCCGTCTCCTCCCAGTCGCAGTCGACTCCGAGCGCGTCCGCGGTCTCGGCGACGTGCCGGACGGCCTCGAACTGCGAGCGGGCGTACAGTGCGGCCGCCTCCGGTCCCCGGGTGCGGCGCAGCCGGTCGTAGACGAGCGTGTGCAGGGCGCTGACCTTGGCCGTCGTGTGCCCGGTGACCCCGGCCGCGATCCGGTCCGCCTCCAGCACGGCGACGGAGCGTCCCCGCCGGACCAGCTCCCAGGCGGTACTCAGTCCCGCGATGCCCGCGCCGACGACCGCGACGTCCACGGTGAGCGGCCCTTCGGGCGGGGGCAGCGGGTCGCCGCCCGGCGCGGTGTCGAGCCAGTACGACCCGTGGAGGTGCGCATGATCGTCCATGTCGGCCGGGTTCCCACGGCAGGGCGGATCACACGGGCACCGGCGCCTCGTGAGGACCGCGGCGCCGGTCCCCGCGGCAAGCCGGCCGCCCGGTGGGCCCGCGGTCGTGCGTCCCCGCGCTCGTACGCCCCCTCGTCGTGCGGCCCGCGGTCGTGTGTCAGGACCAGGTCATCGGGCAGCCGTGCCGCAGCGCGTACCGGGCGGCGCGCAGGTACATGGCTGCGTAGAAGGCCGCCTCCTGGTCGTCGGCCCACGGACCCGGCCGCGCCGCGGCCGCCGCACTCGCCCCGCCGTCGAGGAACCAGTTCGTCATCTCCAGGTTGCCGCCGGTCTCCGGTATCGCGTCCAGGGGCAGGGAGAGAGCGTCGGCCAGCCGCTCGGCGAGGGCGAGGACCTGCGGTGCGCCGGCGATCAGCGTCTCGTCCGTGTACGCGCTGCCGGTCGGCAGCTCCACCGCCCGGTCCAGGGAGACCGGCACCAGGACGGTCCAGCCGAGGAGCGTCGCCTCCTCGGCCGGGGCGAGGTGCGCCCGGCACAGCGCGGCGAATCCGGCCATGGACGGGCTCGCCTTCTCCTCGAACCAGCCCCGTCCACGCGCGGCGGATTCCGCCGGCACATACGGAGGCAGTCCGCGTCGCCGCAGTTCGTCGTTCAGCGCCGAGGCCGTGTCGCCGTATCCGCCCTCCTCGTGCCCGAACCACTCCCTCGCGTCCACGCTCACCAGATACACACCCATGCCCTGCAACGTATCGCCCGCCACTGACAACGCCCCCGGCGGCGAGGGTGAGGGGAACGCTCGTGACAAATTCGGTGAACAAGCGCTTAGATAGTGGGCGGATCACGCTCCCGTCCGCGCCGACCGCCGGAGGCCCCCGTTGTTCACGTCCGTCGACGATGTCTCCGCCCGGCTCGCCGAGGGCGGGTACCTGGCCTCCCCCGCCGTCGCCACGTCCGTCTTCCTCGCCGACCGGCTCGGCAAGCCGCTGCTGGTCGAAGGGCCTGCCGGCGTCGGAAAGACCGAGCTGGCCAAGGCCGTGGCACGGGTGGCGGAGGCCCGGCTGGTGCGGCTGCAGTGCTACGAGGGCGTCGACGAGTCCCGCGCGCTGTACGAGTGGAACCACGCCAAGCAGCTGCTGCGCATCAGCGCGGGCAGGGGCGAGACGTGGGACGAGACCCGCACCGACGTCTTCAGCGAGGAGTTCCTGCTCCCCCGCCCCCTGCTGACCGCCATCCGCGGCGACGAGCCGACCGTCCTGCTGATCGACGAGACCGACAAGGCCGACGTCGAGGTGGAGGGACTGCTCCTCGAGGTGCTCAGCGACTTCCAGGTCACCGTTCCGGAGCTGGGCACGATCACCGCGACCCGCCGTCCGTTCGTGGTCCTCACCTCCAACGCCAGCCGTGAGCTGTCGGAAGCGCTGCGCCGGCGCTGCCTCTTCCTGCACATCGGGTTCCCGGAGGAGGAGCTGGAGCGGCGGATCGTCCGGCTGAAGGTGCCCGGCATCGACGCGGCGCTGGCCGAGTCCGTGGTCCGGGTGGTGGGCGCGCTGCGCGCGATGGACCTGCGCAAGGCCCCGTCCGTGGCGGAGACCGTCGACTGGGCGCGCACCCTCCTCGCACTCGGCGCCGACGCCCTCGACGAGAACGTCGTCCGTGACAGTCTGGGCGTGATCCTCAAGCACCAGGACGACGTCCTCAAGGCCGGCGCGAAGCTCGACCTGGACGCCGTGTGAGCGCCCGGGTCGCCGACCGGCTGGCCGGCTTCGTCGCGGCGCTGCGCGCCCACGGCATGCGGGTCGGCACGGGCGAGACCGTGGACGCGGCCGAGGCCGCCGCGGCGCTGGGGTTCGCCGACCGGGCGCTGCTGCGCGAGGGACTGGCCGCGACGCTGCTGCACTCGGCGGACCAGCGCCGGGTCTTCGACACCGTCTTCGACCTGTACTTCCCGCGTGGCGTGGGCGCGCCCGCCGGCGAGCCGGGCGACCGGGACGACCTGCGCGAGCGGCTGGCGGCCGCACTCGCCGAGGGCGACGACGCGATGCTGGGCCGGCTGGCGATCGAAGCGGTCGACGGGCTCGGCGGCTACGGGAGTTCACCGGGCGCGGACGGCTGGTCGTCGCACCAGACCCTCGAACGGCTGCGTCCGCAGACGCTGTTGGCCCGCGTGCGGGACGACATGCGCACGCGGGGCGCCGGTTCCGGCTTCACCGGCCGGCTGCTGGAGGACGAGATCCGGCGGCGTATCGAGACGTTCCGCGGGCTCGTGGCCGGGGAGGCGCGCCGTCGGGTGGCGGAACGCCGCGGGCGGGACGAGATCGCCCGCCGGGCGGTGGCCCCGACCGCCGACCGGGTCGACTTCCTGTACGCGGGCCAGGAACGGCTGGCCGAACTGCGGCGGACGGTGCAGCCGCTGGCGCGCAAGCTGGCCACGCGGATGGCGGCGCGCCGCCGCCGGGCCGCCCGGGGTTCCGTCGATCTGCGGCGCACGCTGCGGGCCTCGCTCTCGACGGGCGGGGTGCCGATGCGGCCCGTACTGCGCCGGCGGCGTCCGGTCCGCCCCGAACTGGTGCTGCTGTGCGACGTGTCGGGGTCGGTGTCCGGGTTCTCCGACTTCACGATGCTGCTGGTGCAGGCGCTGCACGACCAGTTCTCCAAGGTGCGGGTGTTCGCCTTCGTCAACCGGATCGACGAGGTGACCGGTCTGCTCCGACGCGGATCGGCGGACCCCGAAGGCCTCGGCGCCCGCATCCGGGCCGAGGCGCGGCTGACGGGTTATCACGGCAGCAGCGACTACGGCGTCTCCCTGGGCGAGTTCGCGGAGCGGTACGGGGCCGCGGTCGGCCCCCGCACCACGGTCTTCGTGCTCGGCGACGCCCGGACCAACATGGCCGACCCCAATCCGGCCGCGCTGCGACGGATCGCCGGGCAGGCCCGTCATCTGCACTGGCTGAACCCGGAGCCCCGGTCCCTGTGGGGCACGGGCGACTCGGCCGCACCCGAGTACGCCGAGGTGGTCGCGATGCACGAATGCCGCAACGTCCTCCAGCTCGGCGCACTCATCGGCCGGCTGCTTCCCGTCTAGACCCGGCCGGGCGGACCCTGTCGGTCCGGACGGATGGTGTCCGGGCAGGCCTCAGGCCTCCTTGGCCTTCGCGTACTCCGTGGCCATCGCCCCGGCGAAGTCGTACACGACGCACTGTTCGTCGCCCACGACCCAGGCGTCGTGGCCGGGCGGCACCACGAACACGTCACCGGGGCCGAGTTCGCTCTCGCCGCCCTCGTCCATCGCGATGCGCATGCGTCCGGATACCACATAGCCGTTGTGGTGGATCATGCAGGTGTCGGTGCCCATGATCCCCGCCAGCGACTCGGTCCAGCGCCACCCGGGTTCGAAGGTCGCCCTGGCGAAGTCGAGCCCGGTCATGTGGACGGCCTCGATGTGGCCGCGGGGGAAATCGCGGCGCTCGTCCGGCTTGTCGAGCGTCTTCACTTCCATCATGACGCTCCTCCCTTCCGGCCGCGCTCGACCGCGGCCGGGGGCGGTCTCCCGGCGGACCTGGACGCCGCCGGCGGGAGCCGCGCCCCTACGCCTCCATCGTCCGCCTGTCCACCGGGGGCCGCCATACGGGCCGACCGGCCTCAGCCGACGTCGCCGCACAGCTCGGCGAAGCGGCCGGCGTCGATGTTGCCGCCGGAGACGATCACGCCGACGCGCCGGGGGAGGTCGCCGACCCGTCCGGCGAGAAGCGCGGCGAGCGGCGTGGCGCCGCTGGGCTCCACGACGATCTTCAGCCGTTCGAAGGCGAACCGCATGGCCGCCCGGATCTCGTCGTCGGAGACGAGCGTGATCGCGTCGACGAGCCGCCGGTTCACCGAGAAGGTGAGCTCGCCCGGGGTGTGCAGGGCCTGCCCGTCGGCGATGGTGCGCGGCACCGGGATCTCGACCCGGCGGCCCGCCTCCAGCGAGCGCTTGGTGTCGTCGCCGGCCTCGGGCTCGACGCCGACCACCCGGATGCCGGGCCGCAGTCCCTTGACCGCGGTCGCGCTGCCCGCGATGAGCCCGCCGCCGCCCACGGGCGCCAGCAGGACGTCCAACTCGCCTGCTTCCTCCAGGAGTTCGAGGGCGGCGGTGCCCTGGCCCGCCATGACGTGCGGGTGCTCGTAGGGCGGGATCAGCGCCAGACCGCGGTCGGCGGCCAGCGCCTCGGCGATGGCGACGCGGTCACCGGAGTACCGGTCGTAGGTGACGATCTCGGCGCCGTAGCCCTCCGTGGCGGCCCGCTTGGAGCGCGGCGCGTCCTCGGGCATGACGATCACCGCGGCGGCGCCCAGTTCCCGGGCGGCCAGGGCGACGGCCTGGGCGTGGTTGCCGGAGGAGTACGCGGCGACGCCCCGGGACAGTTGCTCGGGGGTCAGCCGGGAGGCCGCGTTGTAGGCGCCGCGGAACTTGAAGGCGCCGACGCGCTGGAAGTTCTCGCACTTCAGCAGGACCTCGGCGCCGACGATCCGGTCGAGGGTCCGGGAGCGCAGCACGGGGGTGCGGTGCGCGACGCCCTTGAGCCGGACGGCCGCGTCGCGGACGTCGTCGAGGGTGATCGGCGGGGGCGTGCTCGTCACGAGGGTGCTCCTTCAGGGGTGTCGTCGGCGTCGTCCGCCCCGGTCGCCGGGGTGGCTCTGGCCTGCGAGAGATAGGTGTAGGCGGAGGCCCGCGAGATGCCGAGGCGGGCGGCGGTCTGCTCGATCGCGCGACGCACGGCGAACACACCGCGTTCGTCCAGGCTGCGGAAGAGAGCCAGTCGCCGCGGCCGGTCCAGGCCGGCCCAGGTCTGGTCCTGGCGCAGCAGATGGGCGTCGAGGAGGGCGTCCACGACGGAGTCGATGTCGTCGCCGAACGTGGTCGCCGGCGGGTCGGAGGGCCCGGTCGCCGTCCCCGCGAGTGCGGCCAGCACCGTACGGGCCCGGTCCACCTCGGTGACGTCCACGTTGACGCAGAGGGCGCCGAAGACCGCGTTCGTGGAGTCGCGCAGCACCATCGTGGAAGACTTCACCAGCTTTCGGGCGCCGGTGCGGGTGACGTAGTTCAGTTCGTCCGCGGCGGCGTCCCCGCGGGCGAGGACGCGCATGCCGATCTCGCTCATGGCGCCGCCGACCGTCCGTCCGGTCACCGCCCCGGCGACGGCGACGACGGACGCCTCCGGACGCCGGTAGTCGTGCAGCACCACCTCGCACACCGGGCCGAAGGTCGCGGCGATGCCGTCGACGAGAGGGATCAGGGCGCGCAGGATCACGTCCCGCTCCCGTTCCCGTTCCTCTTCCCGCGGGGTCCGCGGCGCCTGGTTCTCCATACATCGATTAGACCATGAGTCCAGCCATTGGACCAGTCGTCCAATCGGACGGGCGTCGAGAGTGGCCGGACGTCTCGCGGGGAACCGTCGCCGGAGAGGGTGGTGGGGTCAACTGGCTTGTCCCTAGGATGGGTTGGCGGTCGCGCCAGTCCGTGGCACGGCGGGAACCCTCTGGGGGACGAGATGCAGCCGGGCAAGCAGCTGTCCACGAAGATCGATGAAACGATCCCGACGGCCGCGCGCATGTACGACCACTATCTGGGCGGCAGGGACAACTACGCGGCCGACCGCGCCGCCTGCGAGGAGCTCGACAAGGTCGTCCCCAGCACCCGCGCCCTCGCGCTGAACAACCGGCGCTTCCTGCAGCGGGCCGTGCGGACCCTGGCGCAGGAGCACGGGATCAGGCAGTTCCTCGACCACGGCTCCGGCCTGCCCACGCAGGACAACGTGCACCAGGTCGCCCAGCGCGTCGACCCGGGCGCGCGCGTCGTCTACGTCGACAACGACCCCATGGTCCTCGTGCACGGCAGGGCCCTGCTGGAGCAGGACGAGCGGACCGCCGTCATCCACGCCGACCTGCGCGACACGGACGCCGTCCTCGACCACGACGAGACGCGGCGGCTGATCGACTTCTCACAGCCGGTCGCCGTGCTGTTCAACTCGGTCTTCCACTGCATCCCCGACAATGAGAGCGACGGGCCGCAGGCGGTGGTGCGCCGGGTCGGCGAACGTCTCGCCCCGGGCAGCTGTCTGGTGATGTGCCAGCTGGTCAGCGAGGACGCCGAGGTCAGGGCGTTCGTCACCGATTTCATGGACAAGGCCACCCAGGGCCACTGGGGCCGGGTGCGCCAGGAGAAGGACGTGGCCGCGCTGTTCGAGGGCCTGGAGATCCTGCACCCCGGGCTGGTCGAGGTCTCCGCCTGGCGACCGGACACCGAGGTGGCGCCCCGTCAGCTCACCCTGGAGTGGATAGAGTTCGGCGGCGTCGGCCGACTGGGCTGACATCCCCGGGGCGCGCCGGCCGCCCGGGGAGGCCGCCTCAGGTCAGGGATAGCGCTGCCGCACGGTGGACTCCAGAAGCGCGACGGACTCACGCGGGTTCAGCGCCTCGTCGGCCAGCCGGTCCAGAGCGACCCGGTACTCCTCCGTCTCGTCCCGGTCCTCGAGGAAGGTGGCGCTCCTGATCTGCTCCAGATAGACGACGTCGGGCAGGTCGACGCCGGGGAAGCGCAGATAGGTGACCGGTATGGCGGGCGCCGAGGCGTGGGTGACGTCCAGCGGCACCACCTGGACGGTGACATGGGGCAGGGCGGCCAGCGCCACCAGGTGGGCGAGCTGCTCCCGCATCACCTCGCGGCTGCCCAGCACCCGCAGCAGCACCGACTCGTCGAGGATGGCCCACACCTGCGGGGCGTCCGGCCGCCGCAGCAGTTCGGTGCGCCGGGTCCGCAGTTCGACCCGGCGCTCCACCTCCCGTGGCGTCGCCGACGGCAGCCCGCGCTCCACGACGGCGCGCGCGTACGCGGGCGTCTGGAACAGACCCGGCACGTACTGGATCTCGAAGGTACGGATCGCCGTGGCGGCCTCCTGCAGCCCCACCAGCCGGTCGAACCACTCGGGCATCAGCCGCTTGTCGTAGCGCTGCCACCAGCCCGGCTCCCCCGCCTGCCGCAGCAGTCGCAGCAGCACGGCGGCCTCGTGGTCCTCGGTCTTGTACAGCGACAGGAGCGCGCGGACGTCCGCCTCGACGGGCGGCCTGCGCCCCTTTCCTGCCTCGATGCGCGACAGCTTCGCCGGGCTGAACCCGAGGGAGCGCGCGGCCTGTTCCTGGGAGAGGCCGGTGTCCTCCCGGATACCCGCCAGCTGTACGCCGACCAGCATTTTCAGCAAGGTCGGGGCGGGCTCACCCCGGTTCAGATAGGGTTCGAGGCGGGAGACGCGAGGCGACTCGGCAGACATCCTGACTCCCCGTGGACCGGCAGACGACAGACCGAAAGTATCGCATCCGAAGCCCTCCAGCCGCATACGGCAGGGGAATTGAGCCCCTTTCGAGTCCTTCGGGCCCGTCGGATCCTACGGCCGGCCCGTCTGCGGCGGCCCTTCTTCGGCCGTTCCGCCCGGCCCGAGCGGCTCCGGTCCGTCAAGCCCGGTGACGCCCACCAGGTCTTCACGAGGCCTTCACACCAGGTGGTCGAACTCCCCGCCCTTGGCTCCGGCCACGAACGCGGCGACCTCCGCCGGCGTGTAGACCAGCGCGGGCCCGTCGGGATCACGGGAGTTGCGCAGCGCGACACCTCCCCCGTCCAGGGCCGCGACCTCGACACAGTTGCCCTCGGCGTTGCTGTGGCTGCTCTTGATCCAGCGCGCGCCCAGCGAGCTCGCCCGCACTCCGTTCGGCACTGACGGCATCGCACTCTCCTCATGCGTGTGCGCAATTTCCCGTGAAATTGCACGAGGACATCGTCAGCGTGGATAATAGCCCTGTCGTCAACCGCTCTTCCGGCGCCCCGTTCTGACGTCACCTCAGGGAGATGCACCGTGTCATCACCTGCGCAGTTGCGAAGTCATGAGTCCGTCTCCGTCCGCGACTCGCCCAGAACCGCCGTCCTGCACCTCACGGGCAGCGGCGAGGGGTTCGCCCGGGCACGCGACTTCACCCATCGCACGCTGGACTGCTGGTCCCTCGGCCATTGCGGCGACGACGCCATCACCGTCGTCACCGAACTGGCCGCCAACGCGGTCCTGCACGCCCTCCCCCACACCGGGACGGACCGGTTCCCCGTTCGGCTCAGACTCACCCTGCGACGCTCACACCTGGTGTGCGCCGTCACCGACCCGAGCGACAGCCTGCCCGTCTGCCCGCAGTCCACGGACGACCTCCTCGAGCACGGCCGCGGACTGCACATCGTCGAAGCCCTTTCGGAGCACTGGGGATGGACCCGCCGTTTCCCCGTGGGCAAGACCGTCTGGGCCATGCTGCCGACCCGCCCCCTTTCCTGACCCCTGACGCCGACCCTGACTCCCGACATGACTGCCACGAAGAGAACCACCCCGCTCGCAGGCCTGGGACACGTGCCGTGGCCCGAGATCAAGGACTCCACCGGTTCCGCCGCGGCCATCCCTTCCCTGCTCACCACGCTGGCCCGCGGCGACGCCGACAGCGCCGGCCCGGCACTGGGTCAACTGCGGCGACGCATCTGCCAGTTCGGTTTCGTCGTCGATCAGGCGACGGCGGCCACGGTGCCCTTCCTCTGGGAACTCGTGCGGCTCCCCCAGGTGACGTGCCGCGCGGAGATACTGCGCCTGCTCAAGAGCATCGCCGACGCCCGGCAGTGGGAGACCACCGCCGCCGTGTACCCCAAGCTGCACCACCACCCCGACGACTACGTGGGGTGGGAGCGCGAGGCCCGCGACGCCGTCCACGCCCAGCGCGACGTGCTGCGTCAATTGCTCCGTGAGCCCGGACCCGACGCCGAGATGGTGCAGGCCACCACCGAACTCGCCGCCGCCCTCGACGACTGAGGGGGCCGGAGCCCGTCAGGGGGCGCCGCGCCGGAACACGGCCCCCTTGCCCCGCTGCACGCCCACGCGCCCGACCGCTAGGTTGGTGCGCATGAGCAACCTTGACCGCTCGCCCGTGCCGAGCGTGTGCGGCGGCCGTGGCTTCGTCGTCGCCGAGCCCGTCCGCGAGCTGCTGAGCCCCCGCCATGTGCAGCTCGGCGGATCGACCGAGGTACGGCGGCTGCTGCCGAACCTGGGGCGGCGCATGATCGGCGCCTGGGCCTTCGTCGACCACTACGGCCCCGACGACATCGCCGACGAACCGGGCATGCAGGTCCCGCCGCACCCGCACATGGGTCTGCAGACCGTGAGCTGGCTGCACGAGGGCGAGGTGCTGCACCGCGACTCCACCGGCAGCCTCCAGACGGTCCGGCCCCGGGAACTCGGGCTGATGACCTCGGGGCGCGCCATCAGCCACTCCGAGGAGAGCCCGCGCTCGCACGCCCGGTATCTGCACGGCGCCCAGCTGTGGGTGGCGCTGCCGGACGCGCACCGGCACACCGACCCCCACTTCGAGCACCACCCCGACCTGCCCCTCGTCACGGCCCCCGGCCTCCGGGCCACCGTGCTCCTCGGCGGCCTGGACGGAGCCGTCTCACCCGGCACGGCGTACACCCCCCTCGTGGGCGCCGACCTCACGCTCGCCCAGGGCGCGGACGTACGGCTGCCGCTCGAGCCCGACTTCGAGTACGGCGTGCTGTCGATGTCCGGCGAGGTCCATGTGGACGGCGTCCCATTGCACCCCGGTTCCCTGCTCTACCTCGGCTGCGGCCGCACCGAACTGCCGCTGCGCGCGGAGTCCGACTCCGGGCTGATGCTCCTCGGCGGCGAGCCGTTCGAGGAGGAACTGGTCATGTGGTGGAACTTCGTCGGCCGCAGCCACGCCGAGATCGAACAGGCGCGCGAGGACTGGATGACGGGGTCCCGGTTCGGGGAGGTCAAGGGCTACGACGGCGCCCCGCTGCGCGCTCCGGAACTGCCGCCGGGGCCGCTCAAGCCTCGTGGAAGGGTGCGCTGACCCGGCGAGATGCCAATTCCCGACGCACAAGCCCCGTGCCGTATTTCCCTGCTTGGGCTGCGCCTCACTGCGACCGGCACCGCTGCGTCGGCGCTTCCCTGGCCAAGGCGGAAGCGGAGATCGCCTGCGAGCGGTACTGACCCGGTTCCCCGGATTCCGACTCGCCGTACCGCCCGAACGACTCGAGTAGCGCCGCACTCGCCTCGTCCGCGGACTCGCAGCACTTCCCGTCCCGGCGTGGCCACCGTCGGCAGGTCTCCACAGGCCTTCACCAGGGGGTGACCCGTGGTGGTGGTGGCGTGTTACTTGATGCCGATCTCAGCCAGTTGCAGACGGAACCTGGTGCTCTCGTCGGAGGCGGCGGCGCCGAGTCTGGTCGCCGTCAGACGCAGGTAGCGGCCGGTGACGGAGGTGAGTGTGTAGGTCTGGGCGGCTCCGCTCGGGTTGGCCTGGCCGGTGACGGTACGGGCCGTGGTGTAGGTGGTGGAGCCGTCGGGGCGGGTCTGGAGTGTGAAGTCGACGGGGAAGCCCGCGGTGCCGCCGCCGGCGCCGCTGGTGTCGGTGCGCGGATACAGGGTGACGGAGCCGATGGACCGGTCGGCGCCGAGGTCGACCTCGATCCACACGGGTGTCGCACTGACGTCGGCGGCCGGCAAGTCGATGCTGGTGAAGCCCTTGGCGCCGGCGACGCTGGTGGTGGTGCCCTCCAGCAGCCGGGTCTTGCCCCAGTCGCCGTTCTCCAGCGTGTAGTTGGCCTTCACGGTCGTCGCGGCGGTGGGGACGGTGAGTTCGGCGAGTTGCAGACGGAACTTGCTGGACTCGTCGGACGCGGCGGCTCCGAGCTTGGTGGCCTGCAGGCGGACGTAGCGGGCGGTGGCGGTCTTGAAGCCGTACGTCTGGACCGCTCCGTTGGGGTTCTGCTGGCCGGTGACGGTGCGGGCGGTGGCGTAGGTGCTGGATCCGTCGGGGCGGGTCTGGATGGTGAAGTCGACGGGGAAGCCCGCGGTCCCTCCCCCGGCGGCCGGGGTGTCGGTGCGGGGGAAGAGGCGTACGGCGTCGAGGTCGGTGTCGGCTCCGAGGTCGATCTCCACCCAGACGGGGTTCGCGCTGACGTCGGCGGAGGTGAACTCGTTGCTGGTGTATCCCCTGGCGCCCGACACGCTGGTGAGCTTGCCGTCGGTGAGCCGGTTCCTGCCCCAGTTGGTGTTCTCCAGGCTGTTGTTGCTGGTGACCGGCCGGTTCAGGGCGAGGTTGTCGAGGCGGCCGGTGCCTGTGGCCGTGAACGTCCAGGTGCCCGGCTGAACCTTGAAGTAGACGTACGAGGAGTCCTTGCCGTCATAGCTGAGACCGCTGACGCTGCCGGTGGAGGAGCCGCCGGTGAAGACGGTGGTGCCGTTGGCCTTGATGACGGGCTGGGAGCCGCCGTAGGTGGGCACGCCCACCCGGGCGGTCGTCCCGTCCGGTGAGGTGAGCGTCAGCGTGGCCTGGGTTCCGTCACGGGTGATGCCGAAGCGGATGTCGCCCGCGACGGTCGGCGTCACCGTGTTGATCTTCGTGAGGGTGCCGGTCTGCGGGATCACCTCGTACGTCTCCCAGCCCGCCGTGGTGGGGCGCACGCCGGCGGCGTAGGCGGACAGCGCGTACAGCGGACCGCCGTTCCAGGCATGGTTGTCGGTACCGTCCGCCTTGACCCACACCTCCCACAGGGTGTGGCAGGCGGGGTCGGCGGCCTGGGCGGCGTAGCGGTTGCGCATCCGCTCCTCGGCGACGGTGGCCGCGCCCATCAGGTACAGCGCCTCCAGGACGTAGAACTCCGTGTAGGGGCTGGCGTTGAGGTGGGTGCGCAGCACGTCGGTGATCGCCGGGTAGTGGCTGGGGGCGGCCAGGCCCGCGACGACGGCGAGGGCGTTGGCCCGGTCGTCGGTGTCGCCGGTGTAGCCGGGCGAGCGGTACTCGTTCTTGGTGGAGTTCCACAGCAGGGTGTCGAAGTTGGCCTTGATGCTGGTGCGCTGGGCCTGCCATCCGGCGACGTCGCCGGTGTTGCCGCTGAGGTCGGCGAGCCTGGCGGCGGTGTCCAGGGCCAGGTAGTACCAGCAGTTGTTCAGGATCCGGGTGTCGATGTTGCTGCCCCAGTCCTGCCAGTCCCAGTCCCCGGCGCGGTGGGACACCAGGCCGTCGCCGCCCAGGCTCCACAGGTCCAGGTATTTCTTCACCGCCGGGTAGGCGGCGGTGACCGTGCTCGTGTCGCCGGTGTAGAGGTGGAACGTCCAGAACGACCACACCGAGGCGAGCATCTGGTTGGGCAGTTCGGCGGTCCAGATGGTCGAGGGCATCGGGGAGTAGAGCGCCCCGGTGTCCTTCTGCCAGGAGGTCAGCTGCGAGATGGCCTTCTTGCCCAGCTCGTGGGACCTGGTGTCGAAGGTGTAGAAGCCCTCCTTCAGCTGGTTGACCACATCGCCCCACCACTGGCCGCGCTCACGGGTGGGGCAGTCCATGTAGTTGTCCCGCATGTTGACGTACATGGTGCGGGCGGCCTTGGCCCACACGGTGTCGAGGAAGGCGTCATCGCTGGTGAACGATCCGGCGAAGTCCGTGTCGTATCCGGACTCCCGGTACTTGAGGTCCACGATCGTCACACCCGTGGGAATGGTGTACTTCACCGCCGTACCGCTCATCCAGGCCAGCGGTTCGAACTCCTGGACCCCGCCGGTGCAGACGTAGGTGGCGCGGACGTTGAAGATGGTCTTCTGGTCGATGCCGACCAGGCCTTTGCCGTCGTCGTAGTGGTCGGTCTGGACGCCGATCACCGCGCCGGCCGGGGCGTTCACCTTCAGGTACGGCGTGACCTGAATGTTGGACGGCAGGGAGGCCGAGATCGCTGTGGAGCCCTGGCCGGTGGCCGGCAGCGAGGCATCGTTGGTGTAGGACTTCAGGCCGGAGTACCGGAACTGCGGGACCGGACGCTGGACGAGGCCGTTCCAGGGAGCGGCGCCGGCGGCGCCGAAGTCGGTGGGCGCGCTCCAGGCGCTGTCGTCGAAGCCGGCGGACTGCCAGTCGGCCATGGCGGTGGCGTTGCGCGCGTCGTAGTAGACGTTCGACTCCGGCAGCCGGAAGTTGACCTGGGTGCCGCTGGTGTTGTTCGAGTAGCCCGGGTGGACCGTGTGCTTCCAGCCGGTGTCGCTGACCACGCGGGTGGTGGTGGAGGAGGTCGTGATGTCGGACTGGAACAGCAGACCGCCCTTGCCGCTGCTGCTGTGCGAGAAGCCCTCCTTGCCGAAGTACCACACCAGCAGCGCCACCGTGTTGCTGCCGCTGGTCAGGTACGGGGCCAGGTCGATCTCGTCGTAGTAGGTGTCCGTACGGTTCGGGCCGCGCTTGAGTCCGCCGTCGAAGACCACCAGGGCGCCGTTCACCCACAGCCAGTACTTGGAGTCCGCCGCGATCTGGGTGATGGCCTTCGAGGGAGCGGCGCCCAGGGTGAACGTTCTGCGGAACGCCACCCACTGGTTCGTCGTACTGGACGGAGCCCAGATCCACTTCGCGGTCCACGAGACCGCCGCGGACGCCGTCGGCGCCACCCCGGGCAGCATCAAGGAACCCAGAGTGGGGGCCAGGGCCACGCCTATGGCCGAGCGCAGAATGTTACGGCGCGTCACATCGTGCATAGCGGGCTCCTAGGGATGTGCGGAGAGCGGAGAGGGCGGCAGACGCGTCGGCAGCCCGGGGTCGAGGCAGGGCGGAATTGTTTCTTCCGAGTTCTTGAATCGTTTCAATCCAGTGTTTGCAGGCGTGATCCTGGCCCCGGTGCAGGCGTCGTGTCAATGGCCGCGCAACCGGAATTCGCGGGAGCAGCCGCAGTGAGGGCGGGAGGCCTGTGCAGTTCGGGCAGGGAAGGACGGAAGTGCCGACAGGCGCTGCTCACGGCCTCCGGACGTGTCCGCGAAGCAGGGCAGGCTGCGGGACCGTCGTGCCCGCGCCATGCGGCCACGAGGGCGGCACCGGCCGGCGTCGTCGAGCCGGCTCGGCATCCCTGCCGCCTCGGGAGAGCGACGTCCGGAGAAAGCGCACCGGCCGGGGGAGGACGACCCGGACGACGCGACGCCGTCCCGCCGACTCGCGGGTCGAGCGCCGTCGCTCAGACCCTGCTGGCGGTCAGACGCTGCAACGCGGGTATCACGGCGCGCAGGTCATCTCCCTCGACTGAGGTGGTCGCGAGTGCGCTCACCTCCGACGGGGCGTTGAAGGCGACGGCGAGGCCCACCGAGCCGAAGAGCGGTCCGTCGGTCGGGCACGCGCCCACGGCCGCGCAGTCGTGCGGCGCGACCCCGAGATCGTCCGCACGGCGCCGGATGAACTCGACCTGGTCCGCGGGCGTGTACGGACAGCCTGCCAGGCCCGTGAACCTGCCGTTTCTCGCGTCCAGGCAGCGCCCCGAATAGGAGTGGAAACCGAACCGCTCGGCGAGGTGCGCGCCGATCGGGGTCCAGGTGAGGCTGGAGACGACCGGCACCAGGCCGTTGCTCCAGCACCACTTCGTGGTCTCCTCGATTCCGGGGATCATGGGCAGTCCCGCGAGCTGGGTGTGCAGTGCGTTCTCCGGGATGGCCGCCCAGCGTACGGCGTCGGTCGCATGGCTTTCATGCACGCTCGAGGCCCCGCTCAGTCCGAGGCGTTCCTCGACGAGGCGGGACAGGCTGCTTCCCCTGACCAGGATGCAGTCCACTGAGAAAAACACGGCGGCTTGGGCAGACATGAGTCTCCTTGGAGTATGCCACCGTGAGCGGTCTCACAGCAGGCACATCCGCGATCAATCCTTCCCGTCTCGGCGCGGGCCCACGATCCGGTGCTGACTTCGTCCTCGGATGCCCGGATATCGCCGTCGTAATCGACGAGTGGGCAGAGCCCGCCGTCACCCCGAGCACCCGAACCACCCTGCCGGCGGCTCGTGCACCCGCTGAGTGCGGACTCCAGCACTAGGGATCTCCTGGACCGATCGCGGCAAACATGGGAACGGCCGTCACTGCACGGTCCCTCGCCGCCTCGTCCACCGGAGACCCCCGTCCATGAACTACACATCCCTCACCATCGTTGTGTCGCTGGTTCTCCTGGTCTCGGCATTCGGCAAGCTGCGACGCCAGGAGTCCATAGTGACCGCGATGCAGGCAGTGGGCGTGCCGCACTCGTGGCTGCCCCGGCTGGCCTCGGTGGAGATCGCCGGGGCCTCGGGGCTGCTCGCCGGGCTGGCCTACCCGCCCCTCGGGATCGCCGCCGGCACAGGGGTGTTCCTGTACTTCTGCGGCGCCGTGGTCTTCCATCTCCGGGCGAGCGACCGCAAGGGACTCGTCGCGCCGAGCGCGCTCGCCGTGATGGCGCTGCTGGTCACCCTGCTGACCGTCCGGAACGCCTGACATCGGCCCGTCTCGAACGGCGCCCCTCCCGAACAGGAATCCCGTGCTGCTCCCCGCCCTGCCCGAAGCCGCCTTCACGGCTCGTCTCCGAGGTCGCATACGTCCTGACCTTCCGTTGATCGTGACGGCGGCCGAGGCGGAGGCGACGCACTTCGACGACAGCCTTCCCGTGCTGATCACCGGAATGGGGAAGGTGCGGGCTTCCGTGGAGCTCGCGTGGGCACTGTCGTCCGCGCGTCCGCGGGAGATCGTCAACCTCGGCACGGCCGGGTCGCTGGGCGGCTCGCTGAGCGGCGCCGTGGAGGTGTCCCGGGTCATTCAGCACGACCTGCGGGACGAGGTTCTCCACCGGCTCAGCGGAGTCTGCTACGGCCGTCCGCTCACCGTACGGTCCGAACCCGGGCCGACACTGGCCACCGGTGACTGCTTCGTCGCCGACGGCCGCACCCGCACGCTGCTGGCCGAGCGGGCCGACCTGGTCGACATGGAGGGCTACGCGATCGCCTCCGTGGCCGAGCGGTTCGGGCTGCCGGTGCGGATCGTCAAGTACGTCAGCGACCAGGCCGACGAGTCCGCCGAGCGGGCCTGGCCCGAGGCTGCCGCGGTGGCCTCCGGCGTACTGGCCGACTGGATGCGCCGGCACCTGGTCTGAACCGCAGGCAGCAGGCGCAGGAACCCGAACCGTCCGTTCTGTGCGGTGTCCCGTCGGGGGGCGCCGCGGTACCCCAGGAGAATCATGCCTCGTCGCCTGTTCACTTCGGAGTCCGTGACCGAGGGTCATCCCGACAAGATCGCTGACCAGATCAGCGACACCGTCCTCGACGCCCTGCTGCGTGAGGACCCGGCATCCCGGGTCGCCGTCGAGACCCTGATCACGACCGGTCTGGTGCACGTGGCCGGCGAGGTCACCACCAAGGCCTACGCGCCGATCCCCCAGCTGGTCCGCGACAAGATCCTTGAGATCGGCTACGACTCCTCCAAGAAGGGCTTCGACGGCGCCTCCTGCGGCGTCTCGGTGTCCATCGGCGCGCAGTCCGCCGACATCGCGCAGGGCGTCGACACGGCGTACGAGTCCCGCGTCGCGGGGTCCGCCGCGGGTGGGGAAGCAGACGAGCTGGACCGTCAGGGCGCCGGTGACCAGGGCCTGATGTTCGGCTACGCCTCCGACGAGACGCCGACCCTGATGCCGCTGCCGATCTTCCT